>NZ_WVUH01000630.1 GCF_017614955.1 Micromonospora echinofusca
GGTGGGCACCGGTCGGGGCCGGAAGGAGGCCGGCCGGGGGGACCGGTACCGGGTCGGCGGTCAGCGACCGGCCCAGCACGTACGCGGTGCCGAACAGTGCGGTCACCACCAGGATCACCACGCTCAGGGCCCGTACCGTCGCGGTGGCCGGCATCAGGAGGCCCGGCCCGTCTTCCCGGTGGCCGGTCCCGCCGTCGGACTGGTCGTCTCGGACACGGTCGCCCCCTTTGCTGAACCCGACAGTCAGGATAGGACCGACGTGGTTCCCAAAAGGGTTTTATGAGGATTCTTCAGTCTTTGCTTCGGCGGGATGCCGGCGGTCCTGGCGCGACCGTGCGGGTCAGACCGGCAGGGGTGCCGGTTCCGAGTCGGGCAGCGAGCGGGACGGCGGTACGACGAACTTGTAGCCGACCTGGCGGACCGTACCGATCATCGACTCGTACTCCGAGCCGAGCTTGGCCCGCAGCCGCCGGACGTGCACGTCGACGGTACGGGTACCGCCGAAGTAGTCGTAGCCCCAGACCTCACGCAGCAACTGGTCCCGGGTGAACACCCGACCCGGGTGCTGGGCGAGGAACTTCAGCAGCTCGAACTCCTTGTAGGTGAGATCGAGCGGCCGACCCTTCAGCTTCGCGGCGTAGGTGTCCGGGTCGATGTTCAGCTCGCCGGCCCGGATCGTGCCGCCGGCTGCGGCGGTCACGCTGTTCAGCCGGCCGACGGCGAGCCGGAGCCGGGCCTCCACCTCGGCGGGACCGGCCGTGGCCAGCAGGACGTCGTCCACGCCCCAGTCCGCGTTGACCGCGATCAGGCCGGCTTCGGTGACCACCGCGAGCAGCGGCACCCCGAGACCGGTGGCGTGCAGCATCCGGCAGGTCGCCCGGGCCTCGCTCAGCTCGGAGCGCGCGTCGACCAGTACGGCGTCCGGGCTCGGCCCGGAGACGAGGGTGCGCACGTCCCGGGGCGCGGTACGCACCGAGTGCGGCAGCAGGTCGAGAGCGGGCAGTACGGCCGCTGGTTCACCTGCGCGCGAAGTCACCAGGAGCAGGATCTCCACACGATCACCTCCGTCCCGGCGGCCGACGAGGCCGCGCGGTGACCAGCGGCTTCCGCGCAGGCGGCACCGCTGGAGACTGGCGTGGGTCCCGGCGTCGCTGACGGGGCGGGTAAGGACCTGAGCCTAACTGATTAACCAGGGGGTGCTTTCACGTAAACTCCCGTTTGCCCGGCTTGTAGGCCCTTACCGGGCAGGTTTTTACTTCGCTGAAACCGTGGTCCGCGTTTCGCCCTCCCGGTCTGGCACGATCAGGGCGTGTTTCCCTCGACGCCCCCCGAGGCCGGTCGTGACCCCTGGTCCGACGGCAACCGCCCGGGACCGGGCGGCCCGCCGCGCGGCTACCCGCCGCAGGCCGGTGGTCCGGCTCCGGCCGACGACTACCCGTCAGCCGGCACACCGGCTCCCGGCCACCCGCCGGGCGGCGCGCCGATCCCCGGGCGACCGCGCGGCGGTGCCCCCGTCCCCGGTCGTGCGCCGGCACCGGCTGGCGGCTATCCACCGGCGCCCTGCGGGCGCGGGGACGGGACCGGAGGCGGG
>NZ_WVUH01000631.1 GCF_017614955.1 Micromonospora echinofusca
AGTAGTGCTTTGTTAGGTCGTTGTGGCGTGTCGCTTGTATGCGGGTCGTGGTGGTGTTTGGGTGCGATGCGTGGATGAGCGGGAACTCGTTCGGGTGCGGGCGCAGTTGGAGGACTTCGCGGCCGGGATCTTCGCGGGGTTGCGGCGGTCGGATCAGCGGGCGACCGGTCTGCGGTATCTGCGGGGGCTGATGCTGGACGGCCGGCGTAAGTCGATGCAGCCGATGGCGGAACGACTCGGGGTCGATCACCAGCAGTTGCAGCAGTTCCTGACCTCGTCCACCTGGGACGTCGCCGGTGTGCGACGGCGGCTGGCGACGGCCGCGGTCGACGTGGTGGCGCCTCAGGTGTGGGTGGTGGACGACACCGGGTTCCCCAAGGACGGCAAAGCCTCGGCATGTGTGGCCCGGCAGTACTCCGGCACCCTCGGCAAGGTCGCCAACTGCCAGATCGCCGTCAGCGTCCACGCCGCGACAGACGCCGCCTCGGCGGTGCTGAACTGGCGGTTGTTCGTGCCGGAGTCCTGGGACGAGGGCTGCGTCCCCGGCCCGGACGGCAAGCCCGCGAACCCGCACGCCCGCAGGCTGCGCCAGCAGCCCGTCACCCTCGATGCGGCCGGGGCGAAGAAACCACACACCCGGGTGCGGCTGCCGCCCGCCGAGCAGATCGAGCAGATCCGCCGCCGGCGGACGGCGTCGAAGGTCCCCGACACCGAGCGGTACCGGCCGAAGTGGCTCATGGCCCTGGAAATGCTCGACGAGCTGGCCGAGTGGGGGCTGCGCCCACCCGTGTTGACCGCCGACGCCGGCTACGGCCAGGTCGCCGAGTTCCGTCAGGGGCTAACCGAACGCGGCATCGGCTACATTGTCGCGACCACGTCGTCCACCACCGCCCAACCCGGCGACGCCCAGCCGGTCGAGGTGCCCTACGCCGGTGTCGGCAGGTACCCCACACCGCGCTACCCCCAGCCGGCCCGCAGCCTGAAAGACCTCGCCCTCACCCACGGTGCTGACGCCACGACGGTGGTGCGCTGGCGTGCCCGGCTATCCACACCGGACCGCGACCCGGACCGGCCCGTCGGTGAGATGTCCGGGCACTTCTTCGCCCTGCGGGTGCGTCCCGCCGGTCGGGTGATCCGACGCGGACCGCAGCGCGGTGACGACGGGGTCCTGCCCGAATGCTGGCTGCTCGTGCAATGGCCTCCCGGCCAGGACGAACCCACCGACTACTGGCTGTCCGACCTGCCCGCCGACACACCCCTTGCCGAACTGGTCCGCCTGGCCAAGAGCCGCTGGCGCGTCGAGCACGACTACCGCGAACTCAAGACCGCCCTCGGGCTCGACCACTTCGAAGGCCGCTCCTGGATCGGCTGGCACCGCCACGTCACCCTCACCGCGGCCGCCCAACTGTTCCTCACCCAACTGCGGACGACCCGCCCAAAAGCAGTGGGGCAGACCTGAGCCTCTACGCCGTCCTGCGGCAACTGCAGTACCTACTCGCGACCTGGCTCGGGTTCTGCCCTCTCTGCCACCAACTCGTCCCAACCTAACAAAGCACTAC
>NZ_WVUH01000632.1 GCF_017614955.1 Micromonospora echinofusca
ACCCGTCTCCGCACCCTGACCGCCGCCGGGCGCGCCCGGCGGCGGTCAGGGTGCGGAGACGGGTGGCGGCACCGGCCCGCAGCGGCACTGGTGTGCCACGATGCCGGTGCATCGCAGACTGCTCGACCAGTCACCGGACTACGCCCGGGCCCGGGGCGCGATCGAGAACAGCACCCGGTCGGTGATGTCCGGCCGGGCCGGCACCCGTTTCCCGGACCACGTCCGCATCCCGGTCGTCGTACACGTGGTGTGGCGCGAGGAGCAGCAGAACATCTCCGACGAGCAGGTCCACTCGCAGATCGCCATACTCAACGCCGACTACCGGGCGGCCAACCGGGATCTCGGGAACGTCCCGGACGCCTTCCGGGACCTGGTCGGCGACGCCCGGATCGAATTCCACCTCGCCACCACCGACCCGGCCGGCAGACCGACCACGGGCATCACCCGTACGTCCACCACGGTGGCACAGTTCTCCCCCGACGACGACGGCATCAAGTCGGCGGCCAGCGGGGGCGCGGACCCGTGGCCGGCGTCGCGGTACCTGAACCTCTGGGTGGGTCAGCTCCGTGACGGACTGCTCGGCTACGCCCAGTTTCCCGGCGGACCGCCGCAGACCGACGGTGTGGTGGTGACCTACACCGCGTTCGGCACCCTCGGCACCGCCACCGCGCCGTTCCACCTGGGCCGGACCGCCACCCACGAGGTCGGCCACTATCTGAACCTGTTCCACATCTGGGGTGACGACGGTACCGGCTGCGGTGGCACCGACGAGGTGGACGACACTCCGAACCAGGCCGGCCCCAACCACGGCAGCCCGACTTTTCCCCGCCTGAGCTGCGACAACGGGCCGCACGGGGACATGTTCGTCAACTATATGGACTACGTCGACGACGCGGCCATGATGATGTTCACCAAGGGTCAGGTGGCCCGGATGCAGGCGTGTCTGCAGACCGCCCGTTCGTCGTTGCTGGCCACCGGCGCCACACCGCAGCCGGCGGCCCCGGTGGTCAGCCGGGGCGCGGACCGGGTCGACGTCGTCCGCCGGGGTGCCGACTCGGGGATCCACCACAAGTGGTGGGCGGACGGCACCTGGATGCCGTCCGGCGCCGGTTACGAGCAGTTGGGCGGCGTCTGCCTCGGCGAGCCGCAGGTCGCCTCGTGGGGGCCGGACCGTCTGGACGTCTTCGTCCGCGACACGAACCGGTCGCTGGTGCACAAGTGGTGGGACGGCGCCGGATGGTCACCGTCGGCCGTGGGTTACGAGAACCTCGGCGGCACCTGCCTCGGTGATCCCCGGGTCGCCTCCTGGGGGCCGGGCCGGCTCGACGTCCTCGTGCGCGGCCTGGACCTGGCTGTCTACCACAAGTGGTGGGACGGCACCGCCTGGTGGCCGGACGCCACCGGGTACGACCGGCTGGGTGGCAGCTGCCTCAGTGAACCGCGGGTGGTCGCGCGGGCGCCGAACCGGCTGGACGTGTTCGTCGTCGGCGTGGACTCCGCCCTCTACCACCGGTGGTGGGACGGCGGGGCGTGGTGGCCGTCC
>NZ_WVUH01000633.1 GCF_017614955.1 Micromonospora echinofusca
CCCCGGTACACCCGGCCGCCTCGCCGCAGCCGGTCTCACCGTCGCAGCCGGTCTCGTCGTCGGCGCCGAGGTCGTGGACGGTGACGAACCAGGCCGCGCCGGCCCCGTCCACCACCGACCAGTGGTAGCCGCCCGCGCCGACCGGCAGGTACTCCGCCGACCCGGCCCGGATGCCCCAGCCCACGTCGAGCGCCGTGAACAGGTCGCTCTCCGCGAGACCAACCGGTCTGTCCTTCATGGGCCGGCATTCTGCCGCGGTCCCCTGCGGCTGCGCAGCCGGTTATCGGGCCGCCGTCCTCCGGCACCACCGGCTACGGCCACAGCGCCTGCGAGAAGGGCTCGGGGATACCCGGCACCCCGACGGCGAGCTGCTCGGACTCCTTCACGGCACGTTGCCGCACCCCGGCGACCGACCGATTGCCCACCGCAGGGGATTGACATTAATAGGCTCGTCGGGGATATTCCTGCGGTATGTTGACACACCGGACAGAGAAGCCGCAGCCCGGGAATCTTCACCAAGATGGCCTAATTGGGCGAGAATCAATGGCCTCCCCGTTCGCAGACACGAATAAGATTTGACCGATGATCAATCGCACCATCCAGTTCGCCAAGCACCACACGCCAAATTCCATGCGCATCGTGGCACGACGAGCACAGCTCGAAGCAAAGAATGCGCGAACGCGGCTGACAGTTCCGGTGGTCACGCAGTGCGAATATGACAACATCTACCACTGCACCGTACGCAAGACGGGCAGCCAGTGGATAAAGAAGCTGTTCAGCGATCCCATCGTCTACCGCCATTCCGGGCTACTCCCCTACGACCCGCGCTTCTACAAGCGGCGCTCCCTGCCCGTGATCCCGCCCGGCCGCATCGGCCTGGCGCTCTTCCATTCCTACCCGCGCTTCGAGGAGATCTCGAAACCCGGCACCTACCGCGCGTTCTTCGTCATCCGGGACCCGCGCGACATCGTCGTGTCGAGCTACTTCTCCCTCCGGAACTCGCACGCTCCCATGGGTGACATCCCGCAGGCCCGGAAGACCCTGCAGGAGAAGCCGATGAAGGAAGGGCTGCTGCACGTCATCGACCGGCTCTCCGAGAGGTACCTCTTCAAGCAGCTCCGGTCGTGGGCGAATGCGCCGAGTTCGGAGAACTTCCGGCTGTTCCGGTACGAGGATCTGACCGGCGAACGGCAGCCGGAGGAGGTGGACCAGTTGATGCGGCACTGCGGGATCACGCTGCCGCCGGCCGAGCTGGAGACCCTCCTGTCCCGCTACAGCTTCTCCCGGATGAAGAAGAACGTGGAGAGCCCGGGGCAGATCTCCCACTACCGGAAGGGCAAGGCCGGCGACTGGAGGAACCACTTCGACGACGACATCCACGACGCCTTCGACGCGGCAACGGGAGGCGATCTCGTGGAGGTCCTCGGCTATCCCGCGCGCGACATCGTCTAGCCGGACGTGCTACGGATCGGACGACAGCGATCCGTAACACCTCAGGTGGAGCCCGTCCCGCCCGCCAGCCGACCCACGGGTGGGA
>NZ_WVUH01000634.1 GCF_017614955.1 Micromonospora echinofusca
GGCACGAATGCTGGTCTTACCTGCGCTCCACGGTCGTTGAAGTCCGCCTGTCCGGCGGCCTTGATGTTCTTCGCGGCGTTGACGTCCCGGTCGTGGTGGCTGCCGCACGGGCAGTCCCACGCTCGGACGTCGAGCGGGATCTTCTTGTTGATCCGGCCGCAGTCGGAGCACATCCGGGTGGACGGGAAGAACCGGTCCACCCGGGCGAAGGTGCGCCCGTACCGGGCGGCCTTGTACTCCAGCATGCCGGTGAAGCTGGCCCAGCCCGCGTCGTGCACGGACTTTGCGAGCCGGGTCCGGCTGAGACCGACCACGCACAGATCCTCGACATAGATCGCTTGGTTGTCGCGAACTACCTTCGTGGACAGCTTGTGCTGCCAGTCCCGCCGGGTGTCGGCCACCCGGGCGTGTGCCCTGGCAACCAACACGGCGGCCTTCTTGCGGTTCTGACTTCCGCGCTGCTTGCGCGAGAGATCCTGTTGCAGCCGCTTGAGCTTGCGGGCAGCGCGGCGTAGGAACTTCGGTGCGGTCACCTTTGTGCCGTCGGACATGACCGCGAAGTGGGTCAGACCGAGGTCGATACCGATCTCGGCGTCGACCGGCGGTAACGTCTCGTCCTGCGTGGTCTGCACGACGAACGACGCGAAGTACCGGCCGGCCGCGTCCCGGATCACCGTGACCGAGGTGGCCTCGGACGGCAGGCTGCGCGACCAGCGGACCGGCACGTCGCCGATCTTCGGCAGCCGCAGGCGACCGTTGTCGAGCACCTTGAACCGGCTGTTCCTGGTGAAACGGATGGCCTGCCGGTTGTCTTTGCGGGAACGGAACCGGGGCGCAGCCAGCTTACGGCCTTTGCGCCTGCCGGTGATCGAGGCGAAGAAGTTGCGGTACGCCACGTTCAGATCCGCGAGGGCCTGCTGCAACACCACGCTGGACACCTCGCCCAGCCACGCCCGCTCGGGCGTGTCCTTGGCCTGGGTGATGACCCGCTTGGACAGGTCGCCGTCCAACAGGTACTTATCGCCGTTCTCGCGTGCCTGCTGGCGCAGGCGCAGCCCGTCGTTGAAGACCACTCGGGCGCAGCCGAACGCCCGGGCCAGCGCTTGTTGCTGACCCGGCGTCGGGTACACGCGGTAGTTGTAACGGAGCTGCACAGACGCACCGTACCAATGGTCCATGGCCGATCTCGAAGACATCCGCACTGGTAGGCACTGTGTTTCTGCTCTGCATGCTCACTTGGTCTTCGTGACGAAGTTCCGACACCGGGTGTTCGATGACCGCCACCTTGCCCGAATGGAGGAGATCATGTGGGCGGTGTGCACCGACTTCGAGGCCGAGTTGGTCGAGTTCAACGGGGACAACAACCACGTCCACCTGCTCGTGAACCTCCCACCCAAGGTCGCCCTGGCGAGACTGGTCAACTCCCTCAAGGGCGTGTCGAGCCGGCGGATGCGGCAGGAGTTCCCCGACCTCGCGCGCCACTACTACCGGGCCAACAAGCTCTGGTCGGGCTCGTACTTCGCAGGCTCCG
>NZ_WVUH01000635.1 GCF_017614955.1 Micromonospora echinofusca
GGCGTGGGGGTGGGGTCGGTCGGAGTCGGCGTCGGGCTCGTCGGCGACGCCGTCGGGCTCTGGGTCGGGCTGGTCGGCGTGGTGCCGCCGTTGCAGACCACGCCGTTCAGGGTGAACGAGGTCGGCTTCGGGTTGCTGCCGCTCCACGAGCCGTTGAAGCCGATGTTGGTCGAGGCACCGGTGGCCAGCGAGGCGTTCCAGCCCAGGTCCTTGGCGGTGACCTGGCTGCCGCTCTGGGCCCAGGTCGCCGACCAGCCCTGCGTCACCCGCTGGTTGCTGTCCGGGAACGTGAAGCCGAGGGTCCAGCCGTTGATCGCGTCGCCGAGGTTCTTGATCGTGACGCTACCGGTGAAGCCACCCTGCCAGTCGCTGGTGGTGTACTGCACCTCGCAGCCGGCCGCCGCGTGCGCCATGGTCGCCGGCAGGGTGACCATGCCCCCCGCGACCAGGGCACTCGCACCGGCGAGCGCAATCGCCCGGCGCTGGCCGGACATGTTTCTCCAGAAACTCATTACCACTGATCTCCTTGGGCGAGACCGGACCGCGAACGGGACCGGCACGACCGCCTGACGGACGTCTCTCTGGGGACGGATCCGCGGCGCGTCTTCGGGTGTGGTGGGTTGCCCGAGCCCGGACGGGCAGCAGTGATGGGTGGTGCCGACCGATTGCCCTTCGGCCGTGTGGGACGCCGTCCGGAGGAACCGGTTGCCCTCGGCGTCGACTGCGCGGTGTGGCTCCCCTACGCAGTGCCCAGATTCTTGCATGGGAGCGCTTCCAAGACAACACCCGATCGACGCCGACCAGCGCCAGACCACCCGCAACGGGCCGGAACGGCACGGGACGACGCGGACGGTCGGTCCGGGTACGGCCGGCGGGAGAGCGGGTGGTGGCGCCCATTCGGGGCCGGTCGGAGCAGACCGCCGCCCGGGGCCCAGACGGCGCGCGGGTCGACCAAGAGCCCGGACAGGTGAAAACCTGCATTAATCCGACCCAAACTCACAAAACCTCTACGCTCGGTGATGGCTCGGCTGCCGTCGAGCCCACGGCTAGAGGGAATGGAGTGACCCGGAGTCATGTCTAAGAAGTTCCTCGGCAGGGTGATCGCCGGTGCGGCGCTGGGCGGGGCGGCCCTGTTCGGCGTCCCCACCGTCGCAGCGGCGGCCCAGGCGGACGGCCCACCGCAGGCGGACGGCCGGCAGCACGAGCGCGGCGCCCACCAGCACGGACACCTCCGTACCTGGCCGGTCACGGTCAGCCCAGGACAGCGGGCGAAGCTCTTCATGATCTGCCACACCCCGCAGCGGCACCCCTGGGCCTGGTCCTCGGTCACCGGTCGGCTGCGGCTGAAGCCGTTGCAGCCACCGGCACCACCCACCGACGGGCCCACCTCACCACCGGCACCAACCACCTCACCACCGGCCCAGCCACCGGCATCGCCCACCGACGGGCCGGTGGTGAGGTGGTTGGT
>NZ_WVUH01000636.1 GCF_017614955.1 Micromonospora echinofusca
GGTTGCGTCCGCTGGAGTGGTGTACGACTTGCCCGTGATGGGCGTGTTGCGTAGATGAGAGACGGCCATCGCGTCGATCCTTCAAGACGACCAAGTCAGAGAAGGAAGAGAGAACGCGATGGCCGCATCAGAGAGTGTGAACCCTGTTGACCTGCTGCGCGAGCAGATCGAGGGCGCGTCGCCGGACGTGTTGCAGGCGATGATCAAAACGTTCGCGCAGGCGTTGATGTCCGCGGAAGCGGACGCGATCTGCGGTGCCGGTTACGGGCAGCGCAGCGACGAGCGGGTGAACTCGCGTAACGGATACCGGCCTCGGGAGTGGGACACCCGGGCCGGGACGATCGACTTGGCCATCCCCAAGCTGCGCCAGGGCTCGTACTTTCCGGACTGGCTGCTGACCCACCGTCGGCGGGCCGAGCAGGCTCTGGTGTCGGTCGTGGCCACCTCCTATCTGCTGGGGGTGTCGACGCGGCGGGTGGAGAAGCTGGTCGAGCAGCTCGGGATCCGGCAGCTGTCGAAGTCGCAGGTCTCGGAGATGGCCGCCCACCTCGACACCCAGGTCGAGGCGTTTCGCAACCGACCCCTCGACTCAGGCCACTACACGTTCGTGTGGATGGACGCGCTGACGATGAAGGTCCGCGAGCACGGCCGCACCGTCAACGTCCACGCGCTGATCGCTGTCGGCGTCAACGCCGACGGCCAACGCGAAGTCCTCGGCCTCGACGTCGCCTCCGACGAGGACGGCGCCGGCTGGCTGGCGTTCCTGCGGTCGCTGACCGCCCGCGGCCTGACCGGGGTGCGTCTGGTCATCTCCGACGCCCACGCCGGCCTGGTGTCCGCGATCGGCGCGGCCCTGCCCGGCGCTGCGTGGCAGCGCTGCCGGACCCACTACCTGCGCAACCTGCTGACCAAGGTGCCCAAGTCGGCGCAGCCCTGGATCGCCACCCTCGTCCGCACAATCTTCGACCAGCCGGATGCCGACGCCGTCCGAGCCCAGTTCCAGCGGGTCGTGGCCACGATCGAGGCGAAGTTCCCAGCCGCAGCCGAGCACCTCGACGCCGCCAGGGATGACCTCCTCGCGTTCACCGGTTTCCCGCGCGAGATCTGGCGTCAGATCTGGTCGAATAATCCGCAGGAGCGGTTGAACAAGGAGATCCGCCGCCGCACCGACGTCGTCGGGATCTTCCCCAACCGGCCGTCGATCATCCGCCTCGTCGGCGCCGTCCTGGCCGAGCAAACCGACGAGTGGACCGAAGGACGCCGCTACATGGGCCTGGAACTACTCGCCAAAGCCCGCATGGTCACGATCGACACCGACCAACACGTCACCGACCAGACCGACCCCGCCCCGATCGCCGCATAACATCAGACCGGATCCCGCGATGGCCGTCTCTTACACCACTCGCGCGGACGCGACCC
>NZ_WVUH01000637.1 GCF_017614955.1 Micromonospora echinofusca
GGTCACGTCCGTGCTGATGGTGTAAGAGACGGCCATCGCGGGATCCGGTCTGATGTTATGCGGCGATCGGGGCGGGGTCGGTCTGGTCGGTGTCGTGTTGATCGTTGATGACGACCATGCGGGCTTTGGCGAGGAGTTCCAGGCCCATGTAGCGGCGTCCTTCGGTCCACTCGTCGGTTTGCTCGGCCAGGACCGCGCCGACGAGGCGGATGATCGACGGCCGGTTGGGGAAGATCCCGACGACGTCGGTGCGGCGGCGGATCTCCTTGTTCAACCGCTCCTGCGGATTATTCGACCAGATCTGGCGCCAGATCTCACGCGGGAAACCGGTGAACGCGAGCAAGTCGTCGCGGGCGGTGTCGAGGTGCTCGGCGGCGGCCGGGAACTTCGCCTCGATCGTGGCCACGACCCGCGTGTACTGGGCTCGGACGGCGTCGGCGTCAGGCTGGTCGAAGATCGTGCGGACGAGGGTGGCGATCCACGGCTGCGCCGACTTGGGCACCTTGGTCAGCAGGTTGCGCAGGTAGTGGGTCCGGCAGCGCTGCCACGAGGCTCCGGGCAGGGCCGCGCCGATCGCGGACACCAGGCCGGCGTGGGCGTCGGAGATGACCAGACGCACACCGGTCAAACCGCGGGCGGTCAGCGACCGCAGGAACGCCAGCCAGCCGGCGCCGTCCTCGTCCGAGGCGACGTCGAGGCCGAGGACTTCGCGCTGACCGTCGGCGTTGACGCCGACAGCGATCAGCGCGTGGACGTTGACGGTGCGGCCTGCTTCGCGGACCTTCATCGTCAGCGCGTCGGTCCACACGAACGTGTAATGGCCCGAGTCGAGGGGGCGGTTGCGGAACGCCTCGACCTGGGTGTCCAGGTGGGCGGCCATTTCCGAGACCTGCGACTTGGACAGCTGCCGGATCCCGAGCTGCTCGACCAGCTTCTCCACCCGTCGGGTCGACACCCCAAGCAGATACGACGTCGCGACCACCGACACGAGTGCCTGTTCGGCCCGCCGACGATGGGTCAGCAACCAGTCCGGGAAGTAGCTGCCCTGGCGCAGCTTCGGGATCGCCAGGTCGATCGTCCCGGCCCTGGTGTCCCACTCCCGAGGCCGGTATCCGTTACGCGAGTTGACCCGCTCGTCACTGCGCTGCCCATACCCGGCACCGCAGATCGCGTCCGCCTCGGCGGACATCACCGCCTGCGCGAACGTCTTGATCATCGCCTGCAACATGTCCGGCGACGCGCCCGCGATCTGCTCGCACAGCAGGTCAACAGGGTTCACACTCTCAGATACGGCCATCGCGCATCACTCTCCTTCACTCGGACTTAGCCGTCTCGAAGGATCGCGCGGTGGCCGTCTCTCATCTACGCAACACGCCCATCACGGGCAAGTCGTACACCACTTCCCTGGACGCA
>NZ_WVUH01000638.1 GCF_017614955.1 Micromonospora echinofusca
GGCTCTACTGACGTTGTCGTGGGTGGGTTGAGCGTGCCGTAGCGGCGCACGCCGTTTACCGGCCTACGGTTCCGGTTGTCGAGATCGGAATCGGGGCATATCGGGAAACGGCGTGCGTGATGCAAGGATATGGCAGCGACTGTTGGGACTGCCGCAGGTGGTCATCGAATCGCTGACCGTCGAGGACGATGATGCCGGTCACGTGCTGGTCGTCGGGGTACGGGCCCGCAAAGGGGCAGCCCGCCGCTGCGGACGCTGCGGTGCGCGGGCGCCCTGGTACGACCGGGGTGGCGGGGTACGCCGTTGGCGGCATCTGGACTTCGGTGTGGTGCGGGTGCTGGTGGAGGCCGCCGCACCGCGGGTGGACTGTCCGGTCCACGGTCCGACCGTGGTGGGCACGCCGTGGGCACGGCATGGTTCCCGGTTCACCACCGCGTTCGAGGACACCTGCGCGTGGCTCACCGCCCACACCGCCGCGTCCACCGTCGGTCAGCTGTTACGGATCTCGTGGCGGGCGGTGACCGGTATCGCCGCCCGGGTCGTCGCCGAGACCGGCGGCACGACCGACCGGCTCGACGGCCTGCGACGTATCGGTATCGACGAGGTGGCCTACCGCAAGGGCCAGCGGTACCTGACCGTCGTGGTCGACCACGACACCGGCCGTCTCGTATGGGCCCGCGCCGGGCGGGACAAGGCCACCGTGAACGCGTTCTTCGACGACCTCGGAGCGCAGCGGGCCGCCCAGCTGACCCACGTATCGGCCGACGCCGGAGAGTGGATCACCAGCGTGGCCGCCCAGCGGGCACCCCAGGCGGCACGCTGCCTGGACCCCTACCACCTCGTCGCCTGGGCCAGTGAGGCCCTGGACAAGGTCCGCCGCCAGGTGTGGAACACCGCCCGGGGCGGCACAGGCCAACGCAATGCCACCTCCCGCATGCTCAAAGGCGCCCGCTGGGCCCTGTGGCGCAACCCCGACCACCTCACCGACACCCAGAAACAGACCCTCGCGCAGATCCAGGCCACGAACAAACCGCTGTACCGCGCCTACCTGCTCAAGGAACAACTCCGCGAGATCGTCGCGGTCAAGGGCGACGACGGCAAACACCTACTCACCGGGTGGCTACGCTGGGCCTCCCGCAGCCAGCTACCACCGTTCGTCACACTCGCCGCCACGATCCGCACCCACCTGGACGCCATCCACAACATGCTCGACTGCGGACTGTCCAACGCCCGGATCGAGGCGAACAACACCCACCTACGGCTGTTGACCCGCCAGGGCTACGGATACCACTCCGCCAACGCCCTGATCACCATGGCCATGCTCCGACGCGGCGGCCTGTGCCCACCACTACCCGGACGATCATGAAACCCCTACCCACGACAACGTCAGTAGAGCC
>NZ_WVUH01000639.1 GCF_017614955.1 Micromonospora echinofusca
CATCGGCACCACGGGCATCTGCTGGGTCGGGGCGCTGGCCGGGCCGACCGTCGGGCCGGGTGGCGGCGGCACCGGACGGTACGGTCCGCCCGGTGCGTACGACGGTGGGAACGGACCGGCCGGCTGCGCGGGCGGACCGGGCACCGGATGACCGGCCGGCGGGACCGGCGCGCCCGGGGGCGGCGGGGGCGCCGCCGGAGGTGGCAGGTGCCGTTGCCCCGTGATCGGCAGGCCGTACTCGTCGTATCCGTCGTTCCCGCTGGGCGGGCCCCCCTGAACGTCGTTCACGAGCAGGCAGGCTATCAGGAGTGGGCCAGGGTGGCGGGTGCCGAGCGGCCCGGTCACGGTGGGAACACCGCCCCCGCCGGGCCACCCACCGGGTCACGACCGTCTAGCGTGGACGTGCCGTGCCGGTGGGTTCCACCGGGGAACCGGTCGGCCGGGGTGGCACCTTCGCGGTCACCCGGGGCACCACGTTCGTCGCCCAACGGACGTCGTACCGCCGATCGTCGGCCTCGGCGGCGAAGGCGGCCGAGGCGGCCGGGGCGGTGGCGATCCGCCAGTCCCACTCCTTCACCGACTCGTACCAGATGAACCCGATGATGTCCGGGTTGTCCTCCAGGTAGCCGAAGAACTCGCGTACCCAGCGGGCCTTCAGGCCGGCGTTGTCGGTGGCGGCGGTCTCGGTGATGACCAGTGGTTTGCTGGTGAAGGTCCGCAGGTGGGTGATGGAGCGGCCGAAGACGGTCCGGGGGGAGCGGTAGTTCTCGGTGCCCTCGGTGCCGTAGTAGCCGGACAGGCCGATCCAGTCCACCCACTCGTCGCCCGGGTAGAAGGGCTTGAGCTGCGTGTCCCCGAAGAGGACGTTCGGGCTCCACACCCAGATGACGTTCGTGGCGCCCACCTCGGTGAAGACCTGTCGGACGTGTCGCCACGCCTTCACGTAGTCCCCAGCGGCGTTGCCGTTGACGTCGGCGCCCCACGGGTACCAGAAGCCGTTCATCTCGTGGGCGAACCGGATCGCGACCCGGTAGTTGAGCCGCCGGATGCCGGTGGCGTAGGCGCGGATGTAGTCGTCGTGTGCGCCGCCGTAGATGGTGTTCAGCTGGTAGCGGGGCTGGCGGGCGTGGGTGCCGTCGGCGTTCTTCCGGTCGTCACGGTAGTTCCACGGTTCCCAGCTGAGCATCGGCAGCATGCCCCGGCGGGCGACCGCGTCGAACTCGGCCCGGTCGAACGTCTCGTTGACCGCCCAACCGTGGTTGAACAGCATCACGGCCGGCCGGTGCCGGATCGCTTTGCCGAACCGGTCGACCGGGGCGAAGTCGTAGGTGCCCTCCTTGGTGGTGACCCCGATGAACGCCCGGTCCTCGGGCGGGAAGAGCGGTGGCGGGGCG
>NZ_WVUH01000063.1 GCF_017614955.1 Micromonospora echinofusca
AGAGGGCGAGGACCGTGGCGAGGCCGGCGAGGGTGGCGCCGGCCACGACGAGCGGTCGCCGGAGCGACAGCCTGGTACGGATCACACTTGCTCCTGGGGTGCAAGGGGCTTCAGGGCGACGTGCGGGGGCCGGGAACGGTCGCTGCCGGGAATGGGGTGATGGCGCGACGCGCGGTGGCGCTTCCCCGACGCCGTGGTCGGCGATCGGTGGCCGACACAGCGCCCGACCCTAGCGACAACGGACACTAAGGGACAGTTCTCAGCAATCATCAAGCCCGATGATGCGGATTCGAGATAATTGATGCACTCAGCGTGGTTGATTCACGACATGAAATCCACCGACCGTGCGGTGCCACCGACGCCCTCCGCCCCCGCCGAGACCGGCCCCGTCAGCGTCCGGGCCGTCCCGTAGCGTCCCCGTCATGCAGAGGGAGCGACGGTGACCCGGATCGTGGCGGGCACGCTCGGTGGACGGCGGATCGCCGCCCCACCGGGCGCCGGTACCCGCCCCACCTCGGACCGGGTACGCGAGGCGTTGTTCAGCGCCATCGAGGCGGACCTCGACCTGGCCGGCGCCCGGTTCGTCGACCTCTACGCCGGCTCCGGGGCGGTCGGGCTGGAGGCGTACTCCCGGGGCGCCGCCGAGGTGCTGCTGGTGGAGTCCGACCCCCGGGCCGCCCGGGTGATCCGGGAGAACATCGCCGGACTGCGGGCCACCCCGGCGGTACGGCTGGTCACCGGGAAGGTCACCACCGTGCTCGCCGCCGGTTGCCCCGGCGCGCCGTACGACGTGGTCTTCGCCGACCCGCCGTACGCCGTACCCGACGCCGACCTCGGCACGATGCTGGCCGCGCTGGTCGACGGCGGCTGGTTGGCCCCGGACGCCCTGGTGGTGGTGGAGCGGTCCAGCCGGACCGGGCCGGTCGACTGGGTGCAGGGAATCACCGGGGAGCGCAGCCGGCGTTACGGGGAGACTTCTCTTTGGTACGGTCGCCGATCATGAGACGTGCGGTCTGTCCCGGGTCGTTCGATCCGGTCACCAACGGGCACCTCGACATCATCGGCCGGGCCAGCCGGCTGTTCGACGAGGTGATCGTCGGCGTGCTGATCAACCAGTCCAAGAGCGGCCTGTTCACCGTCGACGAGCGGCTGGCGATGCTGCGCGAGGTGACCGCGTCGTACGACAACGTCCGGGTCGAGTCCTTCCAGGGGCTGCTGGTCGACTTCTGTCGCGCGCAGCAGGCCGCCGTCCTGGTCAAGGGCCTGCGGGCGGTCAGCGACTTCGACTACGAACTCCAGATGGCCCAGATGAACATCGGGCTGGCCGGGGTCGAGACGTTGTTCATGCCCACCAACCCGCTCTACTCGTTCCTCTCGTCCAGCCTGGTCAAGGACGTGGCCAAGTGGGGTGGCGACGTCTCGGCGCACGTGCCCGACCTGGTCCGGGAGCAGCTGCGGTTGCGGTTGACCCCGGGTACCCGGGACTGACCACCGGTCACCCAACCCATCCGTCGGCGACGCGCCGCGCCGGACGGGATGGGCCACCTGTCGTCTCCGCACCGCATCATTGGTGGAGCAGCAGAACGGTCCGAACCCGCATCATGGAGGTCGGCCGACAAATGACAGGAGTGGTGTGCCGGTGGACCCGCTCGACCGCATCGACGAACTGATCGCCATGGTGGAGGCGGCCCGGTCCGTCCCGATGTCCCGCAACAACTGCATGGTCGACCGGGGGGAGATGATCGCCGCGCTCGACGAGCTGCGGGCGGAACTCCCCGCCGACCTGCGCCGGGCGGCGGCGCTGCTGGAGGAGCGGGACAAGATCATGGACGCCGGCCGACGGGAGGCGGACCGGATCATCAGCGAGGGTGAGGCGGAGCACGCCCGGCTCGTCTCGATGAACGAGATCACCGTCTCGGCGGAACACGAGGGTGCCCGGATCATCGCCGAGGCCCGGGCCGAGGCGCAGCGGCTGCGGGCGGAGGTCGACGACTACGTCGACACCGCCCTGGCCAACTTCGAGCAGTTCCTGACCCGGGCGCTGGCCTCGATCGAGCGCGGTCGGGACAAGATGCACGCCCTCCGCGAAATCGGTACCTTCGGCGGTGACGAGGCGGAGCGGCCACTGCCGTTCTGACCTCTCGGTCCCGGCCCGTTCCGGGTGCGCCTGCCAGGACAGGTGTCAGCAGTACCATCCGGCCGGCGGCAGGGCCGGGACGCGGCGGGGCGGTGGCCCCGGTTCGACGGTACGACCGCGGCCCAGGTAACCTGCTTTGTCGGCCTCTCACAGGCCGGAGTCTGACTATGCCCAAACACACGCCTTCCTCACTCAACCCCAGGTCGCCGCTGGTCCTCGACACGAGGGAGCTGCCGCGCCGACCTGGCTCGTTGCGTACGGTCAAGCGGGTGTCCCCGGCACCGGCGGACCTCGGCCTGGAGATGATCGGCGTACCGGAAGGTGCCGACCTGGACCTCGACCTGAGTCTCCAGTCGGTTTCCGAGGGTGTGCTCGTCTCCGGGACCGTCAGCGGTCCCGTCCGGGGCGAGTGTGGGCGCTGCCTGCGCCCGATCGAGGACTCGTTGACCGTCCCGATCCAGGAGCTGTACGCGTACGAGAACAGCACCACGGACGAGACGACCGACGAGGACGAGGTTGGCCGGATGCAGGGCGACCTGATCGACCTGGAGCCGGCGTTGCGGGATGCGGTGGTGCTCACACTGCCGACCAACCCGCTCTGCCGAACGGACTGCCCAGGACTGTGCCCCGAGTGCGGGGTGCACTGGGATGATCTGCCGGCCGATCACAGCCACCAGCAGATCGACCCGCGTTGGGCGGGCCTGTCGCAACTGACCCGTAAAGAGGAGTAATACCGTGGCCGTCCCGAAGCGCAAGATGTCGCGCAGCAACACCCGGTCCCGCCGGGCGAACTGGAAGACCGCGGCGGTCGCGACCGTGGCCTGCCCGCAGTGCAAGTCGCCGAAGCTGCCGCACGCCGCCTGCTCCGTCTGCGGCACCTACAACGGCCGTCAGGTTCTTGAGGTCTGACCTGGACGCCGAGTGACGCTCCCGACCCCGGGTCGGGCGCCCACGCCCTGGCGGTTGCCCGGTGCGCCGGCTCCGTCACCCGCCGGCCGGAGCGATCCGGCCGGGGTACCGATGGAGCCGGGCACCGTGCGGATCGCCGTCGACCTCCTCGGCGGGGACGATGCTCCCGCCGTCGTGGTTGACGGCGCTCTGCGGGCGCTCGGCGCCGACCCCGACCTGCACCTGCTGCTCGTCGGACCGCCCGAGGCGGCCGACGGGCTGCTCGGCGCGCTCCCCCCGGCCGACCGCGTCCGGGTCGCGGTGCGACCGGTCCACGGGGTCGTCACCATGGCCGACCATCCGACCCGGGCGGTCCGCGCCGACACCACCGTGCGGGCCGCCGTGGCGGCAGTGGTCGAAGGCCACGCCGACGCGGTCGTCTCCGCCGGCTCCACCGGCGCCACGGTCACCGCGGCGGCCCTCGGACTGGGCCGTTGGCCTGCGGTACGCCGGCCCGCGCTGGTCGCCACCATGCCGGGCACCGTCGGTCCGGTGGTACTGCTGGACGTGGGCGGGTCCCTGGAGGCCCGACCCGCCACCCTGGCCCGGCACGCCGTCCTCGGTACCGGCTACGCCGCGGTGACCCACGCCGTCACCGGCCCCCGGGTAGGGCTGCTGTCGGTCGGTACCGAGCCGGGCAAGGGGGACCGGGCGCGCCGCGCCGCCGACGTCGTCCTGACCGGCCAGTCGTTGCCCTGCGCCGGCCGGTACGTGGGCCTGGTCGAGGGGTACGACATCGCCTCCGGGGCCCGGGCCGACGTCGTGGTGACCGACGGGTTCACCGGGAACGTCCTGCTCAAGGCGATCGAGGGCGCGTACGCGATGGCCGGTGGTCCACCGACCGAGGGTCGGGCGCCCCGGGCCGCCGCCCTGCTCGGCGTGGCCGGGACGGTGGTGGTGTGCCACGGCGCCGCCCAGGACGACGATGTCGCCTCCGGCATCGCCCTCGCCGCACACCTGCACCGGCGGCAGGCCATCGCCACGATCGCCGGGCTGCTCGCCGACCATTCCGAGGCCGGGCTGCTGGCCGGGCCCGAGCGGGCCGGGTCGTCCCCCGACCACGGCCGCTGGTCGGCCATCGACCGCGACGGCAAGGGGCCGTCCACCGGACCCGCCCGAGACGACTGCCCGACCGACACCGAGGTAAGCGCATGACCAACGACAAGCGGCGCCGTGCTCCCGTCGGCCACCTGGAGGCGGCGTTCGGCGTCGCCCTGGACCCGGAGCTGCTGGAACGCGCCCTGACCCACCGCTCGTACGCGTACGAGAACGGCGGGCTGCCGACGAACGAGCGGCTGGAGTTCCTCGGTGACTCCGTTCTCGGTGTGGTCATCACCACGGCGCTCTTCCACAACCACCCCGACCTGCCCGAGGGGCAGCTCGCCAAGCTCCGGGCCAGCGTGGTCAACATGCGGGCGCTGGCCGACGTGGCGCGCGGTCTCGGTCCGTCGGGGCTCGGCGCGTACCTGCTGCTCGGCAAGGGCGAGGAGGCCACCGGCGGCCGGGACAAGGCGAGCATCCTCGCCGACACCCTGGAGGCGCTGCTCGGCGCGATCTACCTCCAGTACGGGCTGGAGACCACCTCGATCGTGATCCACCGGCTGTTCGACCCGCTGATGGCGGAGTCCGCCGGCCGGGGGGCCGCGTTGGACTGGAAGACCAGCCTCCAGGAGCTGACCGCCTCGCTCGGCCTGGGTGTGCCCGAGTACCGGATCGACCACGCCGGCCCGGACCACCTGAAGACCTTCACCGCCTGGGTGGTGGTGGCCGGCAGCCGGTACGGCGGTGCCGAGGGGCGCAGCAAGAAGGAGGCCGAGCAGCGGGCGGCCGAGGCGGCCTGGCGGACGTTGTCCGAGCAGCTCGACGGTGGATCCACCGACCAGCAGGCGACTGACGGCTCGGCGTCCACCGTGGCGGTCGACGGCCAGGTGCCCGCTGCGGCGGTCGACGGCCAGGTGTGCGACGGTCCGGCGGCCGACGGCCAGGTGGTCGACGGCGCCCAGCCGGTGGAGCCGGGGCTGCCCCGTGCCTGAGCTGCCCGAGGTCGAGACCGTCCGGCAGGGCCTGGACCAGTGGGTCACCGGCCGACGGATCAGTACCGTCGAGGTGCGCCACCCCCGGGCGGTGCGCCGGCACCTGCCCGGCGGTGACCACTTCGCCGCCGTGCTCGCCGGCCGGCAGGTCACCGGGGTCCGCCGCCGGGGAAAGTACCTCTGGCTGCCGCTGGACAGCGGGGACGCGATCATCGGTCACCTCGGCATGTCCGGGCAGTTGCTGCTGCAACCGGCCGGGGCGGCCGACGAGGTGCACCTGCGGGTCCGGTTCCGGTTCGACGACGGCGGCCCCCAACTGCGCTTCGTCGACCAGCGCACCTTCGGCGGCCTGGCGGTCTCCGAGCACGGTGCGGAACTGCCCCGGGAGATCGCGCACATCGCCCGGGACCCGATGGACCCGGCCTTCTCCGACCGGGACTTCGTCGCGGCGCTGCGCCGCCGCCGGACGGAGGTGAAGCGGGCCCTGCTCGACCAGACCCTGATCTCCGGGGTGGGCAACATCTACGCCGACGAGGCACTGTGGCGGGCCAAGCTGCACGGCACCCGACCCACCGACGCGCTGACCGCCCCGGCGGTGACCCGCCTGCTCGGGCACGTGCGGGACGTCCTCGGTGAGGCCATCGTCCAGGGCGGGACGAGCTTCGACGCGCTGTACGTCAACGTCAACGGCGAGAGCGGCTACTTCGACCGGTCGTTGAACGTGTACGGCCGGGAGGGCGAGCCGTGCCGGCGGTGCGGGGCGCCGATCCGACGGGAGGCGTTCATGAACCGCTCGTCGTACAGCTGCCCACGCTGCCAGCCCCGCCCCCGTCCGGTACCTGCCGCTCGGGGTTGACCCGTAGCCCGGCTCGGGGACGGACGCGGGACGAGCGCGGGGCGATCCCCGATGTCGTGACACCCGCCGGTCCATACCGTCACTCAGGTTCGACGACATCGACCTGAGGGGGACCGGGGTGGGCAGACGACCGGTGACGGTACGGATCGCGAGATGGAGCGCGGAGCATCCATGGCGGGCGATCGCGATGTGGATCGTCTTCGTGGCGGTCTGCTTCGCGGGCGGCAGCGCGGCCGGCCTGAACGAGGCGACCGACGCCGACCAGGCGATCGGTGAGTCGGGCCGGGCCGGGATCATCGTCGACTCGGGTGACTTCGACCGTCCCGCCGTGGAGAACGTCCTGATCACCGCCCGGAGTGGCGCGCTGGACCGGGCGGCGGCGGACGCGGCGGCGAAGGACGCGGCGGCCCGGCTGCGGCAGGTCACCGGGGTGGCCTCGGTCGGCGACCCGGTCCCGTCCCGCGCCGGGGACGCCCTGCTGCTCCCGCTGACCATGACCGGTGACCCGGAGACCGCCCCGGACCGGGTGGGACCCCTCCGGGCCGCCACCGCCGAGGTGCAGGCCGACCACCCGGCGCTCCGCGTCGAACAGGTCGGCGGGGCCTCCATCGGCCAGGCGCTCGACGACACCCTCGGCGCCGACTTCAAGCGCGCCGAACTGCTCAGCCTGCCCGTGACGCTGGCCATCCTGATCGTCGCGTTCGGCGCGTTGATCGCTGCCGGCGTACCGGTGCTGTTGGCCCTGTCCTCGGTGGCGGCGGCGATGGGACTCTCCACCCTCGCCTCCCACCTGGTCCCGGCCACCGACACCACCAGCAGCGTGATCCTGCTGATCGGCATGGCGGTCGGGGTCGACTACTCGCTGTTCTACGTGCGGCGGGAACGGGAGGAACGGGCCCGGGGCCGCAGCCACCTGGCGGCCGTGGAGATCGCCGCCGAGACCTCCGGACACGCCGTGGTGGTCTCCGGCTTCGCCGTGATCATCTCCATGGCCGGGCTGTTCCTCGCCGGGGACGTCGTCTTCTCCTCACTCGCCGTCGGCTCGATCCTGGTGGTCGCGGTGGCGGTCACCGGCTCGCTGACCGTACTGCCCGCGCTGCTCGCCAAGCTCGGCCGTTGGGTAGACCGGCCCCGGGTACCGCTGCTGTGGCGGCTCACCGCGCCGCGTACCGGCCGGCACGGCGTACCCGCCGGGCCCCGGTTCTGGCCGGCCGTGCTGCGCCCCGCCCTGCGGGCACCCGTGGTCACGCTGGTCGTCTCGGTGGGGCTGCTGCTGGCGCTCGCCGCGCCGGCACTGGGCATGAAACTGAAGTTCCCCGGCATGGAGGACCTGCCCCGCACCACCCCGGCGATGCAGGCGTACGACCGGCTCACCGCCGCCTTCCCGGACACCGGCACCACCCACCAGGTCGCCGTACGCGCGCCGGCCGGGCAGGCCGAGCGGGTCCGGGTGGCGCTGACCGAACTGGCCGGGCGGGCCGCAGCCGATCCGCTCTTCGCCCCGCTGCCCGCCGCCGGACCGGAGATCGACGTCTCCGCCGACGGCCGGGTGTCGGTGCTCACCGTGGCCACCCCGTACGCCAGCCGCACCGACGAGGCGGTCCGGTCCCTGGAACGGCTCCGTGCCGACCTGCTCCCGGCCACCGTCGGACAGTTGTCCGGGGTGGAGTACGCCGTCGGGGGCGGGGTCGCCGGCAGCGAGGACTACGCCCGGCACATCCGGGAGAAGCTGCCACTGGTGGTCGGCTTCGTGCTGGTGCTGACCCTGGTGGTGATGGCGTGGACGTTCCGCTCGGTGGTGGTGGCGCTCACCGCGATCGGACTGAACCTGCTCTCCGCCGGTGCCGCGTACGGCCTGCTGGTGCTGGTCTTCCAGGGCACCTGGGCCGAAGGGCTGCTCGGGTTCACCTCGATGGGCGCGATCGTCTCCTGGCTGCCGCTCTTCCTCTTCGTGGTCCTCTTCGGTCTCTCCATGGACTACCACGTCTTCGTGGTCAGCCGGATCCGTGAGGCGGTACGGGCCGGCCGGTCCAACGCCGACGCCGTGGCGTACGGCATCACCTCCTCGGCCGGCGTGGTGAGCAGCGCGGCGATCGTGATGGTGGCGGTCTTCGCCATCTTCGCCACGCTGAGCACCGTCGACATGAAGCAACTCGGGGTGGGGCTGGCGGCGGCGATCCTGCTGGACGCCACGATCATCCGGGCGGTGGTGCTGCCGTCGGTGATGACGCTGCTCGGCGAGGCCAACTGGTGGGCGCCCAGGTTCCTCCGCCGCCGCGACCCCGTGGACCACCCGACCGGCCCGTCCACCGACCTGTCGGACCCGGCCGACCCGTCCACCGACCCGTCGGACCCGGCCGACCCGTCCACCGACCCGTCGGACCGGGTGACCGGCTCCGGCTCCGGCACGGAGCACCCGGAGCCTGCGCTGACCCGCTAGCAGTAAGGAAGGGCCCCTTCTTATCGCTTTCGGTATAGGAAGGGGCCCTTCCTAACACCCCGGACCGTCAGTACGCGCAGGGCGCCCGCCAGGCGTCCAGCTTCCGCTGCTTGCGCATCGAGGCGAAGCCGTAGCCGACCGTGGTGACGCAGAAGTCGGCGGTGCTGCCCGCGTACTCGACGTGCAGCACCGGCTTGCCGGCCTCGGTGAAGGGCAGCAGCCGGTCGCACTGGCGCAGCCGTACGCACTCCTCGTTGACCGCGAAGTCGAAGTCCGGGGCCAGCGCGGCGACCTGCCCCACGTTGTTCACCAGACCGGGGGAGAGCGCCAACGAGCGGGCCAGTACGGCGAGCCGCCGGTTGAACCGGAGCTGCGCGTCGAAGTCCAGCGGGAACCCGGACCTGTGGGCGTACCCGTCGACGGCGGTGAACGCCACCGCCTCGAACCGTTTGCCCCGGCACAGCCGCAGCCGGTCGGCGAGTACCGGCTCCAGCACGTCCCACTGCCGTACGTCCAGCCAGGTGCCGCCGCCCGGCGCGCCGCCCCGTCCCCGGACGGCGGCCGGGAACCGGGCTTCGTCCACCTCCCCGGCGGTGAACGAGCCGGCGCTGACCAGGCAGATCAGTCGACGCCCCCGGGCGCGCAGTTCGGTGGTCTCGGCGGCGGTGGTCCGGACCGGGTCGAGCAGGAATACGTCGGCGTCGACGGTCACGTCGAGCGGGCCGCTGAGTTGCCACTGCCACGGTTGCGGCCGGGTGACACCACCCGGCCACGGCACGGGTACCACCGGACGCGGCGGCTCGCTGCGGCACGCGACCAGGACGCCGACGGTGACCAGTGCGGCGAGCAGCATGCGTACCACTGAAGATGCCGTCCGGCGGGCCGGGACCGCCGGATGTCGCCGGGTGCTGTTTCGTTGCCGTGTGCTGCCGCTTTCCCGGGTGCTGCCGCTCTGCCGGGTGCTGCCGTTCTGCCGAGGACTGTCCCGTTGCCGGGTGGTGTCCCACCGTGCCCGATTCCGCATCGGCAGCTCCCGGGGCCACGGACGTCCCCCGTCCGTCCGATCGGGCCCGCCGTCGACAGCCGGTGTCCCGGCCCGGCCGGTGGTCACGGCGTGGTCGTCGACGGTCACGGCCCGGTGGCCGCTGTGGCCGTCGGTGATCACCGGTCGGCGCCGTCGCCACAGGTGCGGCCGGGCGCGCCCTCACCGGCTCAACGAGTACGCCCGCCGGAACGACTCGGCGATCATGAAGTTGTTGTCGTCCCGCCCGGCGTGTCGCGACAACAACTTCATGATCGACGCTTCGAGGTGGGACGGTTCAGGTCCAGCCGGGCCACGATCTCCGCCGCCACCTCGCCCGGTGCGCGGCCGTGGTGGGTCACCTCGATCGTCCCCGGTTCGCACCCGGCCAGCCCGGCCACCGTCCGGTCCAGGTGGGCATGCCGCCAGTCGCGCGCCGCTGCCTCCACCCGGTCCGCGTCGATCCGGTCCCGCAGCACCGACGGCGGCACCCGGAGCACCACCTGCCGCACCGCGAGGCCGCGCTCCCGCAGGCCGCCGAGGAGCGCGGCGCGGTGGTCGGGCCGCCACACCGTCATCGGTACGACCACCGGCCGGCCGCCCCGGGCCGCCAGCCACGTCAGGCGTACCGTCCAGCGCCGCCAGGCGGGCAGGTCCTGGTAGTCCCCGGTGGGTACCGGTCGCACCCGGCGCAGTACCGCGCCGACCCGCTCCGGGTCGAACAGCCGGGCAGCGGGCAGTCGACGGCACAACTCCCCCGCGACCGTGGTCTTACCGGCGCCGAACGCCCCGTTCAGCCAGATGATCACAGTGGGTCAGGCTAGCCGGGACGGGGGTGTTAACAAGGGGCCCTTCCTCTACCGAAAGCGTTAACCGGGGGCCCTTCCTTGCACCTCCCGCAGGGAGGTGTACACGGCCTGTTCCAGGCGGGTCCGCTCGGCGTCGTCCGGCCAGCCACCGACCAGGTAGAACGCGTCCACCACGGCGCTGCCGAGGGTGGCGATCCGGGCGGCCCGGACCTGCGCCCCGGCCTCGTCCAGCGCGGCGCAGACCCGGTAGAGCAGCCCGGCCGCGTCGGCCGCCCGTACCTCCAGCACGACCGCGTCGGTGGCCGCGTCCCGGTGCCAGACCACCTTCGGGTCGGCGTCGTCGGCGCGGGCGGCCAGGGCACGGCCGCGGAGCCGCTGGGTCACCGAGACGTCTCCGGTCACCGCGCGGCGCAGGTCGGCGGCGAGGGCGACCGGGTCGGCGGCCAGGCCGTACCGGGGCTGTACCCGGAACTCGACCAGGGCCCGGTCGTCGACGGTGGCCGCGTCGGCGGCGACCACGTCCATCCGGTGCAGCGCCAGGCAGCCGGCCACCGTGGCGAGGAGTCCCCGCCGGTCGGCTGCGGCCACCGTGACGGTCCCCTCGCTCAGGTGTACGGCCGGCAGGGGCCCGGCGACCAGCGCCGGGTCGGGTACCGGCGGGTCGGGCAGCACGCCGGTGTCCAGGGCGGTGTGTACCCGGCGGACCAGTTCGGCGATCAGCCGGCCCTTCCAGTCGGACCAGGCGGCCGGGCCGGTGGCGCGGGCGTCGGCCCGGACCAGGCCGTGCAGCAGGTCCAGGGTGGCCGGGTCGCCGACCGCCTCGGCGACCCGGGAGATGGTCACCGGGTCGCTCAGGTCGCGCCGGGTGGCCACGTCGGGCAGCAGCAGGTGCAACCGGACCAGCCGCTCGATCAGGGCCACCTCGGTGTCGGGCAGTCCCATCCGGGCGGCGACCGCGCCGGCGACGGGGGCGCCGACGGTGCTGTGGTCGGCGCCCGGCAGGCCCTTGCCGACGTCGTGCAGCAGGGCACCGAGCAGCAGCAGGTCGGGGCGGTCCACCTCGCGGGCGTACCGGCCGGCCTCGGCGGCGGTCTGCACCAGGTGCCGGTCCAGCGTGTAGCGGTGTACCGCGTTGTGCTGCGGCAGGCTGCGCATCCGGGGCCACTCCGGGAACCAGCCGTCGACCAGGCCGTACCGGTCGGCGGTCTCCCAGGCGGCGATCAGGCCGGTACCGGCGCCGAGCAGGGTGATCAGGGCACTGCGCGCCTCCGCCGGCCAGGGCACGGGCAGCGCCGGGCAGTAGGCGGCGAGCCATTCGCAGGTGGCCCGGGAGATCGGCAGCCGGGTGGTGGCGGACGCGGCGACCACCCGTAGCGACAGGCTCGGGTCGGGTCGGGCGCCGATCGCGGTACGGGCGAGCACCAGTTCGCCGTCCTGCTCGACGACGTCCCGGGCGACGGGCCGGCGCAGCGGTCGGCCGTCGGCGGCCCGGATCCGACCGTCGGCGCTGTGGATCCGGCCGTCGGCGGTCCGGGGTCGTCCGTCGGTGGACGGCTGCCGGCTGCCTGCGGTCCGGCTGGTACCGCCGCGTAGCCGGTCGGCGGCCCGCCAGGCGTCGTCCAGGGCGTGGCTGACCGTCCGGGCGTCCTGCGCGACCCGGCGCAGCAGCAGGTCGGGATCGTCGATGCCGAGCCGGGTGGCGACCCCGGCACGTTCCTGGGCGACCAGCCGGTCGACGCGCCGTCCCACGGTGGCGTGCAGCGCGTCCCGGGTGTCGAGCAGGCGCAGGTGGGCGGCGCGGACCGCCGGGCGGAGCGCGTCGGTGATCCCGGCGGCGGCGATGCCCCGCAGGATGCCCAGGTCGCGGAGCCCACCGGCGGATTCCTTGAGGTCGCCTTCGAGGAGGAAGGCCAGCTCACCGTGGGCGGCCCAGCGCGCGGTGGTGATCTCCCGCAGCCCGGGGAGCCGGCGTACGGCGCTGCGCCGCCACTGCTCGGCGGCGGCGCCGGCGAGTTGCCGGGTGAGGTCGGGGTCCCCGGCGACGTGCCGGGCGTCGAGCAGTCCGAGGGCCACCTTCACGTCCCCGGCGGCGACGTCGAGCGCCTCCGGCACGGTCCGTACCGAGTGGTCCAGGCCGAGCCGGGCGTCCCAGACCGGGTACCAGAGCGCGGCGGCCAGGTCGTCAACGCCGGGTACCCGGTCGTGCAGCAGGAGCAGGTCGAGGTCGCCGTACGGGGCGCACTGCCGGCGGCCGAGTCCACCGACGGCGACCAGGGCGATCCGGTCCACGCCGGTCGGGAGCAGGCCGGTCAGCCAGCGGTCCAGGGCGGCGGCCCGCCCCTCGCGCGCGGCGGTGCCGACGCCGGCCCGGTCGAGGTCCAACGGCGGGGCGGCACCCGTGACGGCGCTGACCCCGTTGATCAGGGGTCGCTCGTCAGGGGGAGTGGGTCCTGACGGGTTTCCCTCGATCAACGGGGTCATGGCGGTGACGGTGGCTCAGAGCGCGTCGAGGCCGCGTTCGCCGGTGCGGACCCGGACCACGTCCTCCACCGCCGTCACCCAGACCTTGCCGTCGCCGATCTTGCCGGTCCGGGCCGCACCGACGACCGCGTCGACCACCTTGTCGACGTCGATCTCGTCGGTGAGCACCTCCACCCGGATCTTCGGCAGGAACTCGACCGTGTACTCGGCACCCCGGTACACCTCGGTGTGTCCCTTCTGCCGGCCGTAGCCCTGGACCTCGCTGACGGTCAGGCCGGCCACGCCGAGGGCGTGCAGGGCCTCCTTCACCGCGTCCAGCTGGTACGGCTTGATGACTGCGGTCACCAGCTTCATGTCCAACCCCTCCATCTCGGGTACGTTAACCGGCGACCTTTTCGCTGACCGGCCCGGTGGGCTCCACCGCCGGCCGGCCCGGGCCGGCCGCGCCGCCGGTCGGGGAGATACCGGCCATGGCGAAGGCGCCTCCGCTGCCGCCACCGGCCGGGGAGAGGTCGTAGCCGGACTCGGCGTGCTCGGTGAGGTCGATGCCCTCGACCTCGTCCTCCGGCTTGACCCGGAACCCGATGGTCTTCTCGATCGCGAAGGCGAGCACCCAGGCCACCCCGAACGACCAGGCGGTGACGATCAGGCCGGCCAGTGCCTGCCGGCCGAGCTGGGTCACCCCGCCGCCGTAGAAGAGACCGTCGGACGCACCGATCACGTCGGTGATCGCGCTGTTGACCGAGTTGGTGGCGAACAGGCCGAGCCAGAGGGAGCCGATCCAGCCGCCGACGAAGTGCACCCCGACGACGTCGAGCGAGTCGTCGTAGCCGAGCCTGTACTTCAGGCTGATCGCCAGGGCGCAGACCGCGCCGGCCACCAGGCCGAGCAGCACCGCCGCCCAGGGGGCGACGAACCCGCAGGCCGGGGTGATGGCGACCAGGCCGGCGATGGCGCCGGAGGAGGCACCGACCATGGTCGGCTTGCCGCTCTTGATCCACTCGACGGCGAGCCAGCCGAGCACCGCGGCGGCGGTGGCGAGCTGCGTGTTGAGGAAGGCGAGCCCGGCGACCGAGTCGACGGTCAGCTCGGAGCCGGCGTTGAATCCGAACCAGCCGAACCAGAGCAGACCGGCACCGAGCGCCACCAGCGGGATGTTGTGCGGCTTCATGCCCTCGCGGGGCCAGCCGAGCCGCTTGCCGAGTACCAGTACCAGGGCGAGCGCCGCCGCACCGGCGTTGATGTGCACGGCCGTACCACCGGCGAAGTCGAGCGCGTGCAGGTCGGCACCGATGATGCCGCCGCCCCACACCCAGTGCGCGACCGGGAAGTAGACCAGGGTGGCCCAGCCGAAGGCGAAGAGCAGCCAGCCGGCGAACTTGGCCCGGTCGGAGACCGCGCCGCTGATCAGCGCGACGGTGATCACCGCGAAGACCATCTGGAAGGCCATGAACACGTAGAGCGGTACGCCGATGCCGCTGGGGTTCTCGGCGGTCGCGCCCCACAGGTCGGTCTCGGCCAGGAAGGTCTTGGTGCCGAGGTAGTCGCCCGGGTTGCCCCAGAATCCGTTCACGTCGGACCCGAAGGCGACGCTGAAGCCGTAGAACCACCACAGGACCGAGATGAGCCCGATGGCGGAGAAGCTCATCATCATCATGTTGAGCACGCCCTTGGACCGGTTAAGGCCACCGTAGAACAGTGCCAGTCCGGGCGTCATGAGCAGCACGAGCGCGGTCGAGACCAGCAACCAGACGGTGTTGCCGGAATCGATCGTGGGTGCTTCAGGCACGCTGGCCTCCTAAAGGTGAGGTTCCCTCCTCCGCGGCTTCCGAGGCAACGTCGCCCGTACGCCGGTTGGCCGAAAGCCTCCCGGCCCGCTGTTACACGTTCGCTCTCCGGCCGGTTTCCGGGCCGTCACGGGTTGTTTCGAACGTGTGAAGAAAAACTCACCACCAGGACGCTGTCCGGGCGTCAGCGCAGCGCGTACTCCAGGGTGTGCCGTTCGTAGTCGAGCAGGCGCAGATCACGCATCGGGCGCCGGAGGTGACCCTTGTGCACGATCCGGACGAAGGCCGGCTCACCGGCGGCGGCCATCCGCCGGATGCCCTCGACGTGGTCCACGATCCGCTTGCGGATGGTGCGGATCAGCCGGTGCCGGTCCCGGGGGATGAGTCCGTACGCGTCGGCGAAGAGCCGCAACCGGCGGGGCCGGTCCGGCCGTTTCCAGCCCAGCGTGTAGGAGTCCCGGTCGGAGAAGAGGGGTACCCAGGTCCACGCCGCGTACGCCACGTCGTAGATCCGGGCGCCGGGCGAGGCCAGGTCGAAGTCGATCAGCCCCAGGGTGCCGTCCGGTCGCCAGATCACGTTGTGCGGGGCGGCGTCGTGGTGGCAGATCACCTCGGTGTCCGGCGGGGGTGGCCCGAACGACCGCCAGACCGCCCCGGGCGGCGGCACGAACCCGTACTGGGCGTCGTGGAACATCCGCAGCATGGTGGCGACGGTGACCAGTGCCTCGTCGGTGACCCAGTGCGGGGCCAGCGGGTACTCCCCGCACTCCCCCTCCAGGTACGACAGGACCTCCCGGTTGCGTTCGTCCATGCCGAGGGCCCGGGGTGAGCCGGTGAAGCCGACGTACTCCAGGTGGCGCAGCAGCGCGTGCACCGACGGGGTCCACGGGCCCGCGTTACGGCGGACGGTGTCACCGACCCGTACGACGGTGCTGACGTTGCCGCCGTGCAGCGGGATCTCCTGTGCAGTCACGTACGGTCTCCCGAGGCGTGGCGCCGGTTCGCGGTAGAACACCCGAGGTTACGCGTTCGGGCCGGACGGTTCGCCCAGCAACGCGTCGACGAACTGGGCGGCGTCGAACGGTGCCAGGTCGTCCGGGCCCTCGCCGAGGCCGACCAGCTTGACCGGAATGCCCAGCTTGCGCTGCACGGCGATGACGATGCCGCCCTTGGCGGTGCCGTCGAGCTTGGTGAGCACCACCCCGGTGACGTCCACCACCTCGGTGAAGACGCGGGCCTGTTCCAGACCGTTCTGGCCGGTGGTGGCGTCCAGGATGAGCAGGGTCTCGTCGACCGGCCCGTGCTTGGACACCACCCGCTTGACCTTGCCCAGCTCGTCCATCAGGCCGACCTTGTTCTGGAGCCGGCCGGCGGTGTCGATCAGGACCGTGTCCACCCCGGCGTCGATGCCGCGCCGGACCGCGTCGAAGGCCACCGAGGCCGGGTCGGCGCCCTCCGGCCCCCGGACCACCTCGGCGCCGACCCGGCCGGCCCAGGTGGCGAGCTGGTCGGCGGCGGCGGCGCGGAAGGTGTCGGCGGCGCCGAGCACCACGCTGCGCCCGTCCGCCACCAGCACCCGGGCGACCTTGCCGCAGGTGGTGGTCTTGCCGGCGCCGTTGACCCCGACCACCAGCACGACCGCCGGTACGCCGGTGGCGGTGGTGGTCTTCAGCGACCGGTCCAGCCCCGGGTCGAGGGCCTTGACCAGTTCGGTGGCGAGCAGGGCGCGCAGTTCCGCGCCGGACCGGGTACCGAGTACCCGGGTCTGCTCCCGCAGCCGGTCGACGATCTCCCGGGTGGCCTCGATCCCGACGTCGGCGGTGATCAGGCTGTCCTCGATCTCCTCCCAGGTGTCCTCGTCGAGCCGGTCCCGGGAGAGCAGGCCGAGCAGCCCCTTGCCGAAGACGTTCTGCGAGCGGGCCAGCCGGGACCGGAGCCGGACCAGCCGGCCGGCGGTCGGCTCGGGGGTCTCCAGCACCGGTACGGTCGGCGCCTCGACCGGCGGCGCCTCCACCAGGATCCCGGTTTCCAGGTCCGCCTCGGGCGCCTCGACCGGCGGACCGGCCAGTTCCTCCCCGGTCCGGGTGTCGACCGCCTCCCCGGGCAGCGGCGGTTGCGGCCGGCGACGCAGCCGGGGCACCACCAGGCCGAGCCCGGCGAGGATCAGCACACCGAGCAGGGTCAGCGCGACGATGAGGTATTCCTGCATGCGGAAATCCTGTCAGATGCCGGCACGTACGTCCTCTCGGCGGCCCACCTGTGCCCCTGGCGGCCCTTGGGTACGCTCACCGGGCCCTCGGGCAGGGGTGGCGGACCGGGCCACCGGGTAGGAAAGTGGAAACCCCTCAGCTTCGAAAGGGCCGCCCATGTCCTCATCTCGCCTGCTCATCGGCCCACTGCTGCGGCGGGTGGTCGACACGCGGGCCACGGTCTGGGTGGAGACCAGCGCGCCGGCGGTGGTCCGGGTCCGCACCGCCGACGGGGCCTCCGGCGAGGCAGCCACCTTCAGCGCGTACGACCACCACTACGCGATCGTGGTGGTGACCGGGCTCACCCCGGGGTCGGTCACCACGTACCAGGTGCTGCTCGACGACGAACTGGTCTGGCCGCAGCCGGAGAGCGGGTTCCCAGCCAGCGTGATCCGGACCCGGGAGGCCGACGACACCGACCAGCCGGTCCGGTTGGTGTTCGGCTCCTGCCGGGAGACCACCCAGCACGCCACCACCCGCAAGCTGCCACCGGACGCGCTGGACGCGTACGCCCGGCGGTTGATGGCCGACCCGACGGCGGGTGACCTGCCCGACCTGCTGGTGCTCCTCGGTGACCAGGTGTACGCGGACGAGACCTCGCCGACGGTGCGGCGGCTGCTGCGCCGACGACGCCACCGGCCGCAGGACGCCCCGGTCGACCAGGTGGTCAGCTTCGACGAGTACACCAAGCTCTACCTGGAGTCGTGGCGGGATCCGGAGATCCGCTGGCTGCTCTCCACCGTGCCGAGCGTGATGATCTTCGACGACCACGAGATCATCGACGACTGGAACACCTCGGCGTCCTGGCGGTCGGACATGCGCGCCCAGCCCTGGTGGGCCGAGCGGATCCGCAGCGGGCTCGCCTCGTACTGGGTCTACCAGCACCTGGGCAACCTGACGCCGGACGAGATCGAGGCCGACCCGGTGTACGCCAAGGTGACCGCCGCCGGGGACGCCACCGGGGTGCTCACCGAGTTCGGCGAGCGGGTCGACCAGGAGTCGGACCTCGCGCACGACACCGAACGCTGGCGGGCCGTGCAGTACCAGTGGAGTTACGCGGTCGACCTGGGCCGGACCCGGCTGGTGATGCTGGACAACCGGTGCAGCCGGGTGCTGGAGCCGGCCAGCCGGGCCATGCTGCCGCCGGGTGAGTGGTCGTGGTTCACCGACCAGGCCCACGGCCGGTACGACCACCTGGTGGTCGGCTCCTCACTGCCCTGGCTGCTGCCGCCGGGCATCCACCACGTGGAGGCCTGGAACGAACGGCTGGCCGGGTCGCGGAAACGGTGGGTGGCCACGGCGTCCGAGCGGCTGCGCCGGATGCTGGACCTGGAGCACTGGGCAGCCTTCCAGCGCTCCTTCGACGCCCTCGGTGCGCTCTTCGCCCGGATCGGCAGCGGCCGGCCGGGGCAGCCCGGCGACCGGGTGGGGGCCGGCCCGGCGTACGCCCCACCGGCCTCGATCAGTGTGCTCTCCGGTGACGTGCACCACTCGTACGTGGCCCGGGCCCGGTTCGCCGACCCGTCGGTGGTGACCCCGGTCCACCAGCTCACCTGCTCACCGATCCACAACCAGGTACCGGCCGGGATGCGCCCGTTGATGCGGCTGGGCTGGTCCGCCGGGCCGTCCGGGGTGACCCGGGCGCTGGCCCGGTCCGCCGGGGTACGCCGGCCGTCGGTGCGCTGGCGCAAGCTGGACGGCCCGTACTTCGGCAACGCGGTGGGCACCCTGGTGCACACCGGGCGCACCGCCGACGTGGTGATCGAGGGCACCACGAAGGACGGCGGGCTGCGGGTGGTGGCCCGGGAACGGCTCAGCACCGACGGCTGAACCACCACCCGGGTGTCGTACCGGTCGAGCATCATGACCCGATGACCTGGACCGCACCGGACGTGCCCCGGCCCACCATGTCCACCCTCGGTGACGAACGCGCCATGCTCGACGGCTGGCTCGACTTCCACCGGCAGACCCTGCTCGGCAAGTGCGCCGGGCTGACCGCCGAGCAGCTGAGGATCCCCAGCGTGGAGCCGTCCGGGCTGACCCTGCTGGGGCTGGTCCGACACATGGCAGACAACGAGCGCTGGTGGTTCCGGATGAACGCCGCCGGTGAGCCGGTGGACAGTCTGTACGGCAACGGCGACGACCCGGACGAGGACCTCAACGACATCCAGCACGCCGACGCCGAGGCGGATCTGGCGACCTTCGCGGAGGAGGTGGCGGCGGCGCGGGCGGCGGTGGCCGGCCGTTCGCTGGACGACACCTACGTCTACCGGCGCTCCGGTGAGGAGATCAACCTGCGCTGGACGTACGTGCACATGATCGAGGAGTACGCCCGGCACGCCGGGCACGCCGACCTGATCCGGGAACGGATCGACGGCGTGACCGGCGTCTGAGCCGGGTCGTGGGGCAGCGGCCGGGCAGCCCGCGCCGGCCGGTACGCCGGCTCAGTAGTCCAGCACCGCCCGCAGGTACGGCAGGTCCGCCACCCCGTTCCACCGGTACGCGGACAGCCCGGCCGCCCGCGCGCCCCGGACCGCCCGGTCGTCGTCGTCGACCAGGAGCACCCGCTCCGGCGGGGTCCCCAACGCCAGGCACGCCTGCTGGAAGTACTCCTTGGCGGGCTTGTGCACGCCCAACTCCCAGGAGTTGAAGACGTGGTCCACCTCCCCGGTCAGCCCCAGCGTCACCAGGTCCGCGTCGAGCGCGTCGGTGGCGTTGGTGGCCAGCCCGACCGGCAGTCCGGCCGCGCGTACCTCCCGCACCAGGGCGAGCACGTCCGGGTCCACCTCCCCCCGGTAGCCCTGCCACTCGGCGACCGCGTCCCGGGCCCGGTCCAGCCCACCGGCCGGCCCGGCGAGGGCCTCGGCCACCTGCGCCATCCAGTCGGCGTGACTGACCTGGCCGACCAGTACCGGCTGAAGCCGCCCCCACTGCAACGCGGTCTCCACCAGGGCGCCCGCCGGTAGGCCGTACCGGCTCTCCACCCCGGCGACGACCGCCTCGTCCCAGCGCCGGAGCACGCCGTCCAGATCCACCAGCAGCGCCGTCGCGCGTTGCCGAGCCACCCGAGTCACTTCCTCTCCCCGGTCGCAGTGCCGCCGCGACCATCGCGCGCCGACCGCGGTAGCCGGTCGGCTGCTCCTCATGGGCCCGCCGGAGGGCTCCGGCGCGCCGGTCTAGTCTTCCCCGCTCCGGTTGAGCCGCTGGCTGATCACCTGGGTGACGCCGCTGCGCATGGTCACCCCGTACAGCGCGTCGGCCACCTCCATGGTGCGCTTCTGGTGGGTGATGATGATGAGCTGGCTCTTCTCCCGGAGCTGGGCCATCAGGGTGATCAGCCGGCCGAGGTTGACGTCGTCGAGCGCCGCCTCCACCTCGTCCATGATGTAGAACGGGCTGGGCCGGGCCCGGAAGATCGCCACCAGCATCGCCACCGCGGTCAGCGAACGCTCCCCGCCGGAGAGCAGCGAGAGCCGCTTGATCTTCTTACCCGGTGGCCGGGCCTCCACCTCGACGCCGGTGGTGAGCAGGTCGTCCGGGTCGGTGAGCACCAGCCGGCCCTCGCCACCGGGGAAGAGCACCGTGAAGACCTGCTCGAACTCCTTGGCCGTGTCGGCGAACGCGCTGGCGAAGACCTCCAGGATCCGGTCGTCGACGTCCTTGACCACGGTCAGCAGGTCACGGCGGGTGGCCTTGAGGTCCTCCAGCTGCTCGGAGAGGAACTTGAACCGTTCCTCCAGGGCGGCGAACTCCTCCAGCGCCAGCGGGTTGACCTTGCCGAGCAGGGCCAGCTCGCGTTCCGCCTTGGCGGCCCGCTTCTCCTGCGCCGCCCGCTCGTACCGGACCGGCTCGGGGACCGGACTGCCGTCCCGCTCGGCCGCGGCCACATCCGCCGGGGTGGGCGGGACGAGCTGCTGCGGACCGTACTCGGCGATCAGGGTCTCCACGTCGAGCGCGAAGTCCTCCGCCGCCTTCGCCTCCAACTGCTCGATCCGCATCCGCTGTTCGGCACGGGCCACCTCGTCGCGGTGCACCTGGCTGGTGAGCCGTTCCAGGTCGGCGCCGAGGCGCTTCGCGGCGGCGCGTACCTCGTGCAGCTCGGCCTCGCGCGCGGACCGCTCGCGGGCCACGGCGTCCCGGTGCTCCTCGGCCCGGGCCAGCGAGACGCGGAGCCGGACCAGCGCCTCACGGGCGCCGGTCTCGACGGCACGGGCGATACCGGCGCCCCGGACCCGGGCGGCCCGCCGGGCGGCGGCGCGTTCCCGGGCGGCCCGCTCGGCGTTGGCCTGGCGCAGCAGGGAGTCGGCCCGGCCGGCGATCGCGGCGACCCGTTCCTCGGCGGTCCGGACCGCGAGCCGGACCTCCATCTCGTTCTGCCGGGCCCGGGGCACCATCGCGGCAAGCTGGTCGCGCTCGGCGGTGGAGGGCTCCTCCTCGGTGGGGGTGTCCTCGGCGAGCTTCAGCCGTTCCTCCAGCTCGGCGAGCTTCATCAGGTCCTGCTCGCGGGCCTGCTCGGCGCGGGACCGGGAGGCGCCGAGCCGCTCGGTCTCGGCCCGGGCGGACCGGGCGGCGGCGCCCAACTCGGCCAGACGGCGGGCGGCGGCGTTGCGTTGCCCCTCGGCCTCCCGCTTCGCGGTGGCGGCCACCGCCACCGCATCCTTGCGTACCGCGACCTCGGCGCGGGCCTCGGCGAGCTGGTCCCGTAGCTCGGCGATGGCCTGTTCGGCGGCGGTCCGGTTGGCGCGGGCCTCCTCGACGGCGGCCTGCACCTCGATGAAGCTGGGCGCCCGGGCCGAGCCACCCGCCGCCGCGTAGGCACCGACCACGTCGCCGTCCGGGGTGACCGCGCGCAGCTCCGGGTTCGCGCCGACCAGCGCGGTCGCCGCCGCCAGATCGTCGACGAGTACCACGTCCCGCAGCGCCCGGTGCACCGCCGGCCGCAGGTCGTCGGGGCAGTCGACCAGGTCCGGTGCCCACTTCGCGCCCTCGGGCAGCCGGGGGCGCAGCGCGTCGGCGGAGCCCCGCATGCCCGGCCCGGCCACGCCGCCGACCAGGATGGCGGCCCGTCCGGCGTCGGAGATCTTCAGGAAGCGCATCGCCTCGGCGGCCTCGTCGATCCCGGTGACCGCGACCGCGTCGGCGAGCGTGCCGAGCGCGGCGGCGAGGGCCGCCTCGTGCCCGGGTGCGACGGTGAGCAGGCTGGCCAACCCACCGAGCAGGCCAGGGATCTGGTCCGCCTTCGCCAGCAGCGCCCCGGCACCGTCGGCCCGGCGCAGCCCCATGGCCAGGGCCTCCTCGCGGGCCTTCCAGGTGGCCGCGTCCTTCTCCGCCTTCCGCTCGGCGTCGGACAGGGCGCGTACCTGCGCGGCGGCCTGTTCCTGGGCGGTGACCGCCTCGGCGTGCCGGGCGTCCAGTTCGGCGTTGTCCCGGTCCGCCTCGGTGGACTGTTCGGCGACCGCGTCCAGGTCGGCCTGGGCCTGCTCGGCCCGGTCCAGCGCGTCGGCGTACGCGGCGGCGAGCCGCTCGATCTCCTCGCCCGCGCTGGTGGTCCGGGCCCGGGCCGAGTTGACCTGCCCGGTGAGCCGGGCCAGCCCTTCGCGCCGGTCGGCGGCGGCCTTCGCGGCGGCGACCAGGGCCCGTTCGGCGGCGGCGAGCTGGCGTTCCAGTTCCTGCCGCTGCTCGACCGCCTCGGCCAGGCGTACCTGGTCGTCGGTGAGCGCGGCGCGCAGCTCCTCCTCCTGCTCCCGGACCCGTTCCGCCTCGGCGGCGAGCTGGTCCGGGTCGCGGCCGGGCCGCTCGTCCTCGGGTGTGGCGCTCAGGTGCCGCAGTCGCTCCCGCGCGAGCTGCTCGGTGGAGCGGAACCGCTCGGTGAGCGCGGAGAGCCGGTACCAGGTGTCCTGCGCGGCGGCGAGCAGCGGCGCGTCCTCGGCCAGCGCCGCCTCCAGCTCGCCGAGCCGGTGCTGGACCTCGGTGTACTCGGCGTCGACCTGCTCACGCCGTTCGCGCAGCGCGGTCTCGTCGGCGATCTCCTTGTCCAGGGTGGCACGCAGGGTGTGCAGGTCGTCGGCGAGCAGCCGGAGCCGGGCGTCGCGGAGGTTGGCCTGGATCGCGGCGGCGCGGCGGGCCACCTCGGCCTGCCGGCCGAGCGGCTTGAGCTGGCGGCGCAGCTCGGCGGTGAGGTCGGTGAGCCGGTTGAGGTTGGTCTGCATCGCGTCGAGCTTGCGCAACGCCTTCTCTTTGCGCTTGCGGTGCTTGAGGACGCCGGCCGCCTCCTCGATGAACGCCCGCCGGTCCTCCGGTTTGGCGTGCAGGACGGCGTCCAGCCGGCCCTGCCCGACGATGACGTGCATCTCCCGGCCGATGCCGGAGTCGGAGAGGAGTTCCTGGATGTCGAGCAGCCGGCAGGAGTCGCCGTTGATCTCGTATTCGCTCTCCCCGGACCGGAACATCCGTCGGGTGATCGACACCTCGGTGTAGTCGATGGGCAGGGCGCCGTCGGTGTTGTCGATGGTGAGGGTGACCTCGGCGCGGCCCAACGGGGCCCGGCCGGCGGTGCCGGCGAAGATGACGTCCTCCATCTTGCCGCCGCGCAGGGCCTTGGCGCCCTGCTCACCGAGGACCCAGGCGATGGCGTCGACGACGTTGGACTTGCCCGAGCCGTTCGGGCCGACCACGCAGGTGATCCCGGGCTCAAGCTTGAGCGTCGTCGCGGAGGCGAAGGATTTGAAACCCTTCACCGTCAGGCTCTTGAGGTGCACCGTCTCGATCCTGTGCCGGGGGCCGGGGCCTGTTGGGTCAGGGCCCCGGGGCTGCTCCGTGAGGCCCTCGGGCCTGCTCTACCAGGCCCTGGTCAATCCGCAGACTAACGCCCGGGCCGGTCAGGTCGGTTACGCGACCCTCCCGGGCGGCCCATCGACTCTCGGCGTCCGCACCCGGCAAGAACCCGAATTGCGAATTTTCGCAGTTTTAGCGCGTCCGGCAATACGACCGGAGGACTGCGACGCGCTCCGGCACGACGGCTGGTTCGGCTCACCCGGCAATAGGACCCGGCGGACTGCGACGCGGCCTGGCACGTCGGCTGGTGGCGCGATCGGGGCGCGGAAACAACTGCGCGCCGTCACTCGAGGTGATCGGCGCGCGATTGGTGTGGGGCGATCGAGTTGTGCTGGCGACGGGCGCCGGGCGGACCGGCGCCCGGGAGATCAGGTCAGCGCGGGCTCGGCGAGCCGGAGCAGGTCGTCCGCCTCGGCTGCTGCCGCCGCGAGCCGATCGTTCTCGGCACGCAACCGCGTGATCTCGAACTCCAGTGCCTGCACCCGCGAACGCAGTCGGGTGACCTCGTCGAGCAGGCGCCGGTCTGACGCCGCGCCGACGTGGCCGTACAGGGCCTTAGCCATTTTGTCTCCTTGTGATGCGCTGCCGGAAAGGCCGGCCAACGCGCGCCCGAACCTCGCGACTATCAACCCACAGCAAACGCGGGCATGAACGGGCGCGACTGGCGACACCTATATATTGCGGCCAGATCCCACCGTCGTCAAGTTTTCCCAGGCCGTAGATCATCTCCACGTCGACCGGGCCGGCTCGCCGGGTCGTCCACCGGACACGAACATCACGCTGTTCGGACGGGCGGAGTCTAACCCGGGCGGTACGGTCGAACGAGAGAAGAATCCTCGCGTTCGCCTTAACTCTTTCTTAGCCACGTTGCTGCCGATCGAACGCGACACGTAGCGTCACAGCGGCTCAGAACAGCGAACCTGTTGGAGGCGTCCGCGTGCACGGCTGGAACGATCCGCTCGACCAGGAGGGCGCGCCGCGTCCCGTCCCGCCGACCGGGGAACCGCCGCGCCGGTCGTCCGGACAGCCCTCTCGCACCCAGCCCGACTGGAACGACTACCAGTCGTACGGCTCGGCGGCGTATGCCAGCCTGCCCGGCCCGGTCGACCCGTACCGCACCGGCCCGTCCGCGGACGAGCACACCGACCGGTACCCGGCCGGCAGTCACCGGTACGAGTCGGACGGTCATCCCTACGTGGCCGACGGGTACCGGCACCGGCCGGACGGGTACCGGTACGACTCCGACGGGCACCATTCGGTTACGGAGGGTGATTATCGGGCGGTCGGAGCGGGTGACTACCGGCCCGGAGCGGCAAGTGCCTACCGGTCCTTCCCGGGTGGGGACGGGATGGCCGGCGACGACCGGGACACCGGGGACACCGGCTGGGCCGGGTACGCGGCCAGCGGTACGGCCGGGAACGCGCCCGGGGCTGCGGCCGGGCGCCGTACCGCCGCCGGCCGGCGCCGCGACCGGCGCCGGTTCCCCCGACCCGTCCTGGCCGCCGGAGCAGTCGCCGTGGTCGCCCTGGCCGTGATGGCGGGCGCCGGAGTCGCCTTCCTGCCGACCGGCAACGAAGGGCGGCAGTCCCCGGTCGCCGAGGGAGCCGACGGGTTCCGGGCCGACGGCGGGCCGGCCGCCGCCGGAGCAGCGGACACTGCGGGCGACCCGACGGGTACGCCGTCGGCAACGGCCAGCCCGAGCGCGTCGACCAGCCCGACCGCGAAGCCCAGCCCGACGCCGGTACGGTCGAAGGCGCCGACCCGCAGCATCAAACGGACCGCCTCCCCCTCGCCGACCCGCAGCAAGGCGCCGGCCGGCAACACCGGCACCAGCAGCGTCGAACAACAGGTCGTCACGCTGGTCAACCAGGAACGGGCCAAGGCGGGCTGCGGCGCGGTCACGATCAACGCCAACCTGGCCACCGCCGCCCAGTTGCACAGCGACGACCAGGCCGCACGGCAGCAGATGTCGCACACCGGCAGCGACGGCAGCGACTTCGTCCAGCGCGCCAAGCGGGCCGGGTACCAGTACCCGATCGGCGAGAACGTGGCGATGGGGTACGAGACGGCGGCTGCGGTGATGGACGGCTGGATGAACAGCCCCGGTCACCGCGCCAACATCCTCAACTGTGACGCCAGGGCGATCGGCGTCGGCGTGGCCACCGGTGGCGGACGGCTCTACTGGACCCAGGTCTTCGGCTCCCGCGCCTGACCCCACCGCC
>NZ_WVUH01000640.1 GCF_017614955.1 Micromonospora echinofusca
CGGGTCCACGGCCCGGGTGCGGATCGACGAGCTGCGCGTCGGCGACGTCGTGCTGGTCCGTCCGGGCGCGCGGGTACCGGCCGACGGGCGGATCGTGGACGGCGCGGCCGAGTTGGACGAGTCGATGGTCACCGGGGAGTCCCGCCCGGTGTCCCGGGGGGTCGACGACCGGGTGGTGGCCGGGACGGTCGCCACCGACTCGGCGGTCCGGGTACGTGTCGAGGCGGTCGGTGGGGACACCGCCCTCGCCGGCATCCAGCGGCTGGTCGCCGAGGCGCAACGCTCCCAGGGCCGGGCACAGGTACTGGCGGACCGCTTCGCCGCCTGGTTGTTCTACGTCGCCACCGGCACGGCGGCGGTGACCCTGGCGGTGTGGTGGGTCCTGGGTGACCCCGACCAGGCGGTGGTGCGGACCGTCACCGTGCTGGTGATCGCCTGCCCGCACGCCCTCGGGCTGGCGATCCCGCTGGTCATCGCGCTCTCCACCGCGCTGGCTGCGAAGTCCGGCATCCTGATCCGGGACCGGCTCGCGGTGGAGCGGATGCGCACCGTGGACGCGGTGCTCTTCGACAAGACCGGCACGCTGACCCGGGGCGAGCACACGGTGCTCGGCGTCGCTCCGGAAGCCGACCGGGACGGGGTGCTGCGGCTGGCTGCCGCCGTGGAGGCGGACAGCGAGCATCCGCTGGCCCGGGCGATCGTCGCGGCGGCGGCCGGGCGGGGTGCCCCGCTGACCGCCACCGGGTTCCGGACCCTGCCCGGCCAGGGGGTCCGGGCCAGCGTCGACGGGGTCGACCATGCGGTCGGTGGCCCGGCGCTGCTGCGTCAGTCCGGTGCCCGGGTGCCGGACGATCTCGACGCCCGGGTGCGGGAGTGGTCCGGCCGGGGTGCGGCCGTGCTCCACCTGCTCCGCTACGACGGGCGTGGGGCGGCCGAGGTGCGCGGGGTGATCGCCCTGGCCGACCAGGTACGCCCCGAGGCGCGGGAGGCGGTCGACGAGCTGCGGGCGCAGGGCGTACGCAGGATCATGATGATCACCGGCGACGCCCGGCCGGTGGCCGAGGCGGTGGCTGCGGACCTGGGGTTCACCCCGGGGGTGGACGAGGTCTTCGCCGAGGTGCTGCCGGCGGACAAGGACGAGGCGGTGGCCGGTCTGCAACGGCGGGGTCTGCGGGTGGCGATGGTGGGCGACGGGGTCAACGACGCCCCGGCACTGGCCCGGGCCGATGTCGGCATCGCCATCGGCGCGGGCACGGACGTGGCGATCGAGTCCGCCGGGGTGGTGCTCGCCTCGTCCGATCCGCGCGGGGTGGCCGGGGTGATCCGGCTCTCCCGGGCGTCGTACCGCAAGATGCTCCAGAACCTGGGCTGGGCGGCCGGTTACAACG
>NZ_WVUH01000641.1 GCF_017614955.1 Micromonospora echinofusca
GGGTGGGGGTGGTGGTGCCGGGCCGCCCGGCCGAACCGACCACCCCGCTGATCCGGGAACTGCTGCGGCTCTGCGACGGCACCCGGGAGCCGGCCCGGCTCGCCGACGACGTCGGGGCCGTGGTCGGCCGGCAGGTCACCCTCGCCGAGGTGATGTCCGAACTGGACGGGATGTGCCGACGCCGGTGGATCGTCTGGCGCGTCGAGGTACCCGCCAGCGCCCACCCCGACCGGCACCTGCGGGAGACCCTGGACCGGGTCACCGACCCCGTGGTCCGGGACCGGGCCCTGGCCGGACTGGCGGTTCTGGAACGGGCCCGGGACCGGATCCGCGCGGCCCACCACGACGCCGACCGGCTCGCCGACGCGATGGCCGCCCTGGAGACCGATTTCGCCGCGCTGACCTCGACCACCGCCCAACGGTCGAAGAACGCCCGCACCGCGCCCTGCCGGGCCCTGGTCTACTCCGACGCCCGCCGTTCGGCCACCGTCCGGCTCGGCACCGCCGTCCTCGACGAACTCACCCCGCTGGCGCTCTGCCTGACCGCGGCCCGGTGGATGACCAACCGGTTCGCCGACGTCGTCGGTGAACGGATCCGCGCCGCCTACCACCGGCTGCACGTGCGGACGGGCCGGGTCGACCTGGGGTCATTGTGGTTCGAGTGCCTGCCGGTGCCCCACCCGGAGGCCACCCGCGACATCGACCGGATCCAGGCCGAACTGCGGGCCCACTGGCAGCGGATCATCGACGCCCCGGCCGGTGCGCGCCGGGTGCAGCTCTCCAGCGCCGACATCGCCGACCGGGTCCGGGAGACCTTCGACGAGCCGGGCCGGGGCTGGTCGATCGCCCGCTACATCAGCCCTGACGTGATCATCCTCGCCGAGGACGCCGAATCGGTGGAGCGCGGCGACTTCCAACTCGTACTGGGCGAACTGCACGTCGCGATGAACACCGTCGGCGCCTCGCTGTTCGTGATGCAGCATCCGGACGCCGGGGAACTGATCGACGAGACCAGCCGCGACTTTCCCGGGCCCCGGGTGATGCCCATGCTGCCCAAGGAGCAGCCGCCGAGATGGTCCACGCGCAGCCGACCCGCCCTGGTTCGGCCGGAGGACTACCTGGTCGCGTTGGTGGACCACACCGTCGACCCCCGGCGGCCGAGGACGGTGCTCAGTGCCGACGTGTCGGTGGTCGAACGGGACGACCGGCTGGTGGTGGTGCTGCCCGACGGGGCCGAGTTCGACGTGCTGGACGTCTTCGGCAACGCCCTGACCAACCGGGTGATGGACCGGTTCACCCTACGCGCCGACGCCGACCATTCGCCGCGGGTGACGGTGGACCGGATGGTGGTGGCGCGGGAGTCGTGGCGGTTCGTGGCGGGGGAGT
>NZ_WVUH01000642.1 GCF_017614955.1 Micromonospora echinofusca
GGGTGGGGGTGGTGGTGCCGGGCCGCCCGGCCGAACCGACCACCCCGCAGGTACGTCGGGTGCTCGCGCTCTGCGACGGCACCCGCCCGGCCCGCGCCATCCAGCGTCAACTGGCCCCGGAACTGTCCGCGTCGCAGGTCGTCGAGATCCTCACCGAACTGGTCCGGCGTCGCTGGATCGTCTGGCAGTTGGAGATCCCGGCCGATGCCCGGGCCGAACGTCACCTGCGTGCCTTCCTGGAACAGGTCGACGACCCGCCGCTGCGGAGGCGGTGGCTGGACCGGCTCGACGTACTCGAACAGGGCCGGGACCGGGTGCGGACCGCCACCGACGTCGACCAGCTCTGCGCGGCGCTGGCCGACCTGGAGTCCGGGTTCGTCGCACTGACCGACACCGCTGCCACCCGGGAGAAGAGCGCCGGGACCGCACCGTGCCGGGGCCTGGTGTACGCCGACTCCCGCCGCTCCGCGACCGCCCGGCTCGGCGGCGACGTGCTGACCGCCCTGGCCCCGCTGGAGTCGATGCTGACCGCCGCGGGTTGGCTGACCTCGACCCTCACCGGACGGCTCCTGCCCCGGTTCCGGCAGGTGTACGACCGGCTCCGGGCCGGTACCGACCAGCCGGTCGACCTGGCCAGCTTCTGGTTCGCCTGCATGCCCGTGCTGCACGGCGACGCGACGGCCGAGGCGACCGCCGTCCAGCAGGAGTTCTGGCGCCGCTGGGCGGACATCCTCCCGCCGACGGCCGGGGTACGACGGGTCCGGGCCGACGCGGCCACCGTCGCGGCCCGGGTCCGCGAGGTCTTCGGCGACGCACCCGCCACCTCCTGGACGGCCGCCCGGTACCTCAGCCCCGACGTGCTGATCGCGGCGGAGGACGCCGACGCGGTGGCGCGCGGTGACTTCCAACTCGTGCTGGGGGAACTGCACGTCGCCACGAACACCGTCGGCGCCAACCTCTTCGTGCACCAGCATCCCGCGCCGGAGGAACTCTTCGCCGCCACCGACCGGGACCATCCCGGACCACGGCTGCTGCCGGTGCTGGCCAAGGAACACCGGTCCCGGCTGTCCATCCGGGTCGGCCGCAACCTGGTCCGGCCGGAGGACTACCTGGTCGCGTTGGTGGACCACACCGCCGATCCCCGGCGGCCGAGGACGGTGCTCAGTGCCGACGTGTCGGTGGTCGAACGGGACGACCGGCTGGTGGTGGTGCTGCCCGACGGGGCCGAGTTCGACGTGCTGGACGTCTTCTCCCACGTGCTGACGACCCTGGTGATGGACCTGTTCCGGGTCCTGCCCGACGCCGACCATTCGCCCCGGGTGACGGTGGACCGGATGGTGGTGGCGCGGGAGTCGTGGCGGTTCGTGGCGGGGGAGTTGGGGTT
>NZ_WVUH01000643.1 GCF_017614955.1 Micromonospora echinofusca
ACCGAGACCACGGTGTGTGTGGTCGGCACCGAGCTGACCGGCCACTGGCAGCGGCCGGTACCGATCGGCCGGCCGTTGGCCGGCTGCCGGGCGTACGTGCTCGACGACCGGCTGGACCCCTGCCCACCCGGGGTACCCGGTGAGCTGTACATCGGCGGCCCGCAGGTGGCCCTCGGCTACTGGCGGCGCCCCGCGCTGACCGCCGACCGGTTCGTCCCCGACCCGTACGGCGACACGCCGGGGGCCCGGCTGTACCGCACCGGGGACCGGGTCGCGTGGGAGCCGGACGGGCGGATCGCGTACCTGGGCCGGCTGGACCGGCAGGTGAAGATCCAGGGCCAGCGGGTGGAGATCGGCGAGGTGGAGGCGGTGGTCCGCGCGCACCCTGAGGTGACGCAGGCGGTCGTCGACGTCGACCCGGACGCCGCCGGGGAACTGGTCGCCTACCTGACCCCGGCCGACGCCCCGGACCTGGCCGGGCTGCGGGCGCACTGCGCGCAGCGGCTGCCCGGGTACATGCTGCCCAGCCGGGTGGTCCGGCTCGACACGCTGCCGCTGACCGTCGCCGGCAAGACCGACCTGATGGCGCTGCGGGAGCGGCACCGGCAGGGGTCGGCCGTCGTACCCGCACCGCAGCCGGCGGCGACGCTCGCCGCGACCGTCGCCGCCGCCTGGGCCGAGGTGCTCGGGGTCCCCGACCCCGCGCCGGCCGACGGGTTCCTCGACGCGGGCGGGCACTCGCTGCGGGCCATGCGGCTGGTGTCCGCGCTGCGGGACCGGCTCGGCCGCGACGTCGCCGTGGCCGACGTGCACGACGGCCGCACCCTCGCCGGGCTGACCCGACGGGTCGCAGCCGCCCCGACGCTCGCCGGCACCGCCGTCGTCCCGGCGGGCAACCCACCCGCACTCTCCACCGCGCAGCGGCGGATGTGGTTCGTGGAACAGGTCGCGCCCGGCACCCCCACCCACACCATCGCCTTCGCCGAACGGCTGCGCGGACCACTCGACCTGTCCGCGTTGCGTACCGCGCTCACCGGCGTCGCCGCCCGGCACGAACCGCTGCGCTGGCGGGTACCGCAGCGCGCCGGCGCGCCGTACGTGGTCGTCGACGACGCCGGGGCGGTACCGGTGCCGGTGCACGACCTCTCCGACCGGGCACCCGACGAACGGGAGCGGGCGCTGCGGGCGGCCCTCGACGCCGCCGCGCTCGTCCCGTTCGACCTCGCCGCCGGCCCACTGTGGAGGGTCACCGTGCTGCGCCTGGCCGACGACGACCACGTCCTCGCCGGCACCGCGCACCATCTCGTCTTCGACGGCTGGTCGCAGGAGGTGTTCTACCGGGACCTCGCCCACGGGTACGCCGCCGCCCTCGACGGC
>NZ_WVUH01000644.1 GCF_017614955.1 Micromonospora echinofusca
CGCGATGACGGACATGGGTGTCTCCTTCGCGGTTCGGCGAGGGTGGGACGCGGCGGACCGGCCGGGGCTCGTGGCACCGCGACCGGCAGGGGGTCACCGGCGGTCGGGGATCGACGGACGTTCCGGTTCGGACAGGTGGGCCGGCAGGTCCGGTGGGGTGACGTACACCCCGGTCGGCAGTTCGGGTCGGGTGACGTACACCCCGGTCGGCAGGTCGGGCCGGGTGGCGTACACCCCGGTCGGCAGTTCGGGCCGGGTGGCGTACACCCCGGTCGGCCCGAGGACGGGCAGCCCGGCGAGGGTCCAGGCGGCGAACCCGCCGATCAGGTCGGTGGCCCGGTGGAGGCCGATCTGCTGCAACGCGGCGGCGGCCAGCGAGGAGGTGTACCCCTCCTGGCAGAGGATCACCACCGGCAGGTCGTACCGGCCGGCGACCGGCAGCCGCGCGGCGCTGCGCGGGTCGAACCGCCACTCCAGTACGTTGCGCTCGACGACGAGGGCGCCGGGGACCGTGCCGTACGCCGCCCGTTGCGCGGCGGGCCGGATGTCCACCAGCACCGCGCCGGTACGGTGGGCGACGTGGGCCTGTTCCGGGTCGAGCCGGTGCAGGGTACGGCGGGCGTCGGCGAGGATCTCGTCGATGCCCCGGGATCCGGCCGGGGCCGGGGTCTGCGGACAGGTCCGGCCCGGGTGGGTCAGTTCCACGGGTTCACTCCCTCGTTGGGTCGGTCCGGTCGGGCGTGGCCGGAACGGGACAGGTCGGGGCGGCTCACCAGGCGGTTCCCGCCTCGGCCACCTCGGCGGCCCGCAGCCGGCCGTCCTCGAGGTGGTAGCGGGTCATCCGGCGCAACGCCGGCCGGTAGACGTGGACGCTCACCGCGGGTACGGACCCGACGTTGGTCACCTGGTGCACGTGCCGGGGGCCGAACCGGCGCCCGGTGCCGGCGGCCAGCCGGGTCGGACGCAACCGGCCCCGGTCCACCGTCTCCTCGGTCAGCTCTCCCGCGACGACCAGGAAGGCACCGGCACAGCCGCCGTGGTCGTGCAGGTCGGTGCCCTGGCCCGGCCACCAGCTCAGCAGCCAGACCTCGTGGCCGGGGGCGGTGGCGACCCGGGTGTACCACCGGTCGACCGGGTCGAAGTGGACGCCGGTGGGCCAGTCGGCCGGGTCGGCGTGCTGCCGGGCGATGGCGAGCAGGTCGTCCGCCGGCCGTCGAATGGTGATCATGTCGGTTCTTTCCTGTCGGTCCGTCCCGACCAGGATAGGCGCCATAACCTATAGGCTTAGTAGGTATTCCCAGGATCCGGGAAGAGGGAATCGAAACCGGACCCCACCCCGGCGCGCCGACACCCCCACATC
>NZ_WVUH01000645.1 GCF_017614955.1 Micromonospora echinofusca
GGTCAGGGCCGTTCGGCCCGGGTCGCGGGGGACCGCCGCCCCTGAAGATCACTCACGACAGGCGGTAGTATTTACTACGTCTCGTAGTAAGTCTGTGTCGTGCGCAACCCTGGGGGTAACTGGTGGACGCGTTGGATGTCGCCCGCTGGCAGTTCGGTGTAACCACCGTCTACCACTTCCTCTTCGTGCCCCTCACCATCGGCCTGTCCATCCTCGTCGCCATCCTGCAAACCCTCTGGCACCGCACCGGCAACGACCGCTACCTCAAACTCACCAAGTTCTACGGCAAACTCTTCCTCATCAACTTCGCCATGGGCGTCGTCACCGGCATCGTCCAGGAATTCCAGTTCGGCATGAACTGGAGCGACTACTCCCGCTTCGTCGGCGACATCTTCGGCGCCCCCCTGGCCATCGAAGCCCTCGTCGCCTTCTTCCTCGAATCCACCTTCCTCGGCCTGTGGATCTTCGGCTGGGACCGCCTCCCCAAACGCCTCCACCTCGCCGCCATCTGGGCCGCCGCCATCGGCAGCAACCTCAGCGCCTACTTCATCCTCGCCGCCAACTCCTGGATGCAGAACCCCGTCGGCTACCGCATCAACCCCGACACCGGACGCGCCGAACTCACCGACTTCCTCGCCGTCCTCACCAACAAGGTCGCCCTCATCACCTTCCCCCACACCATCGCCGGCGCCTTCCTCGTCGCCGGCAGCCTCATCGTCACCGTCGCCCTCTGGCACCTCTACCGCCACCGCACCGACGACACCGACACCTACCGCTTCGCCGCCAAGTTCGGCGCCATCGTCACCCTCATCGCCACCACCGGCGTCCTCATCACCGGCGACATCCAGGGCAAAATCATGACCGAGGTCCAGCCCATGAAGATGGCCGCCGCCGAAGGCCTCTACACCACCGAATCACCCGCCGCCTTCAGCGTCCTCACCATCGGCAGCCTCGACGGCAGCCGCGAGATCTACGCCCTCAAAATCCCCTACCTGCTGTCCTTCCTCGGCACCGGCGACCCCAACGGCACCGTCGCCGGCATCAACGACCTCCAAGCCCAGTACGCCACCCAGTACGGCCCCGGCAACTACGCCCCCATCATCCCCGTCACCTACTGGAGCTTCCGCTTCATGATCGGCCTCGGCCTCGCCGCCGCCGCCATCGCCCTCTGGGTCCTCTGGGCCGGCCGCAAAGGCCGCACCCCCACCAACCGCTGGCTCCTGCGCGCCGGCCTGATCCTGCCCCTGCTACCCCTGGCCGCCAACTCCTTCGGCTGGATCTTCACCGAAATGGGCCGCCAACCCTGGATCGTCTTCGGCGAAATGCTCACCCGCGACGGCGTCTCCCGCACCGTCAGCC
>NZ_WVUH01000646.1 GCF_017614955.1 Micromonospora echinofusca
GCCCTAACGTGAGGAAGGGCCCCCGCTTGACGGTTCCGGTGGAGGAAGGGCCCCCGGTCGACACGTCAGTTCCCGGCGAGGGCGGCCTGGGCGTTCTTCTGGAAGCGGTCCAGGACCGCCCGGGGGTCCGTGCCGGGCAGCTCGAACAGGGCGGTGTCGAGGTCCCGCAGGACGCTGTCCATCTTGGGGGCGTTCACCGGCCCCTGGGCGTACGAGGCACCGGCGATGAACGGACCGTCCGCCGGGAACGCGGCGGTGTACTGCCCGCGTACCGACTCGCGGGACGGCATCACCCCGAACGCCTTGGCGAACGCCATCTGCTGCTCGCCGCCGGTCATCGCCTCGACGAACCTGACCGCCTGCTCCTTGTATTTGCTCTTGGCGGCGATCCCCCAGCACTGGGTGAAGGAGAGGGTGCCCTTGCCCTTCGGCCCGGCGGGCAGTTCGACGACCCGGTACTTCACGTTCGGGAAGTCGTTCTGGAGCGCCCCCTTGATCCAGTTGCCCTCGATGGTCATCACCGCCCTGCCCTTGCCGAACGCCTCGCCGCCCCAGCCGGCGTCGAGCTGCTTCGGGTACCGGGCCAGCCCCTCGGTCAGCAGGCTGCGGACGTACGTCAGGGCCTGGATGTTCTCCGGGCTGGTCGCGGTGGCCTGTTTCCCGTCCGGGCTGGTCAGCCAGCCGCCGGCCTGCACCAGGAAGGCGCCGATCCGGTCCCGGGTGTCGGCGATGGCCAACGGCGTCAGCCCGGCCGTCTTGATCTTCCGGGCGGTGGCGGTGAGCTGGTCCCAGGTGGTCGGTACGTCGGCGTCGGTCAGTCCGGCCTTCGTCCACAGGTCGGTGTTGATCACCAGGGCGAGGGTGGAGAAGTCCTTCGGCGCGCAGTAGAGCCGGCCGTCGTAGGTGAAGGTCGTCCGCAGGCTCGGGTAGAAGTCGTCCGGGTTGCTGATCCGGTCGCCGTACGGTTCGAGTGCGCCGACGCTGGCGTAGTCGGCGAACCGGGCGGCGTCGACGTAGAAGACGTCCGGCGGGGTACCCCCGGCGAAGGCCTGACCGAGTTGCTGCGCGAGGTCCTGCGCGGGGGTCACCGTGGCGGTGTTGCCGGACGAGTCGGCCCACCGGGCGGCGGCCTCCTGCACCGCCTTCGTCTCGGCGGCCCCGGACGAGCCGATCAGGATCTGGAGGTTCGCCGGTCCGCTCTGCTGCGCGCTGCCCGGGGAGTTGTCGTCGAATCCGCTGCCGCAGGCGGCCGGACCGAGGAGCGCGACCGCCGCGAGGCCGGCCAGGGCAGCGCGGCGCACTGATCGAGGTGCCATCTCGTACTCCTGATGGGTGGGGGTGGTGGG
>NZ_WVUH01000647.1 GCF_017614955.1 Micromonospora echinofusca
ACCCACCACCATTCCCCGACCCGACCCGATCCCGGAGTCTCCGCCAACGGGAACCGGACATCCGACGCGGACGGCACAGGGAATACGTTGCGTCGCATAATTCGTGGTCGTGGCGGACGACGGTGTGGTGGAACGGCTGTGGCGGTACCCGGTCAAGTCGATGCTCGGCGAGGAGGTCGACGCGAGCGGGGTGACGACCCGGGGCCTCACCGGCGACCGGTGCGTCGCCCTCGTGCAGCGGGAAACCGGCAAGGTGGCCAGCGCCAAGCACCCCCGGCTCTGGCGCGACCTGCTCCGCCTCCGCGCCACGGTGACCGACACCGGCAGGGTACGGATGATGCTCCCGGACGGCACCACGGCACACACCGACGACCCGGCGGCGGATGCCCGGCTGTCGGCGCTGCTCGGTCAGCCGGTACGACTGGTCACCGTTCCTCCGGCCGTCGCCACCCTGGACCGAGCCCGACCGGACGAGCTGCTGCGCGACGGCGACGTGGAGTCCGTCGGAGTGGAGCCGAGCGGTCTGGCCGGCGCCGCACCGGAGGGCACGTTCTTCGACTTCGCGCCGATCCACCTGGTCACCTCGGCCAGCCTGGACCGCCTTGCGGCGCTCGGTACCGGACGTCCGGTGGAGCCTGTCCGGTACCGGCCCAACCTGGTGATCCGGACGCAGGACACCGGTTTCGTGGAGAACGAGTGGGTGGGGCGGGAGCTGGCGATCGGCGATGCCCTCGTGCTCCATGTCATCGCCCCCACGCCGCGCTGCGCGGTGCCGACCCTCGCCCACGGGCCGGTGCCGGCTGATCTCGACGCACTGCGGGTCGCCGCCCGGCACAACCGGGTGGCGCCGGTACCGGAACTCGACCCGCAGCCGTGCGTCGGCGCGTACGCCCAGGTCGTCCGGCCCGGACCGATCCGGGTGGGTGACCGGGTACGGGTGTCCTGAGCTGACGTGCCGGAGTGTTAGGAAGGGGCCCTTCCTATACCGGAAACGTTAACGGGGGGCCCTTCCTTACACCTCAGTCGTCGGAGTCGTCGCCGTCGGTGCCGCCGACGCTGTCGTTCCCCGCGTTGGTGAGTGGGTTCATCAGGTCGGCGAGCCGTTGCCGGACACTGTCCGGCAGCTCGGAGCGGGCCAGTTCCCGGCGCAGTTCGAGGAGCTTCTTGCGGAGTTCCTTCGGCTTGTCGTCGAGCTTCTCCCGGACCGACTCCACCCGGTCCCGTAGCTTGTCGGCCACGGTGTCGGTGATTTCGCCGGCTGCCTCCGCCTCGTCGATGACGGTGTCGAACGCGTCGAGGATCTGCCGGGGGGTGGTGGGTACCGGACGCGCGGTGG
>NZ_WVUH01000648.1 GCF_017614955.1 Micromonospora echinofusca
GGGCGGCGGGGTGGTGGGGGTACCGCCGCCGGTGCCGCCGAGGGCGGCCAGCACGGCGTCGTACGCCGGCTTCTTGTTGTAGTTGCCGTCGAAGAGCAACGGGGTGCCGCTCGCCCGCCAGGAGTACTTGTCGGTGACGCCCCAGACGGTGATCCCGGTGCACCGGCTCACCGCCAGGCACGCCTGGACGACCCCCCGGTACTGCTCGGCCTGGGAGGTCCCGGAACCCTCGATGTCCAGTTCGGTGAGCTGGACGTCCACTCCGAGCGCCGCGAAGTTGCCCAGCGTGGTGTGGTAGCCGTTGGGTACCGGGTTGCCGCTGTTGAAGTGGGCCTGGAAGCCGACACAGTCGATCGGTACGCCCCGCTGCTTGAAGTCGCGGACCATGTTGTACACGGCCTGCGTCTTCGCGTGGCTCCAGTTGTCGGTGTTGTAGTCGTTGTAGCAGAGCTTCGCGTTGGGGTCGACCGAGCGGGCGGTCCGGAACGCCTCCTCGATGTAGCCGTTGCCGAGCCGCTGCTGGAACACCGAGTTGCGGCGGGCGCCACTGCTGCCGTCCTCGAACGCCTCGTTCACCACGTCCCAGGAGTGGATCTTTCCCCGGTACCGGGTCATCAGCTGGGTGATGTGGTTGTTCATCGCCGAGCGCAGGTCGGTGGCGGACAGCCCGCCGACCCAGCCGGGCAGTTGGGAGTGCCAGACCAGGGTGTGGCCGCGGACGAACATGCCCCGGCTGGTGGCGTGGTTGACGATCTGGTCGCCGGAACCGAACGTGAAGTTGCCCCGGGACGGCTCGGTGGCGTCCCACTTCATCTCGTTCTCGGCGGTCACCGAGTTGAACTCGCGGTTGAGCACCGTGGTGTAGTCGGACTCGCCGAGCCGGTTGGCGGCGACGGCGGTACCGAAGTAACGGCCCTTCTCGGCGGCGGCGGCGCCGAGCGTGCTGGCGGCGCTGGCCTGGGGGGCCACGACGAGGGCGGTACCCAGAGCCAGCACGGTCGCGGTGCCGACCGTGAACAGGTTCCTGAGCCGTGACCGGTGTGTGACTGCGCGGGGGACGGAGGTGCTGACCACTGTTGCTCCTCTCGGGAGGTGCGGGATCGACGGTGGCGGCGCGTGCGGCATCGACCCCGGGCGTCGTACGCAGGGGTGGCTGATGTCGTCGGGGGGACGCCGGTGGCGGTGGGGGAGAACCTGGCTGGAGAACTCCATCCATCGTCATCATTCTCATCGGGCCGCTGTGGTGGGGTCAACAACTTCCGGAAACTATCGGAACGGGTTGGTGTGCCTGTCGTAGCTGATCCACCAGCGGGTTCAGT
>NZ_WVUH01000649.1 GCF_017614955.1 Micromonospora echinofusca
GGCGGGCGGCGGGGTGGAGCAGCCGCTGCCGGGTCAGGATCGCCTCGACGGCGGCGGGCAGGTCGTCGGCGCGGGCCGGGGCCGCCGCGATCTCCCCGGCCCGGGTCGTCGGGGTGGGGACCAGGATGCCGGCCGCACCGGCGGCGGACGCGGCGGCCATGTCCGCGCCGATGTCGCCCACCAGCACGCAGCGCGCCGGGACGGTACCGAGCGCCTCCGCCGCCGCCCGGACCAGATCGGGGCCGGGTTTGCGGCACCGGCATCCGGCCGCCTCGTCGTGCGGGCAGATCTGCCACGTGTCGAAGGGGCCGAGCAGCTCCTCCACCCGGGCGTTGACCCGGTCCAGTTGGTCCCGGGTGAAGTGGCCCCGGGCCAGGCCGGACTGGTTGGTCACCACGCCGAGCCGGAGGCCGGCGGCGCGGAGCCGGTCGAGCGCCGGGCGGGCGCCGTCGACCGGCCGTACCCGGTCGGGGTCGCCGTTGTACGGCACGTCGTGGACGAGGGTGCCGTCCCGGTCCAGCAGGACGGCGTCGAACAGGGGCGCGAAGGTGTCGGGTGCCGGTCCGGTCGGGTCCACGCCGCAGCGGGCGGCGGGTGGGTCGGCGGCTGCGCCGCCACGCCCGCGCCGATCGCGGTCGACCTGGTCCTGTGACACGGCGGGCGGGTTCCCCCGGTCACCGGGAGTAAACGCACCTCCACCGGTCTGGCGGCGGTCCGCCCGGGGTCGGGTTACCCACCGCCCCGGAGAAGCTAACGCGCCGCCGGAGGCGGACGGTTGACCGGGCGCCGGGTGGGTAAGGACGCTCGGGTGGCGATTGTGGAAAAAATGATCGAGGCACCCCCGGAGCAGGTGTTCCGGGTCCTGGCGGACGGCTGGACGTACAGCGACTGGGTGGTGGGGACGGTGCACGTCCGGGCGGTGGACGACAGTTGGCCGCAGGTCGGCGCGAAGCTGCACCACCGGGCGGGCCCGTGGCCGTTCTCGCTGTCCGACTCGTCGACCGTGCTCAGCTGTGACCCGCCCCGGCGTTTCGTGGTCCGTGCCGGGCTGTGGCCGCTCGGCGCGGCGAACGTGGTCTTCGAACTCACCCCGGTGGGTACCGACCGCACCCGCGTCACCCTCGCCGAGGACTTCGCGGCGGGTCCGCTGCGCTGGGTCCGTAACAAGGTCAACGACCTGGTGCTGCACCACCGGAACAGGGAGACCCTGAGCCGGCTGGCGGACATCGCGACCCGGCAGAAGGCGGCGCAATGACGCAGACGGTGGTGGTCACCGGTGCCAGCGCCGGGGTGGGCCGGGCGGTGG
>NZ_WVUH01000064.1 GCF_017614955.1 Micromonospora echinofusca
GGGGGTGGTCAGAGGGTCAGGTCGGGTTCCTCGGGTGCCCGGCCACACTCCACCTCCACCCCGAGCGCCCGCAGGTCGGCGACGAAGTCCGGATAGCCCCGGTCGATGTGGTGCACGTGCGAGACCTCGGTGACGCCGTCCGCGCAGAGTCCGGCGATGACCAGGCCCGCTCCGGCCCGGATGTCGGTCGCCTGGACCGGGGCACCGGAGAGCCGGTCCCGGCCCCGTACCACAGCGTGGTGCCCGTCGGTCTTGATGTCGGCACCGAGTCGGGCCATCTCGTTGGCGAACATGAACCGGCCGTCGAAGATGTTCTCGGTGACCAGCGAGGCCCCCTCGCTGACCGAGGCGAGTCCGATCGCCATCGGCAACAGGTCGGTGGCGAAGCCGGGGTACGGCAGGGTGACCACGTCCACCGCGGTCGGCCGCCGGTCCATCCGTACCCGGAAGGCGTCCGGCCGGGTCTCCACCAGGCCCCCGGCGGAGACCACCTTGTCCAGCGCCACCTCCAGGAACGCCGGGTTCACCCCGGTGACGGTCACGTCCCCCCGGGTCATCGCGGCGGCGAAGGCCCAGGTACCGGCGACGATCCGGTCCCCGACCGTGGCGTGCCGCACCGGTCGCAGCTCCCGGACCCCTTCGATGGTCAGGGTGGCGGTGCCGGCACCGGTGATCCGGGCGCCCATCTCGGTGAGCATGGTGCAGATGTCCACGATCTCCGGCTCGCGGGCCGCGTTGTCGATCGTGGTGACCCCCCGGGCCAGGACGGCCGCCATCACCAGGTTCTCGGTGGCGCCCACGCTCGGGAACTCCAGCACGATGTCCGCCCCCCGCAGCCCGCCCGGCGCGGACGCGATGACGAAACCGTGTTCACCGGAGATCTCGGCGCCCATCCGGTGCAACCCGGCGACGTGCATGTCGAGTCCGCGGGAGCCGATCGCGTCCCCGCCGGGATGCGCGACCCGCACGTAGCCGAGCCGGGCGAGCAGCGGACCGAGTACGCAGATCGACGCCCGCAGCCGGCGAACCAGGTCGTAGTCGGCTTCCGTGCCGGGCCGCTCCGGGACGTCGATGGTGACCGTACGGGAGTGCGCGGCGGCCGGGCCGTCCACCGCCGGGTCGACCTCGAACCGCACCGCACAGCCGAGCCGCCGCAGCACCTCCCCCATGATGGCGATGTCGGTGATCCGGGGCACGTTGGTGATGACCGTCCGGCCCGGGGCCAGCAGCGCCGCCGCCATCAGTTTCAGCGCGGAGTTCTTCGCCCCGACCACGTGCACGGTGCCGCAGAGCCGGGCACCACCGCGTACCCGGATGACGCTGACGTCGTTGACGGAGGTGTCACCGCCGTCCCCCGGCCCGACCGTGCCCGGCCAGGCCGCCGCAGTCGGCGGGCCGGCGGTCCCGGCGGTCGCCGCGTCGGGTGGGACCACGTCGGCTCCGGCGGGACGATCTGTGACAGTCGAAGCCGACATCCGTAGGCTGTGCGTCATGGCCGTCCACCTCACGCGCATCTACACCAGGGCCGGCGACGCCGGCATGACCAGGTTGAGCAACAACGAGCAGGTAGCGAAGAGCGATCCACGGATCACGGCGTACGCCGACGTGGACGAGTGCAACGCCGCGATCGGCGTCGCCCTCGCCCTCGGACAGCTCTCCGACGAGCTGGTCGGAGTGCTCGCGTCGATCCAGAACGACCTGTTCGACGTCGGCGCCGACCTGGCGAACCCGATCGAGCCGGACCCGAAGTACCCGCCGCTGCGGGTCACCGAGGAGTACGTCAGCCGCCTCGAAGGCTGGTGCGACGAGTTCAACGCGCGCCTTGGCAACCTGGACTCCTTCATCCTCCCCGGCGGCACTGCGGGCGCAGCGCTGCTGCACGTGGCGCGGACGATCGCCCGGCGCGCCGAGCGTGCTGCCTGGGCACTGGTCGACCACGACCCGGAACGGACCGGCACCCTGCCGGCCAAGTATCTCAACCGGCTCTCGGATCTGCTCTTTATCCTGGCAAGAACGGCAAATCCGGACGGAGATGTGCTATGGGTGCCCGGCGGTAAGCGCGACCGGTAGCGGACGCGCTGAGTGCTGAGCGTCGGCGGGTTGCACCACGTCGAGGTGTGGGTGCCCGACCTGGCCCGGGCCGTGGAGAGCTGGGGTTGGCTCCTCGGCGAGCTGGGTTGGGCACCCTTCCAGGACTGGCCGGCCGGCCGGTCCTGGCGCCGGGGGACGACGTACCTGGTCCTGGAGGAGTCGCCGGCGCTCTCCGGGCGGCGGCACGACCGCCTCGCCCCCGGCCTGAACCATCTCGCCTTCCACGCCGGGCCGCCCGCTGCCGTGGACCGGCTGGTCGCGGCGGCGCCGGGGCACGGCTGGTCGCTGCTGTTCCCGGACCGTCACCCGTACGCGGGCGGGGCCGGGCACTATGCGGGGTACCTGACCGACGGGCAGGGGTACGAGGTGGAGCTGGTCGCCTCGACGGGCGAACCCTGACCCAACCGACCGGGCCGGGGGGCGGCGGGACCCAGGCGGCCAGAAGTCGGCGTGGCTCAGGCAGCCGGGCGGTCCTGCGGGGCGCTCAGGCGGCCGGGCGGTCCTGCGGGGCCAGACGCGGCGAGACCGCCCCCGGAGGGGCGGCCTCGAGCCAGGAGAGGAAACCGGTGACGGTGGAGCGCGCCATGGCGATCTCGACCGGTACGTGCCGGCTGGTACAACTGATGATCACCCAGTCCGCCGGCATGGAGAGCCGCTCCTGCCCCTCGGGCAGCCGGCGCGACTCGACGGTGAGGTCCTTGCGACGCAGGACGCGCTTGGGACGAATGGCGAAACTGAACATCCGGTACCAGCGCAGCTCGTCCCGGACGAAGCGTCCGAATCCCGGGGACCAGCCCCGCCCGTCGAGCACGGTGGTGACCCGGACACTCAGCCGGATGATGCCACCGGAGCGGGTCACCAGCGCCCGCCGGACGAAGAGCACCGCCAGTGCGGCGAACAGAACGAGAACGCCGATTCCGATCCCTTCCAAGACCAGCATCGACGTTACCGGTTCAGCGGTTCGCGGCGGCGGTCGCGGGGGTCGCGCTCTCGGCGAGCACGGTGACGCCCTCTCCGGTCACCGACAGGAACCCGCCGTCGACGTCGTACGTCAACTGCTCACCACCGGCGAGCTTGATCCGCACCTGGCCGGGCTCGGCGAGCTGGCCGAGCAGGGGTGCGTGTCCCGGGAGCACACCGAGCTCGCCCTCGGTCGTCCGGGCGACGACCATCTCGGCCTCTCCCGACCAGACCTTCTCCTCGACGGCTACAAGCTCGACGTGAAGCTGCTTTGCCACGCTGTCTCCCTGCTGCGGCGATGGATTGTCGAAATTCTAGTCGGGCCACCACCGGCCACCCAACGCGGGTGGCGAGGCGCACAGTGACACGCCGACGTACGGTTCACAACTTCTTGCCGAGCAGCTCCGGATGGGCGGCGAGGAAGGCCTCCACGGTGCCGTCGCGCAGCGCGGCGAAGAACTCCTCGGCCACCGGCTGGAGCGCCTCACCCTGGTACTTCCCGCTGGCGCTCGTCACGCCACCGCCCGGGAGTTTGATCATGCTGATCGAGTCCGACCGGAGGTTGCGCAGGGCGAAGCCGTAGTCGGCGATGCTGTTGCCCCGCCCGTTGAAGACCAGGGACTGACCGGCGGCGCGCAGCACCGAGTCGAGTTTGGCCGGGTTGGTCACCACGTCCCGGCTGAGTGCCTGGTCAGCCATCGCCTTGAGGAACTGCTGCTGGTGCCGCTGCCGGGCGTAGTCGCCGTCCTTCAGGCCGTACCGCTGCCGGACGAAGTCCAGTGCCTCCCAGCCGGCCAGGTGGTGCTGGCCCACCTCGTACACCTTCTGCGGGCCGGTGTAGCCGCCGCCACCGGGCTTGAGCCTGCGGGGCGTACCGTCCGGCTGGAGGTGCTCGGACTTGGTCCGCTCGTCGACGTACAGGTCGACCCCGCCCATCGCGTCGACGATTTTCTTGAAGCCGGTGAAGTTGATGATGGCCCCGGCGTCGAACCGCTCGATCCCGGTGTACGCGGTCAGCGTCTTGGAGAGCAGCTCGAAGCCCTGCGCCACGTTCGGCTTGTTCGGCTGGCCGGGAACGTGACTGCCCCGGGCCATCGCGCTGTTGATCTTCGTCCGTCCGCCGGAGTAGTCGGCCTTCGCGAAGGCCGGCACGTCGACCAGGGTGTCCCGGGGGATGGAGAAGAGGTAACCCCGGTCGAGCCCGGCCGGGATGTGCATGATCATGATCGAGTCGGCCAGCGGCGGGGTGGTCGGGTTCCGCGGGTCGATCCCGACCAGCAGGATGTTCAGCGGCCCCTTGATGTCGCTCCGGCGGGGCGCACTGGCCCCGGCCGCGCCGTCACCGAAGAGGTCACCCTTGCCGACCGCCCCCTCGTACCGGGCCAGCAGTGCCCGGTAGCCGATCAGCGCCCCGCCGCTGAGCACCATCAGCACCACCCCGAGGTAGGTGCAGACCCGCGCCCACCGGGGCACACCCGCCCACCTGGACGGCCGTGCCGTACGCTTCCCGCCCTCAGCCACAGTCAGCTCCATTCGTCGTACCCACGAGAGAGATGACGGGCACGAGACGTCGGATCGTTGCACAGATCGATACCCGGCCGGCCGGGCATCGTAACCGAAGGTACCTCGCCGGTCAGCGGAACCAGGGAACATGCACGCCGGGTGAATCCCAGGTCACCCCGGGTGCGACGAGGCTCGACGGTCGAACGGGACGGACGACCGGTCACCGGACCGAACGGCACCACACATCCCACGGATGACGGACGGCGCAGGCCGCGCGGACGGCACAACGAACGGTGCCCGCACCGGACGTACCGGTACGGGCACCGCAGGGACGGACCGGAGGTCAGTCCTTCATCAGCTCAGCAGCCTTGCGCTCCAGGTCGTCCAGACCGCCGCACATGAAGAATGCCTGCTCGGGGAAGTGGTCGTACTCACCCTCGCTGATCTTCTTGAACGCCTCGATGGTCTCCTTGATCGGGACCGTCGAGCCCGGCACGCCGGTGAACTGCTCGGCGGCGTAGGTGTTCTGCGACAGGAACCGCTCGATCCGCCGGGCCCGGCCGACGGTGAGCTTGTCCTCCTCGGAGAGCTCCTCGATACCGAGGATGGCGATGATGTCCTGCAGGTCCTTGTAGCGCTGCAGGATCCGCTTGACCTCGGTGGCCACCGCGAAGTGCTCGGCACCCACGAACTCCGGGGCGAGGATCCGGGACGAGGACGCCAGCGGGTCCACCGCCGGGTAGATGCCCTTGTCGGAGATCGACCGCTCCAGGTTGGTGGTGGCGTCGAGGTGGGCGAAGGTGGTGGCCGGCGCCGGGTCGGTGTAGTCGTCCGCCGGCACGTAGATCGCCTGCATCGAGGTGATGGCCTGGCCCCGGACGGAGGTGATCCGCTCCTGGAGCTCGCCCATCTCGTCGGCCAGGGTCGGCTGGTAACCCACCGCGCTCGGCATCCGGCCGAGCAGGGTGGAGACCTCCGAACCGGCCTGGGTGAAGCGGAAGATGTTGTCGATGAAGAGCAGCACCTCCTGCTTCTTCACGTCCCGGAAGTACTCCGCCATGGTCAGCGCGGAGAGCGCGACCCGCAGACGGGTGCCCGGCGGCTCGTCCATCTGGCCGTAGACCAGCGCGGTCTTGTCGATGACACCGGACTCGGTCATCTCGGCGATGAGGTCGTTGCCCTCACGGGTCCGCTCACCCACGCCGGCGAAGACCGAGGTACCGCCGAAGTTCCGGGCCACCCGGGTGATCATCTCCTGGATGAGCACCGTCTTGCCGACGCCCGCACCACCGAACAGACCGATCTTGCCACCCTTGACGTACGGGGCGAGCAGGTCGATGACCTTGATGCCGGTCTCCAGCATCTCGGTCTTCGGCTCCAGGTCGGCGAAGGCCGGCGCCTTGCGGTGGATACCCCACCGGTCGTCGGCCTGGAGCACCTCGCCCTCGGTCAGGTTGAGGCACTCGCCGATGGCGTTGAAGACGTGGCCCTTGACCGCGTCACCCACCGGCACGCTGATCGGCGAGCCGGTGTCGCGCACACCGGCGCCACGGACCAGACCGTCGGTCGGCTGCATCGAGATCGCGCGGACCATGTTGTCACCCAGGTGCTGGGCGACCTCCAGGGTCAGCGTCTTCTCGCCGCCGGAGAGCGTCACGTCGACGTGCAGGGCGTTGAACAGGGCCGGCATGGCGTCGCGCGGGAATTCGGCGTCGACGACCGGGCCGATGACCCGGACCACGCGACCCGTGGCCGTCTTGGTCTCCGCTGGTCCACCAGCGGCAGTCGATACAGTCATCACACTTCACTTCCCGACGCGGCGAGCGCGTTGGCGCCGCCGACGATCTCGCTGATCTCCTGGGTGATCCCGGCCTGACGGGCCGAGTTCATCTCACGGGTGTACTTCTCGATCATCTCTTCGGCGTTGTCGGTGGCGCTCTTCATCGCCCGCCGACGGGACGCCGACTCGCTGGCCGCCGACTCGATCAACGCCGCGTAGATCCGCGTGTTGATGTACCTCGGCAGCAGCGCGTCGAGCAGCGCCTCCGCTTCCGGCTCGAACTCGTACGCCGGGAGCAGACCCTCGGACTTCGGTCGGTCCTCGACCTGCATCGGCCCGATGATCTTGGCGACCGGCGTCTGGGTCATCAGGGAGTGGAACTCGGTGTAGACGATGTGCAGCTCGTCGATACCGAGCACCCCGTCCGCCCCGGCGCCGCCGTCGACGTCGTCCGCACCGGCGGTGAACGCCTTGATCAGCGTCTCGCCCACCGCCCGTGCGTCCGCGAAGGTCGGCTGCTCGGAGAAGCCGGTCCAGTTGGCCTCGATCTGCCGGTTCCGGAACCGGTAGAAGGTGACCCCCTTACGCCCGATCACGTAGAGGACCGGCTCCTTGCCGTCCGCCTTCAGCCGGGCGATCAGCGACTCCGCCGTCCGGATGGCGTTGGAGCTGTACCCACCGGCCAGACCCCGGTCGCTGGTGACCACCACGACGCCGGCCCGGCGGACCCGCTCGCGCGGGGTCAGCAGCGGGTGGTCGATCCGCGCGTTGGACGCCAGCGCGGTCAGCACGCCGGTGATGGCCTGGGCGTACGGCAGGGACGCCTGCACCCGGGCCTGGGCCTTGGCGATCCGGCTCGTCGCCACGAGCTCCATCGCCTTGGTGATCTTCTTCATCGACTTCGCCGAGCGGATCCGTTGACGAAGAACGCGAACCTGGGCCGCCATGGGTCAGCCCTACTGCTTCTCGACCGGACGGTCGCCGTCGCGGTAGCGGGTGACGGTCTCCCGCCCCTCCTCGCCCTCCAGGGGCTTGGCCGGGGCCTCGTTGATCCGCCGCTCGTCACCGTGGCCGAGGAACGCCTTCTTGAAGTCGGTGATCGCCGCGTCGAGCGAGCCGATGATCTCGTCGTCCCACTTGTTGTCCGCGATGCCGGCCAGCACGCCCGCGTGCCGGCTCCGCAGGTGCTGGAGGAACTCCGACTCGAAGCGCCGGACGTCACCCACCGGGATGTCGTCCAGCTTGCCCTCGGTGCCGGCCCAGACCGAGACGACCTGCTCCTGCACCGGGTACGGCGAGTAGTTCGGCTGCTTCAGCAGCTCGACCAGGCGGGAACCGCGCTCCAGCTGGGCCCGGGACGCCTTGTCCAGGTCGGAGGCGAAGGCGGCGAACGCCTCCAGCTCGCGGTACTGGGCCAGGTTCAGCCGCAGCGAACCGGCGACCTTCTTCATCGGCTTGACCTGCGCGGCACCACCGACCCGGGAGACCGAGGTACCGACGTTGATCGCCGGCCGGACGCCCTGGTTGAACAGGTCGGTCTCCAGGAAGATCTGACCGTCGGTGATCGAGATGACGTTGGTCGGGATGAAGGCCGAGATGTCGTTGGCCTTCGTCTCGATGATCGGCAGACCGGTCATCGAGCCGCCGCCCATCTCGTCGGAGAGCTTCGCGCAGCGCTCCAGGAGCCGGGAGTGCAGGTAGAAGACGTCACCCGGGTACGCCTCACGGCCCGGCGGGCGACGCAGCAGCAGCGACACGGCCCGGTACGCCTCGGCCTGCTTGCTCAGGTCGTCGAAGACGATCAGGACGTGCTTGCCGCCGTACATCCAGTGCTGCCCGATGGACGAGCCGGTGTACGGGGCGAGGTACTTGAAGCCGGCCGGGTCCGACGCCGGGGAGGCGACGATGGTGGTGTACTCCATCGCACCCGCCTCCTCCAGGATGCCCTTGATCGAGGCGATCGTGGAGGCCTTCTGGCCGATGGCGACGTAGATGCAGCGGACCTGCTTCTTCGGGTCGCCGGAGCGCCAGTTGTCGCGCTGGTTGAGGATGGTGTCCAGGGCGACCGTGGTCTTACCGGTCTTCCGGTCACCGATGATCAGCTGCCGCTGGCCCCGACCGATCGGGGTCATCGCGTCGACCGCCTTGATACCGGTCTGCAGCGGCTCGTCGACCGACTTACGGGACATCACGTTCGGGGCCTGGAGCTCAAGCTCACGGAAGCCCTCGTTGGCGATGTCGCCGAGGCCGTCGATCGGCTGGCCGAGCGCGTTGACCACGCGGCCCAGGAAGGCGTCGCCGACCGGCACCGAGAGGACCCGGCCGGTGCGCTTGACCCGCTGGCCCTCCTCGAGCTTCGCGGAGTCACCGAGAACGACGACACCGATCTCCCGGACGTCGAGGTTCAGCGCCACGCCGAGCGTGCCGTCCTCGAACTCCAGGAGCTCGTTGGTCATGGTCGAGGGGAGACCCTCGACGTGGGCGATGCCGTCGCCGGTGTCGGCGACGGTGCCGACCTCCTCGCGGGAGACGTCGGGCGAGTAGGAGGAGACGTAGCGCTCCAGGGCGCCGCGGATCTCCTCCGTCGAGATGGTCAGCTCGGCCATCCTCTGCTTCCTCTATTCAGGGGCCCGGGATACCTAGTACCGACCGGTCCGAACGGCGTCGAATGTTGGGTGCGCGGTGCGAGTGCGATCAACGCTTCGCGAGCGCGTTGCGGGTTTCGGTGAGGCGGCGCAGCACGGTCCCGTCGTACAGGTCGGAACCCACCCGCACGCTCATGCCGCCGAGAATCTCCGGCGTCACCGTCTGCTTGACGCTGACCTGCCGACCGTATATCTCGGACAGCCGGTCGCCCAGCCGACGCTCGTCGGCCTCGGCCAGCGGGGACGCGACGGTCACGTACGCGACCCACCGGTCCCGCCGGTCGGCGGCCAGCTCCACCAGCCGGGTCAGCGCGCCCGCGAAGGAACGCCCACCGAAGCCGGCCAGCGCCGCCTCCACCAGACGCACGGTCGCCGGCCGGGCCTTGCCGGTCAGCAGGGTGCGGACCAGCTCGACGCGCTGCGCCACCGGGGCGACCGAGTCGGAGAGCGCCCCGTTGAGCTGCGCGTCCCCGGCCACCATCTGCCCGAAGCGGAACAGCTCGTCCTCGACGTCGCCGAGCTCACCGGCGCGGTCGGCGCCGGCCAGCAGAGCCTGCACACCGAGCTGCTCGGTTGCGTCGAGCAGCTCCGACGGCGCCGACCAACGGCCGGCGACGAGCGTGGCGAGCAGGTCCAGCGCGTCCGCACCGATCTTGCCGCGGAGCATGTCGCCGAGCAGAGCCGACCGGTCCGCGCCGGTCCGGGCCGGGTCGGACAGTGCCCGACGCAGCCGCGGCTCGCGGCCGAGCAGGCCCGCGACGGCGAGGATGTCGTCCGCCGTGGCGGCGACCGCCTCCGGTGCGGCACCGGCGACGTACGCGTCGAGCCGCTCGCTCGCGGCCCGGTACGACTCCCGGCTGGCGGCCTGCATCAGCGGGCCCCCGCGCTCTCGAGGCCGCTCAGGAACCGCTCGACGGTGCCCTTGCGCCGGGCCTCGTCGGCGAGCGACTCACCGACGATCTTGCTGGCCAGGTCGACCGCGATGGTGCCGACCTCCGCGCGCAGCTCGCGCACGATGGTGGCCCGCTCGGCGGCGAGCTGCTCCTTGCCGGCCGCGATGATCCGCTCGGACTCCTCGCGGGCCTTCGCCAGCACGTCGGCCCGGATACCCTCGGCGTCCGCCCGGGCGTCGTCCCGGATCTTGGCCGCGTCGGTCCGCGCCTCGGCCAGCTGCGCGCGGTACTGCTCAAGGAGCTGGTTGGCCTCGGCCTGGGCGGCCTCGGCCCGCTTGATGCCACCCTCGATCGCGTCCACCCGCGCCTGGAACGTCTGCTCCATGCGGGGGAAGACGAACTTCATCAGTACGAAGCAGAGCAGGGCGAAGGCGACGCCACCAACCACGAGCTCCTGCCAGATCGGCACGATCGGGTTGTGCGCCTCACCACCCTCAGCGGCGAGCAGGAACATGGGAAACCTCCCGGTCGAAGGGCGGGATTAGAGGTTGCCCTGCCAGATGAAGCCGAACGCGATGCCCAGCAGCGCCAGGGCCTCGATGACGGCGAAGCCGATCCAGACGTACGGCAGGGTCATCCGGGACGACTCCGGCTGGCGGGCGGTCGACTGGATGTAGGCGGCGAAGACCAGGCCGACGCCGATACCCGGGCCGATGGCGGCAAGGCCGTAGCCGATGGCGGCGGTGCTGCCCTCTACCGCGGCGACGTAATCCATTAGTGGTTCCTCCTGGTTATCACGCGTGACGGTCACGCGGGACGACAACGGTTGGTGCGGTTGATCAGTGTTCGTCGGCGAGCGCGCCCTGCACGTAGCTCGCGGTCAGCACGGTGAAGACGTACGCCTGGAGCGCGATGACCAGGAACTCCAGGAAGGTGAGCGCGATGGTCATCACCCAGGAGAGGAGCGAGACCGGCGCGAGCAGGGCGTTGGCGTTGATCATCGCGAAGCCGCCGAGCGTGAACACCAGCAGGAGCATGTGGCCGGCGAACATGTTCGCGAAGAGACGGACGGCCAGCGAGAACGGCCGCACGAGGAAGGTCGAGAAGAACTCGATCGGGATCAGCAGCGGCAGGATGTACCACGGGGCCGGCGGGATCAGCGAGTTCTTGATGAACTTCCCGGCACCGTGGTGCTTGATGCCCGCGTAGATGAAGAGCACGTAGCTGATCACCGCGAGGAACGCCGGGAAGGCGATGTGCGAGTTGGGCGAGATCTGCAGGCCCGGCACGATCGCGAAGAGGTTGGTCAGGAAGATGAAGCAGAACAGCGTGGTGAAGTACGGCGCGAACCGCACCCCGGCGTGGCCGATCATGTCGACCGCGATGTTGTTCCGCACGAAGCCGTAGACCGACTCGGCGAGCCACTGCTTCTTGGTCGGCACCAGCTGCGGCTTACGGTAGCTGGCCAGGAAGAAAATGATCAGGATCCCGACGGCCAACCAGACCATCGCGGTGATCTTGGTGAACCAGTAGGAGTTCTCCGCACCCCAGGGCACGATGCTGGGCAGGTAGAAATCCTCCACACTGGGTGGGAATGCCGCCTCGCCCTGTGCCAGAACGTTCGCCGCTCCGTTCACCGCGTCCCTTCCTAAGTAGGCGTGCCGAGTCGGCGGACGACCAGGATGATCCCCCCGGCCATGCCGAGCACGACGCCGATCCCGGTGGCGATGCCGCCGGTGTCGAGCCACTGGTCGACCAGCCAGCCGATGAAACCCCAGACGCCCATGCCCGCGATGAGGTAGGTGAGCGCGGTCCAGCCCTGACCGGCGTTGGGCGGAGTGTCGCCCGGGCCGCCGGTGGGTTGGGGGGTTTGGTCACCAGCCATGACGGGCCGAACGATATCAGCCGGGAAGATGAGGCTGTGCCTCACCCCCCGCACAACTGTGTTGTGTGGGCGGTCCGGGAGGCAAGGTCGTCTGGAGGCACGCTACTCCCCTCGCGCCACCCACGAAATGACCGGTCCCGGACACTTTTCCGCGTCGCCGGCCACCGGCCGGCAACCCACCGGACAACCGCAGGTCAACCGGGGTTTCCCGGCGACACGCCGGAGCCGGTCGACAAGATCCACCGGAACGGCCCGGTGCGGGCCGCCGGAACGGGTCGGGCCGGATCCGTCGGACCGCCCCGGGTGCGCCCCGCCGGACCGGTCAGCGGCCCCGCCGGGCGGGTCAGCGCCCCCATCGGGCGTGCACCGTGGCGAGCCACCAGATGTGCGCCCCGGTCCAGGCGACCACCCCCACCGCGATCCCGTAGCAGAGCGGGATCAGACCGGCCCAGCCCGTCGAGGCGACGGCGAGCATCACGCCGCCGAGCATGCTGATCTTGGCGACGTAGAGCCCCAGTCCGAACGGGAGCACCAACTGCGGATTGATCGAGTCGGCCCAGGCCAGCACCACGGTGGTCAGGGTGTAGCTGGCTGCGGTGACCGCCACCCCGCTGGCCGCACCGACCGCCGCCGGCAGGCCGCCGGTCAGACCGCCGACCAGCGCCGCACCGACGAACAGCCCGCCGGAGACCAGCAGCAGCACCGGCAGGTGCCGCAACCGCCAACGCCGGTCCTCGCGCTCGGCGACCACCACCGGCTCAGCCACGGGGGTACGCCGGGAACGCGCGGACCGGGTCGGCCACCTCGGCCAGGGTGTCGACCCCGCCCCGGGCGGCCGGACAGGTGACGCTGAGCTGGTCGAAATCCGGCCCTCGGAAGGTGCCCGTCGCAGTACCCACAGCAAGAGAGTCTAGGAGGCCGCACACTGGAGACCGTGAGATGCCTGGTCACCGGAGCCACCGGCTACATCGGCGGGCGCCTGGTGCCCCGACTGCTCGCCGAGGGACACACCGTACGCTGCCTGGCCCGCAAGGCCGGCCGGTTGCGGGATGTACCGTGGTCGGGCGACGTGGAGATCACCGAGGGTGACCTGAGTCGACCGGAGACCCTGCCCGCCGCGTTCGACGGCGTCGAGGTCGCCTACTACCTGGTGCACTCCCTGGGCCGGGCCGACTTCGAGGCACTCGACCGGGCGGCGGCGACCCACTTCGCGGCAGCGGCCCGGACGGCCGGGGTACGCCGGATCGTCTACCTCGGCGGGCCGGAGCCGGCACCGGACGACGACCGGCCGTCGGCGCACCTGCGGTCCCGGGCCGAGGTGGCCCGGATCCTGCTGGCCGGCGGGGTACCCACGGCGGTGCTGCGGGCCGCGGTGATCCTCGGGTCCGGCTCGGCGTCGTTCGAGATGCTGCGCTACCTGACCGAGCGGCTGCCGGCCATGGTCACCCCGCGCTGGGTGCGCAACCGCATCCAGCCGATCGCCGTCCGGGACGTGCTGTACTACCTGGCCGGCTGCGCGACGCTGCCGCCGGAGGTCAACCGGGCCTTCGACATCGCCGGCCCGGAGGTGCTCACCTTCCAGGAGATGATGCAGCGGTACGCGGCGGTGGCCGGGCTGCGCCGCCGGATCATCGTGCCGGTCCGACCGTTGACCCCGTCGCTCTCCTCGCACTGGGTCGGCCTGATCACCCCGGTACCGAACGCAATCGCCCGTCCCCTGGTGGAGAGCCTGATCCACGAGGCGGTCGCCCACGAACACGACATCGCCGAGTTCGTACCCGATCCGCCCGGCGGGCTGACCGGGTTCGACCGGGCGGTCGGCCTGGCCCTGGCGAAGGTCCGCGACGCCCAGGTGGAGACCCGCTGGTCGACGGCGAGCGGGCCGGACGCCTCCGCCGAGCCACTGCCCAGCGACCCCGGCTGGTCCGGCGGCACCGCCTACACGGACCTGCGGGAACGGGACGTCGCCGCTCCGCCCGACGCCCTGTGGCGGGTGATCGAGGGCGTCGGCGGCGAACACGGCTGGTACTCCTTCCCACTGGCCTGGTCGGTCCGGGGCTGGCTGGACCGGCTGGTCGGCGGGGTGGGACTGCGCCGGGGCCGGCGCGACCCGCACCGGCTGCACGTCGGCGAGGCGCTGGACTTCTGGCGGGTGGAGGAGATCGTCCCCGGCGAGCTGCTGCGGTTGCGCGCTGAGATGCGGCTGCCCGGCCGGGCCTGGCTGGAGATGCGGGCGCTGCCGGACGGCGACGGCCGCAGCCGGTACGTCCAGCGGGCCGTCTTCCTGCCCCGGGGGCTCGCCGGGCACGCGTACTGGGCGGCGGTCGCCCCGTTCCACGCGGTGGTCTTCGGCGGCATGGCCCGCAACATCGCCCGGGGCGCCGAACAGTTGTAAGGAAGGGCGCGTGGGTCAGTTGCCGGCCCGGGCGTCACCGGCGGCGCCGGTACCGAGGGCGATCGCCTGGCTCGGCGGGGTGAACCCGAGCTTCGGTTGGTCCCGCAGCGCCGCAGCGAGGATCCGCGCGACGGCGTCGACCATCTTCGGTTGTACCCGGGTCTTCACCGGCTCCCCCGGGTCGTCCGGGTTGGCGGCGATGGACGCCACCGCGAGCTGCGGGGTGTACGCCACCACCACCTCGGTGGCGGTCCCGTCGGTCGTCCCGGTCTTCCCGGCCACCGGCCGGGCCAGCGTCTTGAACAGGTCGGGCGCCGAACCGCCGTCGCAGCGTTTGTACGCCGACTGGTCGCCCACCGGGCAGCGGGCCGCATCGGTGGCGGCCCGGGCCACGTCCGCCCGCAGCACCCGGCGGCAGTCCGGGCCGGTACCGGGTACCGGCTGTCCGCTGCTGTCGGTGACCGACCGGACGGGCAACGGGACGCAGTACACGCCCTCGGCGGCGACGGTGGCGTACGCGTTGGCCAGGTCGAGCGGGGTGGTGGCGGAGACCCCGAGCACGAACGGGCCCCACTCGGCGGCGCCGTCGATGGCGAGCCGGGCATCGGACGCGGCCCGGAAGACGATGCCCAGCCGCTCCGCCATCTCCACCGACCGGTCCACCCCGACCTGCTCGGCGAGCTTGACGAAGTACGTGTTGACCGAGCGGCCGAAGCCGGTCCACATGGTGCGTTTTCCGTTCATCCACTTCGGGTCCGCGTTCGCCGGGCACCAGTAGCCGCCGCAGCTGGCCGCCGTACCGCTGATCCGCCACCGGGTGGTGGTCTTCGACGGTGAGTCGATCTCCTTGGCCAGGGGCAGTCCCGCCTCCAGCGCGGCGAGCATGGTGAAGAGCTTGAACGTCGACCCGGCCTGGTACCCCTCGATGGTGCCGCCCCCGGCGACCAGCGGGTTCACCGTGTTCGGCCGGTTCGGCTGGCCGGCCGGATTCTCCTTCAGGCTGTACTGCCGGTTGACCGCCATCGCCACCACCCGGCCGGTACCGGGCTCCACCACGGCGGTCGGCAGCGCCCGGGGGTTGGTGTGGTCGTACACCGACAGCACCTGCTGGAGGGTGGTGGCCTGCACGCCGGGGTCGAGCGAGGAGACGATCCGGTACCCGCCCCGGCGCAGTGCCCGCTGGCGTTCCTCGACCGTCGTACCGAACGCCGACTGGGCGTTCCACCACTGCTGGAACCAGTCGCAGAAGTAGCCCCAGTCCCGGTGGGCCGGGGCGACCGCCGAGCAGTCGTTCGGGTCGGTACTGGTCCGCAGGGTCACCGGTTCCCCGCCGGCCTGGTCCGCCATCTCCTGGGTGATCGCCCCGAGCGTCACCATCTGCTGGAGGACGTACCCCCGGCGGTCCCGGGCCGCGTCGGCGTCCCCGTTGATCGGGTCGTCGGTGTTCGGGGACCGGACCAACCCGGCCAGCAGAGCCGCCTCGGCCAGGGTCAGCTCCGCCGGGGGTTTCGAGAAGTACCGTTTGCTGGCCGCCGCGATGCCGTACGCCCCGGCGCCGAAGTACGCGATGTTGAGGTAGCGCCGCAGGATCTCGTCCTTGTCGATCTCCCGTTCCAGCGCCAGGGCGTACCGCATCTCCCGGATCTTGCGGCCGTTGCTGATCTCGGTCGCCGCGGCCCGCTGCTCCTCGGTCAACGTCGGATCGCTGCCCAGCACGTTGCGGACGTACTGCATGGTCAGCGTGGAGGCGCCCTGCCGGGTCTGGCCGCCGGTCCCGTTCGCCACGAGGGCCCGGATGAGACCGCGTACGTCGACGCCGTTGTGCGAGTGGAACCGGATGTCCTCCGCCGCGATGATGGCCTGCCGCATCACCGGCGCGATCGCGGCGAGCGGGACGTCGGTGCGGTTCTCGGTGTAGAACGAGGTGATCAGGGTCCGCCCGTCGCTGGCGTACAGGTCGGAGCGTTGCGCGCTGACCGGGTGCAGCAACTGGCGGGGCAGTTCCCCGTACGGCGAGACGAACGACTGGAAACCGAGGCCGAGGAGCAGCGCGGTGGGCAGCGCCACCGCAGCGAGCAGTACGCCGGCCACGACGCCGGCCACCAGGATCGTCACCAGTCTGTGCAGAAGGGCCCGGTTCATCAGCTTCACTTCCCGCGAGGGCGGCGCGCGACACCGGGTACGTGGGTGGGCGACCGAGCCGCCCGTCCACCGTCGGCGCCAGCGGCATGACCCGTCCAGAATGGCGGCCCTCAGGTCTGGGTCATCCCGATTCGCCGGAATCCGCAGGAAGTTCACTACTTGGGGGAGTCATCCCCGTCCGGGTCGTCCCCGGATCGTCTCCCGGGTCAACGTCCCCGGTCGCGTATCCGGGTCAGGGCAGCAGCAGCGCCGCCAACGGCTGCACCGTCTCCTCGATCTCGTCGGCCACCCGGCTGAAGCACTGGTCACCCCGACCCCACGGGTCGTCCAGGTCGTCCCCCGGCAACGTCGGCGCGCCCTGCCGGGCGGCGTCGACCGCCGCGACCAGGGCCACCCCCCGGGCGTACACCGCCTCCGGGGTCACCTCGGCCGGCGGCAGCGCGGCGACGTCCACCCCGGCCAGCAGCCGACCGAACTCCCCCAGTACGAAGGTGCGCCCGGCGGCGTCCGGCCGCAGCGCCACCACGTACTCCTGCTGGTCGGCCGTGGCGGTGAGCACCAGATCGGCGGCGTCGATCTGGTCCGAGCGCAGCTTGCGGGCGGCGAACCCGGTGGTGTCACCGCCGCGCGCCCGGACCTGACGGGCGGCCGGCGGGTTCATCTCCTCCCCCTCGTGCCACCCCCCGGTACCGGCGCTGTGGCTGTAGAGCAGGGTGTCGGCGACCGCCGACCCGGCCGCACGCGGGACGTCGGCACCGGCCGACCCGACCGGCAGCCGGTCCAACCGCTGCCGCAGCGCCAGGGTGAGCAGCCGCTCCGCCATCGGCGACCGGCAGATGTTGCCCATACAGACGTGCAGGACGGTGAACGGCGGCACCTCAGGCCACCTGACTCTCGATGTCGGCGACCACGTCGCGCAGCTTCACCAACGGGATCGCCCCCTCCCGCAGCAGCACCGGGACACTCCCGGTGAGGTCGACGATGGTGCTCGGTACCGGATCCGGGGCCGGTCCCGCCTCCAGGTAGGCGCGGACCGCGTAGCCGAGCTGGTCGCGGGCCTCCTCGGCGGTCACCGCCGCCGGCTGCCCCGTCTTGTTGGCCGACGAGACGGCCATCGGGCCGGTCTCCCGCAGCACCTCCAACGCCACCGGATGCAGCGGCATCCGGACGGCGACCGTCCCGCTGGAGTCACCCAGGTCCCAGGAGAGGCTCGGCGAATGCTCGACGATGATGGTCAGCGCGCCCGGCCAGAACGCCTCGACCAGGTCCCGGGCCGCCCGGGGCAGGGTGTAGACCAGCCCGTCGAGGGTGTGCCGGGACCCGATCAGCACCGGCGGCGCGGCCTGCGGGCCGCCCTTCGCGTCGTGCAGTGCCCGGACCGCGTACGGGGTGAACGCGTCCGCCCCGATCCCGTAGACCGTGTCGGTGGGCAGGACGACGAGTTCGCCGTTCTTGACCGCCTCGATCGCTGCGGCGATGCCGCGGTCCCGGTCGGCGAGCGACCGACAGTCGTAGAGCATCACGATGAGCCAGTCTGCCACGTCACGGCGGCTACGCCGTGGTCGGCGCCCACGCTTCGGACCGCGGTGGCGAACCGGGGTCGGCCGGCCAGATCGCGGTGCGCGGTGATCTGCGTGAACCGGCCGTCGGCGGCGAGCAGCTCCGGCACCACCACGCCGTGCGTGTCGTCGTGCTCGATGCCGAGCACCCCGCCCGGGCGGAGCAGCGCCCCGGCCCGGTGGATCACCGGGCGGATCACGGCGAGGCCGTCCGGGCCGCCGAACACCGCCTCGCCCGGGTCGTGGTGGGCCACCTCCTCGGGTACCACCACCCGCTGCGGGACGTAGGGCGGATTGCAGAGCAGCACGTCGACCCGACCGGTCAACCCGTCGAGCAGCCCGGGGTCGGTCACGTCCGCCTCGACCACCTCGACCGGCGGGTCCCCGGCGGCGGCCCGCGCGGCGGCGTTCCGGCGCAGCCAGGGCAGCGCCGCCGGGGACCGTTCCACCGCGACCACCCGTACCCCGGGCAGTTCGTGTGCCACCGACAGCGCGATCGCCCCCGACCCGCTGCACAGGTCGACCACCGTACGCCCGCCCGGCAGCCGGCGACCCTGCTCGATGCCCCAGCCGGCGAGCAGCTCGGTCTCCGGGCGCGGTACGAACACGCCCGGCCCCACCGCCAGTTCCAGGTACCGGAACGGGGCGACGCCGAGCAGATGCTGCAACGGTTCCCGGGCCGACCGGCGGTCCACCAGCGCGTCGAAGCGGTCGAGCTGGTCGGCGGTGAACCCGTCGGCGAGCGCCAACCGGCCCCGGGGCAGCCCGAGCACGTGCGCCGCCAACTGCTCCGCCTCGGCCCGGGCGGAGGCCACGCCCGCCGACGCGAGGGTACGGGTCGCGGCGGCCACCGCCACCGACGGACGGACCCGTTCTGTCCCTTCGGTTGGGTGTTCCGGGAAACCTGTCACGACATAATCATGAACGTCGGCAAACCTTGTCGCGCCGTCGGTGCACGGTCGTCGATGGGTCAGGAGGTTCCGCGTGGGCTGGCTCGACCGGGTCAACGACCAGGTTGACGTGCTGACGCGGGCCCGCGCGCTCCAGGAGGCCAGCCGGTCGGCCGAGGCCATGGTCGCACTCGACCGGGTGATCCGGACCACCGACGACCCGTACGCCCGCGCCGACGCCCTGGTGCAACGCCTCTCCGCCCTGCTCAACCTGGGTCGTACCGCCGAGTACACCCGGGCCATCGAGGAGGCGTCGAAGGCGGTCGAGGACCTCTCCGAGCCCTACCTGCACGGCCACCTCTTCGGGCTGGCCGCCCTCGCCGCCCACCACCAGGGCGCGCTGGACCGCTGCGTCACCCACCTGGTCCGGGCGTCCCGCGCCCTCGGCGCCGTCGAGGACCCGGACCGGGACACCGCCTGGGCCTGGCACGACCTGGCGATGGCGTACTCGTATCTCAGCTTCCACGGGTACGCGCTCAGCGCCATCGAACGGGCCCGGCAGCTCGGCATGGCCGCCGGTATCCCCGAGGAGACCTTCGCCGCACCCGGTATCCGGCTGCGCAACGCGGTCGCGCTGGACCACAACGGCGACAGCGACGGCTGTCTGCGGGTACTCCGGGACATCGACTCCGACCTGGCCCGTTTCCTGCGGGCCGGCGGTGCGGGGCGGATCCGGCCCAGCAGCCTCGCCGCGTACGGCTACTCCGCCGCCCGCCGGGCCGCGCTCGGGGAGGTGCCGCAGAGCGGGCCGGGCACCGACGCGGTGACCCTGCTCGGCCACGGCGGGGACAGCGCCCGGGCCCGGGACATGCGCCAACTCGGGGAGGTCTGCCTGGCCATCGCCGAGGGGCGGGCGGTCGAGGCGGTCGCCCGGCTGGACAGCGCGACGGTCGCCCGCGAGACGCTGGGCGCTGCGGAACCGGCCCGGTTGCGCAGCCTCGCGCTGGCCCGCGCCGGGGACCACGCCGCCGCGCACCGCGCCGACCGGCACGCCTTCCGGTTGGCCGCCCAACGCAACGACCGGCTCCGGGACGTCTACGTCGACGGCATCGAGGCGCGGATCGACCACGAGGAGATGCGTCGCGAAGCGGCCCGGTACGAGGGCGAGGCCCTGACCGACCCGTTGACCGGACTGCCCAACCGGCGCCGCCTGGAGCGGTACATCGCGGCGATGGTGCAGCGCGGCGAGCTGGGCGTGATCGGGGTCTGCGACCTGGACGGGTTCAAGGCGGTCAACACCCGGCACGGTCACCACTCCGGCGACCTGGTGCTGCAACGGGTCGCCGGGGTGATAAACCGGGTGATGCGCCGGGGGGACGTCGTGGTCCGCTACGGGGGCGACGAGTTCGTGGTAGTGCTGCCGGGTACCTCGATGGAGGAGGCCGCCGAGGTCGGGCGCCGGATCGCCAACGCGGTACGCACCGAGGACTGGGAGTCGTTGGTGCCCGGTACCCCGGTCGCGGTCAGCATCGGCTTCGCCGAGGTCACCGGCTCCGGGGCGGCCCTACGTGAGGCCCTGCGCGACGCGTTCCAGCTCGCCGACCGGGAGATGCTGCGGGCGAAGTCCCGTCCCCGGGCCGGCCGGTCGGTGGAGTGACACCGACCGGCGACGGAGGGAGCGCCGGTCCGGTACCGGCGGGCCGGCGGCGCGACGTCGTCTCACGCCGACCCGCGGACCGGTGGCGTGACGCCGGTCAGCGGCGGGCGAGTTCGGTGTCGCCGGCCAGCCGGGCGGCCCGGTCGGCCTCGCCCAGCGCGTCGAGCACCCCGCTCAGGTCACCGGCGAGGACCAGGTCCAGGTTGTACGCCGTGTAGCCGATCCGGTGGTCGGTGATCCGGTTCTGCGGGAAGTTGTAGGTACGGATCCGCTCCGAACGGTCGACCGTGCGGACCTGTGCCTTACGGGCGTCCGAGGCGGCGGCGTCGGCCTGCTCCTGGGCCACCGCCAGCAGGCGGGCCCGCAGGATCCGCATGGCCTGCTCCCGGTTCTGCAACTGGCTCTTCTCGTTCTGGCAGGAGACCACGATCCCGGTCGGTACGTGGGTGATCCGCACCGCCGAATCGGTGGTGTTCACCGACTGCCCGCCCGGCCCGGAGGACCGGAACACGTCGATCCGCAGCTCGTTCGGGTCGATGGTGACGTCGACGTCCTCAGCCTCCGGGAGGACCAGCACCCCGGCCGCGCTGGTGTGGATGCGCCCCTGCGACTCGGTGACCGGTACCCGCTGCACCCGGTGCACGCCGCCCTCCCACTTCAGCCGGGACCAGACGCCGTTGCCGCCCTCGGGCACCCCCTTCGTCTTCACCGCGAGGGAGACGTCCTTGACCCCGCCCAGGTCCGACTCCTGCGAGTCGAGCACCTCGGTCACCCAGCCCTGCCGTTCGGCGTAGCGCAGGTACATCCGCAGCAGGTCACCGGCGAACAGCGCGGACTCCTCGCCGCCCTCACCGGCCTTGATCTCGACGATCACGTCCTTGGCGTCGTGCGGGTCGCGCGGCATGAGCAGCTCGGCGAGCCGCTGCTCCAGCGTCGGCAGGTCGGCCGCGATGGCCTCCGCCTCGGCCGCGAAGGAGGCGTCCTCGGCGGCCAGCTCACGCGCCGCCACCAGGTCGGCCCGGGCCTGCGCCAGCTCACCGGCGGCCTTGTGCAACGGCGCCAGCTCGGCGAACCGGCGCCCCACCCGGCGGGCGGTGCCCTGGTCGGCGTGGATGGCCGGGTCCGCGAGACGCTTCTCCAGCTCCGCGTACTCGTCCAGGAGAGCGGCCAGACGCTCACTGCTCATGCGGGGGCTCCTTCACGACCGGCCGAGGGGTGGGGTGACAACAACGGACGGCGCCCGCCCCCGGTCTGCCGACCGGGAACGGGCGCCGTCGAAGCAGCTACTTGGCCTTCTTCTGCTGGACCTTGGCGTACTTCTGCTGGAACTTCGCGACCCGACCAGCGGTGTCGAGGACCCGCTGCTTACCCGTGTAGAACGGGTGGCACGCGCTGCACGTCTCGACGTGGATCGCGCCGCCCTTGGCGGTGCTGCGGGTGGTGAAGGAGTTGCCGCAGGAGCAGGTGACCTGGGTCGTCACGTACTGCGGGTGGATGTTGGGCTTCATGTCGCCTCGGTCCTTTCGTCGGTGGTCGCCGGGTCGCCGTGGCGCCTGTCGCTGACCGCGAGGGAGCTGGGGCGTGAACCGGTACCGGTGGCCGATTGACCAGTGTGCCAGAGGCCGGAGCCGCCCCGGAAACCGGGCTGTGCACACGGGGTCCGGCAGGGCCAACGCTCACCTCCCCACCGGCATTCCCGCTGCCCCCGGTGAGCTAACGGCACCCGGGGGCGGGTGTTGGGAAGGGCCCCTTCCTATACCGAAAACGATAGGAAGGGGCCCTTCCCAACACCTCAGGCGGCGGGTGTGACCGCCGTTACCGCCGGGACCAGGGTGACGGCCGCGGTGGCGCGTACCCCGTTGACGGTCACCGCGAGCAGGATCTGCCCGGCCGACCGCAGCGCGGTCAGCTCACCGGTCGCCGGGTCGAACCAGGCGGTGTGGTACGGCCGTACCCCGTCCCGGGAACCGACGTGCACGCCCGGCGAGGCGGACCAGTCGGCGCTGACCGGGGCGGCCACCGGTACCTGCCGCCCACCGGCCTGGGCGACGGTCGCGGTGACCCGCGCCGGAGCGCCCGGCGCGACGGTCTCCGGGGCGGTCACGGTGAGCCCGTCGACGTGGGCCCGGAACTCGGCGGCCACCCAGGTCGGCCCCTCGGCCAACGGGTCGCGCCGGGCCCGCTCGGCCTCGGCCGGGGTGACCGGGTCGACGCCGAACTCGGTCCAGCCGGTGAAGCCACCGAGCTGCGGCGGGGTGGCCGGGTTCTTGCCGGAGTTGCCGTTGATCACGTACGGCACCCCGTCGACCCGGTCGGCGTGGAAGGTGCCGACGTGCCCGCCGACGAAGAGCGCCCCCTTGCCGGTACGGTGCTGGAACTCGGCCAGCCACTGTTCCACCAGGGCGGCCTCCTTGCGGTCGCCGAGCTGGCTGGCCTTGGCCGGCAGCGGATCGCGCGGCGGGTGGTGGTGCAGCACCACGACCGAGTTGACCGCGTCGTCCCCGGCTGCGGAGTCCAGCGCCGCCCGCAGCGCCCGTACCTGGTCGAAGCCGCCGCCGCGCAGCGTGCCGGTGGCCGAGTTCAGGGTGACGAACCGGGTCCCCTTGTGGTCGAAGCTGCGCCAGGTCGCCCCGAACACCGCCTCGAAGTTGCTGATCGGGGCGCCCATGATCTCGTGGTTGCCGGGCACGTAGTGGTAGGGCACCTCACCGGCCAACTCCTCGTCCAGGATCCGCTTGGCCAGCGCGAAGTCGGCCGGGTAGGCGGTGTCCACGAAGTCGCCGTTGATCACCAGCAGGTCCGGTTTCGCGGCCCGCACCTCGCGCAGCGTACGGCGGGCCTGGGCGACCAGGTCGCTGTCCGGGTCGGCCGCGACGAACTGGGCGTCGGAGAGCACCGCGAAACGCCAGGGCGCCCCGGCCACCGTCCCGTCCCGGACCACCACCCGGTCGGTGCGCGGCTCGTCGGCGGGTACGTCGACCGTCGGCGCCACCCGGGCCACCAGGTCGTCGATGACGATCTCACTGGTGTACTTCGCGGCGGCGTTGGTCTCCGCCACGTAGAACCGGCGGATCCGCACCGGGTACTGCACCCCGGCCGGCACCGCGAACTCGACGTACCGCCAGCCGGTCCAGGTGATCAGCGGTCCCCGCAGCACGTGCTGCTGGTCCAGGGCGTCGTGCAGGTGCAGACTGGGCCACTCCCCCTTGGCGTTGCCGTGGATCCACATGCCGAACGCCTGCGGCTGGCCGGCGACCGGGATCCAGGCCGGCGGGTCGGCGTACGCGGCCCGGGTGCCGGTGGACTGGCCGAAGTCGTACGCCATCTTCAGGCCGGTGCCGGTGCGGCCGGGCACCGGCGTGACCGAGCCGGTGGCCCGCGCGGCGCTGAACCGCCAGTTCGCCGCGTCGGTGAAGTCGGCGACCGGGACGTCGGTCAGCCCGACGGTGACCGGTACGACGGTCCGGGTGTCGCCGACCCGGACGGTGACCAGCGCGGAGCCGGACGGCGCGCGGGAGGTCACCGCGAGCGTGCCGTCCGGCCGGCCGGTGATCTCCAGCAGCGACCGGTCGTACGTCAACTCCAGGTCGGTCGGCTCGATCGGCGCGGTGTTGCCCTCGGCGTCGTAGCCGACGATGCCGAGGATGCCGGTGTCCTCGGCGTCGACCAGACCGACCCGGTCCACCGTGGAGTCGATCCGGGCCAGCGGGCCCAGCACGGTCAGATCCAGGGTGCCGGCCGCCTCGTCCCGGAACGCGGTGACGGTGCTGGTGCCGGGGCGCCGGGCGTGGAACACCCCGTCGCCGTCGACGGAGCCGAGCGCGGCCGGGTTCGCCCGCCACTTCGGCGCACCGCTGGCCGGGCCGTACGTCTCGTCGTGCCCGGCGGCGGTGAGCCGGCGGGTCAGGCCCGGGAAGACCCGGTCCGGTCGGCCACCGCGCACCGGCGCGACCCCGGGTGCGGCGGTCGGGTCGCTGGCGGTCTCCACCCAGTACCCGGTGAGCCGGCCACTGCCCTGCGGGGCGTAGACGGCCAGTCCGTTCGGTACCGCCCGTTCCGAGCCGTCCGACGGGCTGTTCTCCACCTGGACGGTCGCCGCGCCCGGCTCCCGGGCCAGCAGCGTCGACGAACCACCCCCGTCGAGGTTGAGTGCGTGGTGGGCGCCGAGTTCGGCCATCATCCGGCCCATCTCGGTCTGCGTCACGCCCCGGCTGTCCACCTGCCGGCCGTCCACCGTGAGCAGGTACATCTTCCGGCCGTCGGCGGAGAACCCGATCGCGGTACGGGGTGCCAGGGTGGCGTCCGCGATGGACTGCACCACCCCGTCGCGGACCAGCACGTTGCCGCCGCCGACCGCCGCCGCGAGGCCGCCGTCGTCGGACGCCTTCGGCCGGTACGCCACCGTGACCGGGTCGCCGGGGCGCAGTCCGGCCAGCGCGTCGGCACCGGCGTCCCGGCCGAGCAGGATCGTGGTACCGGCCGGGATCTCCCCCTCCCCGGCGCTGGTCGTGACCGTGGTGACCCGACCGTCGACCACGGTGACCTCGGTGACCCGGGCCGCCCCCTCGACGGTCCGCTGTCGCCGGTACGACCCCCAGGCCGGGGTGAACACGCCGATGCCGCCCGTCTGGACCATGTTGTTGAACTGGGTGAGCCGGACCGGCCCGCCCGGCAGGGTGGCGGTGCCGTCGAAGGCGACCTGGATGATCCGGCCGATCCCGTCCGGGCTGATCGCGGCGGCGTTGGGGTGACCGGCCACCGGCGACTGGATCAGCTCGCCGCTGCGGATGCCGACCCCCTGCGCGGCCCCGGAGTTGTTGATGTCGAAGAAGTCACCGTTGACCGCGGCGACCGCACGGGACCGGTCCACCGCGCCGCGCAGCGGCTCGGCCCGGCTGACCGCACCCGAGTTGACGTAGTCGACCCTCGCCCCGCCGGTCAGGTCGGTGGTCAACGCGTCGGCCCGCAGCCAACCGTTGGCGTCGTACCGGTCGAAGGAGGTCAACTGGACGCCGGGGGCGACCGGGCGGGTCCGGGTGGCGGTCTCGATTCCGCCGGCCGGTTCGACACCGGCTACCGGGCTGCCGTCGGTTGCCCGGCTCCCTGCTGTCGCCGGGCTGTTCTCGGCGGCCCGGTTGTTCTCGGCGACCAGGCGGGTCGAGGTGGTGGGGTACGACGAGGCGCGGGGCGCATCCTCGGCGGTGGTGGCGGTGGCCGGGGTGACCCCCGGCGGCTCGGCGCCGGCCGGTACCGGCCCGGCGAGCGTCAGCAGCGGTGTCAGCAGCAGTGCGCTGGCGAGATGGGCGGATCGACTGCGGGTTCGCATGGCCGCCAGTCAACCGGATGGTGAATAGAAGTTTCAATACCCCTCGACTTAACCGAAGGAAAACTCCAGCCTTCCGAAGAC
>NZ_WVUH01000650.1 GCF_017614955.1 Micromonospora echinofusca
ACCCGGGGCGCCGCCGCCCACCCGAAGGTCTCCTGGAGTTTCACCGCGAGCACCGGCCGGGCCGGATCGGTGTAGTCCAGCCGGATCCGCGAACCGGTCGGCACGGCGAGCCGCTCCGGTGCCAGCTCGTCCAACCGGGCCGCCTGCGGCCAGGGCAGCAGTCGGCGCAGGGCGTCATGGACGTCGATCCGGGCCAGGTCGGCCCGACGGCGGGCCCCGGCGAGGTCCGGCCCGAGCCAGTCCGGTGCCCCGGCCAGCAGCGCCTCGTCGGACGTCTCCGGCCACGGGTCGCCCAGCGCGTACCGGCAGAAGGCCAGCCGGTCGCGCAGCGAGCGGGCGGCCGGTGTCCAGGTCAACAGGGACAGGCCCACCTCCCGGAGACCGGTGAGCAGCGCCGTGGCCACCTGCTCCGGGTCGGCTGCCGGCAACGGGCGCTCGGCCAGCACGACCGCCCCGAGCCGGGTGGTCTCCCGGGCCACCACGTCCGTACCGGACCAGCCGACCTCCCGGTCGGTGCGCAGCAGGGGTGCGCCCACCTCCCGGGCGGTCGCCTCGTCGAGCGGGGCGGCCAGCCGGATCCGGGCCGCCGGCCCACCCGGGGAGCGGTCCGCGACGGCGACCGCCAACCACGGCGTACCCGCCAGCGCCGACCCGGGACCGAGTTCCGCGGCGGTTCCCCCGGACATCAGGTACGTCGACCCGCCCGGCTGGCGGGCCCGGGCCAGCCGTTCCGGGTACGCCAGTCCCACCAGCAGCGCGGCGGCCAGGTCGTCCGGGACCCCGCCGGGGTCGCGGGTGCCCGCTCCCGCCCCGGTGGCCGGTAGCGCGGCGGTGAGCCGGCGCACCTCGGTCCGCCAACGGGCACTGGCGCCCGGGTCGGTACCCGCACGCAGCCGGCGCCACAGGGCGGTGAGATCGTCCCCCGGGCCGGCGACCGACTCCTCGGCGAGCAGGGCGACCACCTCGGCGGCCCGGTCCGCGCCGACCCGGGGCGCCCCGTCCAGCAGGGCCCGGGCCAGCCGGGGATGCACCCCGACGGCGGCAACCGCCCGGCCCCGGTCGGTCACCCGGCCGTCGACGTCGACCGCCCCGAGCGCGGTCAACGTCTCCCGGGCCACCTGGAGTGCCGCCGGGGGCGGCGGCTCCGGCAGGGCCAGCCCGACCCCGTCCGGCTGACCCCAGCAGGCCAACTGCAACGCGAACCCGGTCAGGTCGGTACCGGCGATCTCCGGCTCGCCCTGGGCCGGCAACCGGTCGTGCCGTTCGGCCGACCAGCAGCGGTAGACGTACCCCGGACCCTCCCGC
>NZ_WVUH01000651.1 GCF_017614955.1 Micromonospora echinofusca
GGCTACGGCGCCGCACTGGTCGGGGCGGGCAGCTGTGCCCTGGTGGCGCTGGCCCGTGGTGAGGTGGCCGGCACCCCGCTGCTCGCCGGGCTGCCCCTGCTGGTGGTGGTACTGGCGCTGGCCGCTGCCGGACACGTCACCCGGTCGGGCTGGCTCGGCGGCCTGACCGGTGCGCTGCTGGTCCTGACCGCCGCAGCGGCGGTGCTCCGGCCCCTCGGGGAACTGCGCCCGTCGGTGCTGCTGGTGGGTGCCGGGGTGACTGTCGCGCTGCTCGCCGCCGCCGTCCCCGGTACCGCCCGGTGGCTGCCCACCCCGGTCGGGCTGGGTACCCGGGTCGGTGCGCTGATCGGCGCCGCGCTGCTCGCCCAGGTCGGCGTCGCCATCGCCGGGACGCTGGCCACGATGGCGGTGGCCCGCTCGCTACCGCCCTGGCAGGGGGCTGCCGCCGGGCCGGAACTGGACTTCGGCTGGCAGGTGCCGGTGAGCCTGGCCCTGGCCGCCGTCGCGCTGGTGGTGCTGCTGCCCCGGGCCGCCCGGGAGCCGGTGGCGACCGTCGGCGCGGCGGTCGTCGTACTCGCCCTACCGGCCGTCGGTGCGACACCGTGGCCGGTGCTGGTCGGCGGGGAACTCGTCGCCGGGATCGTCCTGCTGCTGCTCGCCGTGGCCCGACCGGCCCGTTCGGCGGTGACCGCGCTGCTGCGGGTGGCCGGCGGTGCCGTACTCGCCGGACACGCGCTGCTGGTCGGACTCGCCGCGCCCGGCGCGGCGGCGACCGTGCTCGGGGCGCTGCTGCTCACCGGGATCGCCGCGCTGCTGCTGCCCGACCCGGCCGACCGGGTGCGGCACCGGATCGGGGGCGTGCTGTTCACCGGGGGTCTGCTCGCCGGCCAGGCCGGGACCGGGGCGGCCCTGTTCGCCCTCGGGGCGGCACCCTGGTGGCAGTTGCGGGGGGCACTGGCCGCCGCCGTGGTCCTGCTCGGGGCCCTGTTCGCGGTCCGCCGGTGGCGGCCGGCCGGCACGGGGTACGCGGTGGGTGCGCTGGCCGGCGCCGTACTGGTGGCCGGACTGCTGCCACTGGCCTCCGGTACCGCCGAACCGGTGGCGCCGTACGCCTCGGTCGGGGTGCTGCTGATCAGCCTCGGACTGCTCCGGGCCGGGCGGACGGCAGCACCGGTACGCCCGCCGGGGACGCCGGCACTGCTGGCCGCCGGTGGTCTGCTCCTGCTGGTCGTCGGGGTTGCCGCGCTGCCCGACGTCGGGCGGGTGCTCGTCGCCCCGTACGGCTGGATCACCGCGATCTGGTC
>NZ_WVUH01000652.1 GCF_017614955.1 Micromonospora echinofusca
GCATCGGGGGCTCGGTTGGGGGTGTCTACGACACGAGGCCCCGAACGAGCACCCCGTGCCCGGCCTGTCAGGTGTTTGACCTGCGCGAACCTGCCCGACGGTCGGGCCGAAGCCATGATCGACTCGTCCCGACTCCCTACGGGACTTTCTCTCCGAGGGGTGCACCCACCTATGCCGCCATCACACGCGACCGGCCTGCTGGCCATCTACCCGCACATCACCGGCCGTGACCGGCTGCTGCTGCAGCTGCTCGACGACCATCAGGTCCTCACCACCGACCAGATCCACCGCATGCTGTTCCACGCCCGCCGCACCTGTCAGATCCGCCTCGGTGAGCTGGCCGCCCTCGGCCTGCTGGACCGGTTCCGGTTCGCCCGCACCGGCGGCGGCAGCCAACCGTGGCACTGGACGCTCGGCCACAACGGGCACCGGTTCCAGGCCGCCGCCCACCACCGGCCCGAGCCGACGGTGCGGGCGAGCCGGCAGACCGTGGCGCGGCTGTCGGCCAACCCCCACCTGACCCACCTGCTCACGACCAACGAGTTCTTCGTGCGGCTCACCGCGCACGCCCGCGGGCATCCGCAGGCGCGTCTGCGGCGGTGGTGGTCGGAGACGACCACCACCCGCCGGTACCGGACCGTCACCGCCGACGGGCACGGCCTGTGGGGCGTCGGCGACACCGTGGTGGGGTTCTTCCTGGAGACCGACACCGGCAGCGAACCGCTGGGCCGCGTCGTGGCCAAACTCGACCGGTACGCGCAACTGATCCGCCGCGGCGGCCCCCGCTACCCGGTGCTGTTCTGGCTCGGCAGCACCCCACGCGAGGAACACCTCCACCGGCTCCTGCGCGGCCGGCCCGGTGACGTTCCCGTCGCGACCGCCACCCACAGCAGCGACCCCGCCGCCGCGGTCTGGCTGCCTCACGATGCCACCGACCGGGTCCGGCTCGTCGAGCTGCCCAGCGACCACGGTGCGCCCGTGGCGGACAACCCGAACTACGACGACGGCGTCTTCGTGGTCTGACAGCCCCTGACAGCTGCGCACGGATTCCTGTCAGCGCAGCTCACACCCATGATCGTGATTCCTGACCGGGCTGGTGCTGTCAGGTGGCGACGCTACGGTGCAGCTTCTTGTTTTTTGCCCGCACCGCCGCCCGTCTGACCCCGTCGTTCGGATCTGCCCGCGCAAGCGGGATCACCCCCAGCCCACCCTCGCAGTCGGCTCGTGATCCACGCCCGCGACCTCACGGCAGCATCCCGGCTCAGACACCGCGATCCGGTGGCACCACCACGCACTCCCTCCA
>NZ_WVUH01000653.1 GCF_017614955.1 Micromonospora echinofusca
CCACTGCTCCGGCCGCCGTACCCGCCGCCGGGCCCGGCCCCGTACCGTCCGCGCCACCTGGGCCCGCCGAGCCCGGCCCGGTACCGTCCGCGCCGCCCATGCCCGGGTCACCGATGCCCGCGTCGTCCGCCCCGCCGGCCGTCCCGGGCGGGCAGCCGGTCGGGATGTCGCCGGCCGGCGCGTCACCGTCGTACGGCCCGCCGGTCGTCCCCGGCGCGTCACCGTCGTACGGCCCGCCGGTCGTCCCCGGTGCGTCGCCCGTAGCAGCCCGCCCGGCCACCGGCCGCAGCCGACTGGCCGTTGGTGCGTTCGTGCTCGCCATCGTGCTGGCACTGGTCGCGGGCGTGCAGGCGTACCAGATCAGCCGGCTGTCGGACCGGCTCGGCGCCACCGACCGGGCGCTCGCCGAGGCGCAGGACGCCGACCGTGCCCGGCTCGACGGTCTGACCGGTCGTACCGACGCGCTGGAGAAGCAGGCCGGCAACGTCTTCAACCCGGAGGCGATCGCCACCGCCGTCCTGCCCAGCGTGTTCCGGGTGCGGGCCGGCCAGTCGACCGGTACCGCGTTCGCGATCGGCAAGCCGGCCACCAACGGCGGCACGAACCTGTTCACCAATTTCCACGTCGTCGACGCGGTCTGGGAGTCCGGCGAACGCCAGGTCTTCCTGGAGCGTACCGACCAGCGTTTCCCCGCGACGATCATCAAGGTCGACAAGGAGAACGACGTCGCCCACCTCCAGACCGACGGCAAGTTCGCCGGGCTGGTCGCGGCGCCGGAAGCGGTCAAGTCCGGTCAGCAGATCGTGGTCGTCGGCGCCCCGTTGGGGCTGGAGGACAGCGTCTCCTCCGGCGTGGTGAGCGCGTTCCGCAAGTCCGACGACGGTTCCGGCACGGTCATCCAGTTCGACGCGCCGATCAACCCCGGCAACTCCGGTGGTCCGGTGATCAACGGCAGCAAGGAGGTGGTGGGGATCGCCACCGCGAAGGCCCGCGACGCCGAGGGGATCGGTCTGGCCGTACCGATCAAGACCGCCTGCGACAGCTTCCGGATCTGCTGACCGGACGGTGCCCGACCGAACTCGGCTGCACCGTTGTTGACCGCGGCTGACGCCGCACCGCGACCCCTGTCGGAGACGTTCCGCAGGGCCACGTCGATGGAGGAAACACCGCATGTCCTACCCTCCCACCGGCCCGGACGGCTCGCCGTCGTACCCGCAGGGCGGCGCTCCCGGCTACCCGGGGCAGCCCGGCGGTGGTCAGCCCGGCAGCCCGGGTACCTACGGGTCCCCCCAGACGCCCCC
>NZ_WVUH01000654.1 GCF_017614955.1 Micromonospora echinofusca
GGCGGTTTCTGGGGGTCGTCGCAACACCTGATGGCTTATGTGGTTGTCAGTAGATCACGCAGACGCTCGGCTGGGTTGTCCCAGCCGAGCGTCTGTCGTGGGCGGCCGTTGAGTTCCTGGGCGACGTGTTCGAGGTCGGCGGGTCCGTGGACGGACAGGTCGGTGCCCTTGGGAAAGTACTGACGTAGCAGGCCGTTGGTGTTTTCGTTCGATCCGCGTTGCCAGGGTGAGTGCGGGTCGCAGAAGTAGACCGGTATTCCGGTGGCGACCGTGAACTGCTTGTGAGCGGCCATCTCCGCTCCCTGGTCCCAGGTCAGGGATCCGCGTAGGTGGGCAGGCAGCGTGGCGACGAGGTCCACGAGCACGTCCCGGACTTCCTCGGCGGTGTGTCCGCCGGGTAGGTGACCGAGCATGACGTACCGGGTGGTGCGTTCGACCAGTGTGACGATGGCGGAGGCGTTGCCCGCTCCCATGATCAGGTCGCCTTCCCAGTGACCGGGTACGGCGCGGTCGGCGACCTCGGCCGGGCGTTCACTGATCATGACCATGTTGTCGACGAACCGGGGCGTGCGCTGGTCAGGACGACGGTGTGGTCTGCGTCGGGTCCGGCCGGTTCGCAGTGCCGTGGCGACCTCGCGTTTGAGCGCGCCACGGGCCTGGACGTACAACGCCTGATAGATCGTCTCCGCGCTCACGCGCATCTCCTGGTCATCGGGATGTTCTCTGACCAGAGCGTTGCAGATCTGCTGCGGTGACCACCGTTGGCGTAGCCGGGCGACCACGAAGTCGCGTAGCCGTCCGTCCCGCAGGAGCTTGCGGTCCTTGGGCCGGGGCCGGGACGCTGTCCAGGCCCGGTGCGCGGCGTAGGCGCGGTAGACGCCGTCAGCGCTGGCGTGGTTGTCGATCTCGCGTTTGATCGTCGAGGCGGGTCGCCCGATCGCTCGGCCGATCGCGTGCAGCGACTGCCCGACACGGCGCATGTCCGCGATCGTCTCCCGCTCCGCCAAGGTCAGAAACCGTGGGTGCAGTTCCCTGTCCAGCGCCGTCAACGACGGCGGCACCTGAGTAGTCACCCCGGTGTTGTAGTCCACCCGACGCCCGTCCGGGTACGTCCGCGAGCTCCCTGTCTTGCGTACTCCCCAGTCCCAGTCCTTGGCGGTACGCTCGTTGACCCCGACCTGCTGCGCGGCACGACGTCGGGCAACTCCCTGTTCACGCAGGCGTTCGTACTCATCCCGGCGGGGATGACGCCGCGAGACGGACATCGAGCCGCGACTCGCC
>NZ_WVUH01000655.1 GCF_017614955.1 Micromonospora echinofusca
GGGGGCAGGGTCGACCTGACCCCGTCGGCTACGCCTGACCGAGGTCGAGGACGCTCCAACCGGCGGGCAGGCCCAGGGCGACGTCACCGCCGGCAGCACGGGCCAGGACACCGACCTGCCGGACGTCGTCGACACCCGGCTCGGCGCCGAGACCGACCACGGTCACGGCCGGGGTGCTGGTCAGCAGGGCAAGCAGGGCCGCCCCGAGTCACCGGTCACGGTGGCGTGGGCGGCGGCGAGGCGGGTGGCGGGCACAGCGACCCGTCGGCCCTCGTCGGCGACCTCTGCGATCAGATCACCGACGGCGACACGTACGCGGCCAGTACGGTGGCGTCCAAGACCACGGCGACCTGGTCGTCACTCACGCGGCCTCGTCGAGCATGCGCCGCCCCTCAGCCAGCGCAGCCTCGGGAATCGGGGCGGCCGGCCGCTGCCGCCAGCGGGCCTTGCCCGCCTCGGTCACCTCGATACCGGCGCGGTGCAGCACCTCCACCAGGTGCGTACCAGCCATCTGCGCCCGCGCCGCCGCCGTGATCGCCGCCGCGACGTTCGGCTGGCCGTCGAGCCACTCCGCCACGTACCCGCGGGGCCACCACCCTCCACCAACCGCGTGTCGAAATTGATCTACAAGACTCCGAAACTGCAGGTGCGCGGCGTCCGCCCTCAAGTCCTTGGACTGTCCGATGTGGCTCAGGTGGTGATGGTGGCCGATGATGTGCCCATGGGTTCGCGACGCTGGGTGGTCATCGGGACAGGCGGGGCGGTCACTGCCGGACTGTTGGTGGCCGCAGTGCTGTTCGGTTTGCAGGGGGTTGAGGTGGCCAGTCGGCTGGCCGGGGCCGCGAGCTTCGTGGTCGCGGTGGCCGCCCTCGTGCTGGCTCTGCCGCGAAACTCCGCTGCGGCACCGACACCGCCGGCTGCGGTGACACCACTGGCGGCGGGGCCGGGGCCGATCACCGTGCAGGGTGAACTCGGGGGGATCGCCTCGACCGGTGACAGCGCGACGAAAACCCAGCACCGGTGAGGTGGTTACGACGCGACCGGGTTGCCCCTGCGCCCACTGATCCCGAGACACCGACCCCGGGGGATGGTCCTGCTGCGCCGCAGTTCCTGCTCGACCAGGGAAACCTCCCCCACACCATCGCCTACCTCAAGCAGGCCCTCACCGACTGCCGGCGGGTACTCGGCAACAACCACCCACAGACCCGGGTCGTCTATCGCAACTTGCGGGCTGCCACGGAGGGCTCCAGTTCCGGGTAGGGGCGTGGGT
>NZ_WVUH01000656.1 GCF_017614955.1 Micromonospora echinofusca
GAGCTGGAACGGGGTACGGTCCCCGACCTTCAGGTCGAGTGCGTCGAGCACCTGCGGGGTGACCAGGGCCGGTACGGCCCCGACCGGGGTGTCCCGGACGACGGCGTAGCGGACGAAGACCTGGTCGAAGAAGTCCGTGGGCCGGGGGGCGGGGTAACGCACCTCGACGGAACCGCCGTCGGCCGAGGAGGCGGTGGCCGCCGGTACCGGGGAACCACCCCGACCGTCCGCGGCGCCCCAGTCCCCGGCGGCGGCGAGGTCCACCGGTTGGCTGGTGCCGTCCGCGCCGACTGTCCGCAGGCCGGTCACGGAGAGGTCGTAGGCGGTACCGGCGAGCGGTCCACCGACCAGTTCGAAGCCCTCGAACCGCAGTTCCCGGTCACCTGCGCCGGGCAGGGCCACGTCGAAGGCGCGTGGTTCACCGGTGCTCGGGGTGGCGGGCAGCGGGGTACGCCAGACCAGCCCGTCGGCGGTACCGAACAACGCGTTGACGGTGATGTCGGGCTGGAAGAACCCCCCGATCAGCGGGGTACGGACGGTGCCGGTGAGCCGCTGCGCTCCGGCGGGTACCGGCACACCGGCCGGTTGCGGGCGGGCCCGGGCCAGTTTGTCGAGCAACTGCCGGGGTGGTTCGTCGGTGAGGGTGTCGCTGAGGCGTACCAGGTCGGCTGCGGCGACCGCGTCCACCGCCACGACGGTGGCGGGGACGTTGTCCGAACCGATCCGGATGTCGTCCCGCCAACCGGGCACGGCCTGCCGTACCCCGGGCAGCGCGGCGATCTGCGCGGCCCGCCCGGCCGGGGCGGCCCCGTCGGACTCGACGAGGCGCAGGTCTGCGCCGACCTCGTGGTTGGCCTGGTCGACCTGCGACCGTTCCCAGGTGGTGACCAGGGACCAGGCCAGGGTGCTACCGCCGACCGCGAGGGCGAGCAGCAGTACCGGCCCGGCGTGCGGCCGGCGGCCCGCCTGCCACATGCCCAGCATGGTGGCCGTCCAGGGCCGCCGGTTGACGAACCGTTCGGCGAACCGGGTGGCCGGGGGCAGCAGCCGCAGGGCGATCACCCCGCCGGCCAGTACGCCGAGGGTGGGCGCGGCGGCGAGCAGCGGGTCGATGCCGAGCCGACCGTTCGCGCCGGCCAGTGGGGAGGAGTACTGGCGGAGCTGGAACCAGGCGAGTCCGGCCAGTCCGACCAGGGCCAGGTCCAGGCCGATGCGTTGGGCGGCGGCGGACCGGGCGGGGCGGGACCGGGCG
>NZ_WVUH01000657.1 GCF_017614955.1 Micromonospora echinofusca
GTCCACCGCCCCGGTCAGGGGCGGACGGAGCGGATGGCGCCGGCCCGACGGGCCCGCTCGACCGCCCCGGGCAGCACCGCGATCAGGGCGTCCACGTCGGCGACGGTGGAGGTGTGCCCCAGCGTGAAGCGCAGCGACGAGCGGGCCCGGTCGTCGTCGGCCCCCATCGCCAGCAGCACGTGCGAGGGCTGGGCCACCCCGGCCGAGCAGGCCGAACCCGTCGAGCAGGCGATGCCCTGCGCGTCGAGCAGCAGCAGCAGGGCGTCCCCCTCGCAACCCGGGAAGGAGAAGTGCGCGTTGCCGGGCAGCCGGTCGACCGGGTCGCCGTTGCAGACCACCTCGGGCACCGCCGCGCGTACCCGCTCGACCAGGTCGTCCCGGAGCGCGGCGATCCGCTTCGCGTACTCCTGCTGGGCCCGGACCGCGTGTTCCACCGCGACCGCGAACGCGACCACCCCGGCGGTGTCCAGGGTGCCCGAGCGCACGTCCCGCTCCTGGCCGCCGCCGTGCAGCAGCGGGGTGGCCGGGACGTCCCGCCCGAGCAGCAGCGCACCCACCCCGGCCGGCCCGCCGAGCTTGTGCCCGGTGACGGTGAGCGCGGCGACGCCGCTGGCGGCGAAGTCGACCGGTACCTGACCGACGGCCTGGATCGCGTCGGTGTGCAGCGGCACGCCGTACCCGGCGGCCACCGCAGCCAGCTCGGCCACCGGTTGGAGCGTGCCGACCTCGTTGTTCGCCCACATGGCGGTGACCAGGGTGACCTGGTCGCCGTACTCGGCCAACTCGGCCCGGAGCGCGTCGACGGCCACCCGGCCGGCCGCGTCGACGCCGAGCCACCCCACCGTGGCCGACTCGTGCCGGGCCAGCCAGTGCACCGCGTCGAGGACCGCGTGGTGCTCGACGGAGCTGGAGACCACCCGGGAGCGGGCCGGGTCGGCCGCCCGCCGGGCCCAGAAGATGCCCTTGACGGCGAGATTGTCGCTCTCCGTCCCGCCACCGGTGAAGACGACCTCGGAGGGCCGGGCGCCCAGGGCGGCGGCCACCCGTTCCCGGGACTCCTCGACCCGTCGTCGGGCCCGCCGGCCCGCCGCGTGCAGCGACGACGCGTTGCCGACCTCGCGGGCGGTTGCGACGTACGCCTCCAGTGCCTCGTCGAGCATCGGAGTGGTCGCCGCGTGATCCAGGTATGTCATCGCCGCTCAGCCTATCGCCGGGGGCGGGTCGGCCGCCCCACCCCGCCCCCGGCG
>NZ_WVUH01000658.1 GCF_017614955.1 Micromonospora echinofusca
ATGTCGCCCCGACCCCGGGCGTGCCGGTGGTCCCCGGCCCGGACGCGGCGACCACCGTGCCCGTCGTCCGGCAGCGCTGGCGCTGGTGGATCCCGGCACTGGCCACCGCCCTCGCGGCGACCGTGGGCATGAGTACCGCGATGGCGGTCACCTGGGAGCAGACCGCCCCGTCCGCAGACCCGCCGGCCGTACCGGCGGACCTCCCCGGTTCGGCCGGACCCGCCGCCACGCCGACCGGCGTGAACTGGCGACCGCCCGGGCACGGGCCGAACGGGGAGCACGACGTGCTGCCACCGCCACCGCCCGGCGTGCCGCCACCGCCCTTCGCCTGCGTCCGGCCCAGCCACGCGGGTCGGCTGGTCCCCGCCGGCCCGCAGCCCCCCGGTGAGCGGTACCGGCCGCCGGCCGGCTGGACCTGGTACCGGGACCGCAGCGGCTTCCGGATCGTCGTACCGGTCGGCTGGTGGCAGTTCCAGGAAGAGGGCGTGACCTGCTTCCAGGATCCCCGGCACAGCAGGGCGTTGAGCATCGACCCGCGTGTCCCCCGGACGGGCGATCCGCTCGCCGCGCTGAAGGCCGCCGAGCAGTGGGCCCTCGGTGAGGGGGCCCTGATCCAGTACGAACCGATCCGGCTGACCGCCACCCGTGAGCCGCCGGGGGCGGCGTGGGAGTGCCGCTGGACCGTCCCGTACGGCGAACGGATGCACAGCGTGCAACTGGCGGTCAGCGGGAAGGGGAGCGGCTCGTACCGGCTCGGCTGGACCACCGGTGAGGCGTACTGGGCCGAGGCCCACTCCGAACTGGCCACGGTTCTCGCCAGTTACCGGCCACCGGCCTGAGGATCGCCGGGGCGCTGCGCCGGTAGCCGGGACGCTGCGCCGGTAGCCGGGACGCGCCGACGGGGGGACCGGCTCAGGGCTGTCCGGAGAGCTTCTCGATGATCTGCCCGCACACCAGTACCAGGGTCCACAGCCCGCCGACACCGAGCGCAATGGTCGCGCAGACCCGGTCGGTAGCCGTCTGACGGGCCCCACGGAGCAGCGCGACGATCGCGATGACCAGCCCCAGCGGTCCGAAGCAGAACGACGCGACGAGAGCGGCGACACCGACACCCGTACCGGGGATGCCCGGCCCCGCCCCGGCCCACGATGTCCCCCGGTGGGGTGGCGCGCTGGACGGGTACCCGCCCGGGCCGGAGGGGGCCGGTCGCTGCCATGGCCGCGAT
>NZ_WVUH01000659.1 GCF_017614955.1 Micromonospora echinofusca
GGCCGACGCCGTCTGGCAGCAACGGCAGGTACGGGTGCGCTACCAGCGGTGGAAACAACCCCGCGACATCACCCGCACCCTCGACCCGCTCGGCGTGGTCTGCAAAGCCGGCCGCTGGTACCTCGTCGCCGCCACCGAGGGACAGATCCGCACCTACCGGGTGGCGTCGGTACGCGACACCGTCGTCCTCGACGACGGGTTCACCCGACCCGACGGGTTCCGGCTCGCCGACTACTGGCACGACTGGACCCGCCGCTACGAGGCCGACGTCTACCGCGACACCGCCACCATCCGGGTCACCCCCGCCGCCCTCGCACAACTGGTGCACCTGCTACCACCGGCGATGAGCCGCGCCGCCCGGCAGGCCGCCGGACCACCCGACCCCGACGGGTGGATACCGACCACCGTGCCCATCGAATCGATCCGCCACGGCCACACCGAACTACTCAAACTCGGCGCGCAGGTCGAGGTACTCGACCCACCCGAACTGCGCCGACAGCTCGCCGACACCGCCCACGCCCTGGCCCGGCTGTACCCACCGCCCGGGTGAAACCGGGACGCCACAAGCTCGGACGCCGCCGCCCCGGGACGCTGGTCACCGCGTCCCGGGGCGGCGGCGTCCCCACAGCTCAGGCGTCGATCTCCCGGCGGCCGTGGCCGTTGCCGGTGGCCACCGCCACCCGCCGCGGCCGGGCCCGCTCCGCCACCGGGATCCGCAACGTCAACACCCCGTTGTCGTACCCGGCTTCGAGCCGATCGGTGTCCAGGGTGTCGCTGAGGAACAACTGGCGGCTGAACGTACCCATCGGACGTTCTGCCGCGACCAGTTCGACCGTGTCGCCGGTGGGCCGGCGCCGCTCGGCGCGAACGGTCAGCACGTTGCGCTGCACCGTGCAGTCGATGCTGTCCGGGTCGACACCCGGCAGGTCGAAGGCGGCGTAGAAGAAGTCACCGTCGCGGTAGGCGTCCATGTGCATCACCGCCGGCCGCGCGGCCGTACCGAAGAACTGCTCCGCGATCCGGTCGATCTCCCGGAACGGGTCGGTACGCATCAACATCGTCAAGCCTCCTCGGTTTCTCCAGGGCCGAAGGTCCAAGGTTGAGTCCAACCGACTCAACTCCCTGGTTCCTATATAACCCCAACCCCGAACCCCGTCAACCCACCAGCTCCTTCTCGAACCAGTGCTGCGCGTACGGCCCCCACGTGTAC
>NZ_WVUH01000065.1 GCF_017614955.1 Micromonospora echinofusca
TGTTGAGGCTGGCCCGGGGTGGGCGGGCCATTCACGGGCCGTCGTTCGGGTCGCGGCATCACACCAGCACCCACCCCGGGCCAGCCTCAACACGACCCGACGCGACCGCCATCTGAACCTGCCGGTTCCGTGCCGGTTGCGGGGAAGTGATCAACGGTGGTCATGGAGTCGTTCATGACCACCACTCTCGCCACCAAGGGGTGACGGGTTAACCACGTGGAGTTGTGCGTCTATGGACGTCTTGCCTATGGTTAGTCGTCCCTAACGGTCTTGGAGGCGGGTATGGCGAACGATCGCCTACGCGACGCGATGTACCGCAAGCAGATGACGCCCAGCGATCTCGCCTCCACGCTGAAGGTCGACCCGAAGACAGTCGAGCGGTGGATCACGCAGAACCGAATCCCGTACCCCCGGTACCGCTACGCCCTGGCCGCCCTGCTCGCCGAAAGCCAGACGTACCTCTGGCCCGACGCCACCCAGAACCGCGCGGGGAACGAGCCGCCCCGGTCGGAGGTGGTCCGGCTCTACCCACGCCGGGCCACAGTCCCGACCGAGATGTGGCAACGCCTGCTGGCCGATGCCACCAGCGACATCGCCATCCTCGTGTACGCGGCCCTGTTCCTACCCGAGCAGTACCCGCGACTGATATCCACACTCACTGAGAAAGCCGCAGCCGGCGCGAGGATACGTATCGCGCTCGGCGACCCCGAAGCGGGCGAAGTCGCGAAACGCGGCACCGAGGAAGGCATCGGCGACGCCATCGCCGCCAAGATCCGTAACGTCCTCTCGTGGTACCAGAAGCTCCGAGAGGTGGCCGGCATCAGCATCCGCCTGCACCGCACGACGCTGTACAACTCGATCTACCAGTTCGACGACGAGATGCTCGTCAACACCCACGTCTTCGGCTTTCCCGCAGCCCACGCCCCCACCCTGCACCTGCGCCAGACCGCCGACGGGGAGCTGTTCGGCCTCTACGCCGACAGTTTCGACCGGGTATGGTCAACCGCCAGGCCGGCATGGGGTCAGCAAGGAGAACCCTGAGTGGCGCGCACCGAGTACTTCCACGACCCGAACGCCCCCACACCGAACAGCATCGTCGTCGCCGCCACCGCCTTCGTCCGCGACGAACACGACCGGGTCCTGCTCATCCAACGCACCGACAACGGCCTGTGGGCACTCCCCGGAGGTGCCCAGGACTTCGGCGAATCCATCGCGCAGACCATCGTCCGCGAGACTCACGAGGAAGCCGGCATCACCATCGAGGTCACCGGCCTGGTCGGGATCTACACCGACCCGAACCACATCATCGCCTACAGCGACGGCGAGGTCCGCCAGCAGTTCTCCATCTGCTTCCGCGCCCGCTACCTCTCCGGCAACCCGACCGAGAGCAGCGAATCCAAGCGGGTCGCCTGGATCGACCGGACCGCCCTGGACACCCTCGACATCCACCCCTCCATGCGGCTACGCATCGACCACGGGTACGCCAACCTGTCGCAGCCCTACATCGGCTGACCGGCAAGCCGCGCCTCGGTACGCCGCACCGCCGCCACGATCTCCGGTTCCGCCCGATCGACGAACCGCGTCACCAGCGAAGCCGGACCATACCGGGCACGGATCTCCGCCAGCCGGTCGAGCACATCGAAGTCCTGTCCGTCCGGCCCGGTCGTCGCATCGCAGTACCAGAGCGCATCGGTCGTCGCCGACTCCTCCCGAACGAACTCGGCAACCAGCTCCGCCGCCAACCCCCGCTCCTGCGCCTCCAACTCCGCACAGGTGTGGTGCGCGACCAGGCACACCACCCGCTCCGGAAGGCCCTGCGCGCGAAGCCACCGTGCACCGTCCAACGGATGAAAGCCGACCTCCGCCAACTCCGGGGCGTAGCCGACGTCGTGCAGCCACGCCGACGCGACCAACACGTCCCGATCCGGCTCAGACAACACCGCCGCCACCCGCTCAGCCTTTCGACCCACCGCCTGCACATGCCGCCACCGACGCGGCAACGACTCACCCAGCATCGTCGCGGCGAGATCCCGTGCACTGTCGGTCAACTCCACCCCCACAACGTACGGCCCCGACTCGGGTTCTTCCTGCTGGCGGTCTACGGTCTGCGATATGGAGGAACCCGCGACGGTCGCCGCGCTGCTTCGCCCACTTCTCGGCCGGCGCCTGCTCGCGGTGACCGAAGCGCGGTCCTGCCCCGACGGTGGGCCGCTGGCGGGCATCGAGGGCCTGGTGCACTTCTGGCTGCACTTCGAGGGCAGTCCGCCTGTCATGGCCCACGGCTGTGGCGAACGGCTGGACCTGGAGTTCGAAGCGCCGTACCCGTCCTACGACATGCAGGAGTACGGGAGCACGGTGGTCGGCCCGGTAGACCCTGCGGATCTGCTGGGCAGCGTGATCGGACAACACCTCGTCGATGTCGGGCTTCTCCAGGGGTACGTCGAATGGCCTGCCGTGGGCGGAGTCCTGCTGCGCTTCGAAGGGTCCGATCTGGTCATCGCCTCCCTGGCGGACGAGTGGTTCCTCACCCGGGAGCCGATACCGGAGCGGGTCCAGCCGTACCTGCGGTTCAAAGGCTGGTTGAGCGGCGCCGACACCGCTGTCGGGAGTCAGTAGGTCGCCGGCCGGACTCGGCTTCGTTGACGACGCGCTCCACGACGGACGGTGTCGACCGGTAACGGCGACATCCGCTGAGCAGGCCGGAGCCGGCAGCGCCGAGGCAGCTTCCCGACAAGTCGTTCGACATCGGAGTCGGCCGGCGACATGATCGCCGGTATGGATACCTCGGGCCGTGACCGCTCCCGTGTCCGTACCACCGACCACCCGAAGCTCCTGCACCGTTGGCCCAGCGCACTCGGGCTGGCCGCTGCCGTGCTGTCCCTGGCCAGCGGGGTGAACCGCGAGTCGGGCGCGATCACCGTCGTCGTGGCCAGCCTGTGCTACCTCGGCGCCGCCGCGTTCAACCGGCCGTGGGTCGGCTGGGCGGGCATCCTTGGCGGCAGCATCGTCATCGTGGCCAGTGAACTCGCCGGTCTGCCCTGGTGGGCGGGAGCCGGCATCACGTCACTGGTGCTGATCGTCGCCGGGGTGGCCGTCCGGGCGCCGCGTGTCCCACTCGCCGCCCAGGCTCTCGCGCTGGCGGTGTACGGCGGGCTGGCCGTGGTCACGCTCTTCCTCTCGCCCCGGGTCGGCCTGGCGATGGCCGGTGCCGTGCTGGCCTGCCACGCCATCTGGGACGTGGTCCTCTACCGGCGCAACCAGACCGTACCCCGCTCCCTGACGGAGTTCTGCATGGTGCTCGACGTGCTGGCCGGCGGCGGGATCGTGGTGGTCGCGGTCACCGGCTGACCAACCCCGCCGCCACCTCCGGGCGGTGTCCCGCCCCGAGGTCCCACGCCGTCCGGCCCGGCAGCGGGATCTCGAAGTGCACCGTCTGGTGGGTGTCCGGGCGCCCGTCGCGGGCGTCGTGGACCGGCTCCGCCACCGACCGCCAGAACGCCTCGGCCCCCGCGACCCGGGTGTCGGTGTGCAGGTAGAGGACCCGGTAGCTGGGCTGCGCGGCGACGAACCCGGTGGCCAGGTCCACCAGCGCCCGGGCCAGTCCCCGGCGGCGGTGCTCCGGTCGGACGTACACCCGGAACAGCTGCGCGGTGCTCGCCTGCGGGTACCGGTCGGCGAGGAACTGGGGATGCGGTGGGCTCTGCGGTGCCGCCGCCCGGACGGCGGTGGTGCCGACGACCTCGTCGCCGAGGGTGGCGACGAAGAGGGCGTGGCGTTCCGGCCGCAGGTAGGTGTCCGCCAGGTCGATCACGTCGGCATGCCACTGTGGTCGGTACCCGTGGCCGAAGACGTGGTAGAAGGTGTCCAGCATGACGCTGCGGGCACCGGCGAGGTCCCGGGCCGCAGCGGGCCGCACCGTGTAGTCGTCGACGAGGTGTCCGGTCACCGTGGTTCGCTCGCTTTCGTGGTCAGCTGGTCGGTGGGGCGGAGCAGGGCGCGGGTCAGCGGATGCCGACCGGCGGTGAGCAGGTCCGCCGCCGGACCGTGCTCCACGACCCGACCCCGGTCGAGCACGACGACGTGGTCGGCGAGCCGGGCGACGACCTCCCGGTCGTGACTGATCACGACCAGGGTCACCTGATCCGTCCGGCGTAACTGCTCGACGAGGTCGAGGATGCGCTCCTGGGTCCCGGCGTCCAGCCCGGAGGTGATCTCGTCACAGATCAGCAGCCGGGGCCGGGCCAGCAGGGCGCGGGCCAGCGCGGCGCGTTGCAGTTCCCCGCCGGAGAGCCGGTCGGGGTGCCGGCCGGTGAACTCCTCGGTGAGGCCGACCCGGGTGAGGACGGTCTGCGCGGCCTGCCGGGCCGCCGCCGGTTGCAGATCCCGCAGCCGTACCGCGACCCGGGCCACCTGGTCGAGCAGCGGCCGGTGCGGGTGGAAACTGGCCCGGGGATCCTGGAAGACGTACTGGACGGCGGCCAGGTCGGTGCGGCTGCGCCGGTCGAGGCCGGCGGCCAGCCGTCGACCGTCCAACTCGACGGTGCCGGCAGCCGGCCGGTGCAGGCCGGCGACGCAGCGGGCCAGGGTGGTCTTGCCGCTGCCGGATCGGCCGACCACGGCGAGACACTGTCCGGCGGTGACGCTGGCGTCGACACCGTGCAGGACGGTGGGGCGGCGGGCGCCGTCGCGGTGCCGGGCCACCAACCCGGTGACCCGCAGTACCGGCGGGCGGTCCCGGTCGGGTCGGTCACCGTCGGTCGACCGGCCGCCGCCGACGGTACGGGGTGGCTGGTGCAGGGCGAGGACCTCGGCGGTGGGCCCGCTGGCGCGTACCGTCCCGTGCGCCAGGACCAGGGTGTGGTCGGCGACGGCGCGTACCAGGTCGAGGTCGTGGCTGAGCAGCACGACGGCCAGGTCGGCGGTGGCGAGTCCACGCAGTTCGGCGGCGATGTCGGCCCGGTTGATGCGGTCCTGTCCGGTGGTGGGTTCGTCGGCGATCAGCAGCCGGGCCCGGGACAGCAGCGCGTGGGCGAGGACGAGCCGTTGCTGCTGCCCGCCGGAGAGCTGGTGCGGGAAGCGGCGCAGCAGGTCCCGGCTGTCCGGCAGGCCGACCCGGGCGAGCGCGCCGGCCACGGCCTGGCGGAGCGGGGTACGGCCCGTGCCGCCCGGGGCGGCGTGGCGGTGGGCGATCTCGCGGAGCACCGACCCGACGCGGCGGACCGGGTTGAGCACGGCGGCGGGCTGCTGGGGTACGTAGCCGACCGTGCCCGGTGGCGGTGGGCTGTCCGGCGTGACCGGTCGGCCGGCGAACTCGATCCGACCGGTGAGCCGTACCCCCGGCCCGGTCTCGCCGAGCAGGGCGCGGCCGGTGGTGGTCTTGCCGCTGCCGGACGCCCCGATGACGGCCAGCACCTGCCCGGCCGCCAGCGTGAACGACACCCCGTCGACCAGCGGTTTCCCGCTGCCGGTGTGGGCGGTCAGCCCGGTGACCCGGAGCAGGGGAGCGCTCACCGGAGCACCTCCACCGCGTCCCGTTCGGCGGTCGACCGGTGACCGGCCAGCAACCGGTCGGCGACCAGGTTGACGCCGACCGCCATGGCCACGATCAGCGCGGCGGGTACGACGACCGCCCAGGGTTGCAGGAACAGGCCGGTCCGGTTGCGGTCCACCATCACCGCCCAGTCGGCGGCGTCGGGTGCCACCCCCACGCCGAGGAAACTGGCGGTGGCCACCAGGTACAGCGCGCCGATGAAGCGGACCCCGGCGTCGGCGGCCAGTACCCGGCGGATACCGACGGCGACGTGGCCGATCGCCCGTCGCCACCAGGTTTCCCGGTACAGCCGCATGGCCTCCATGACGGTGCCGTGGGCCAGCGGCAGCGCGGCGGCCCGGGTGACCCGGGCGACCTCCGGGAGCGCGATCAGCGCGACGAGCACGGTGAGGGTGACCGGGCCGCGTGGCGCGGTCGCGGCGACCAGGATGAGCAGCAGCAGGGACGGTACGGCCAGCAGCAGGTCCAGCGGACGCATCAGCAGCTCGTCGACCAGGCGGTGCCGGGTCGTCGCGGCCAGCAGGCCCACCGGCACGCCGACCAGGTACGCCAGTGTGGTGGCGGCGACCGCGACCAGCACCACGGACCGGCCGCCGAGGAGCAGTTGGTCGACGACGTCCCGGCCGACGAAGTCGGTGCCGAGCGGACCGGCCGGGTCGAACGGGCGGCCGTGCCCGGTCGGTCCGTCTACCAGCAGCGGCCCGGTCAGGGCGAGCAGCAGCGGTCCGCCGAGCAGCACCGCGCCGCCGACGGTCCGTAGCCGGCGGTTCACCGGGCACCCGCCGTGCGGGGGGCCAGCCGGAACGCGACCAGGTCGGCGGCCAGGTTGACGGTCACGGTGGTGACCGCGACGAGGACACAGAGGCCCTGCACGGTGGGTACGTCCCGGGCGGTGACCGCGTCGACCAGGGCGGTACCGAGGCCGGGGATGACGAACACCGCCTCGACCACGATCACCCCGCCGAGCAGCCAGTCGGTGGTGCGGGCGAGTTGCTGCACCACCGGGGCGAGGGCGTTCGGCAGGGCGTGGGCCAGCCACCGTCGTCGGGCCGGGATGCCCAGCCGGCGGGCGTGCGCGACGTACCCGGAGCGGACCGCGTCGACCATGCCGGCCCGGGTGAGCCGGCTGATCGAGCAGATCGGCCGGGCCAGCAGCACCAGCAGCGGCAGTACCAGCACCGCCGGCTGGGCCAGCAGGTTCCCGTCGGTGCCGACGGCGGTGGGCGGGAACCAGCCCAGGTGTACGCCGAACAGCGCGGCGAGCAGGATGGCCAGCGCGAACTCGGGTACCGCGTAGAGGCCGACCGACACCGCGGACAGCGACCGGTCGAGCCGGCCGCCCTCGCGGCGGGCCGCCAGCATGCCCACCCCGACGGCGAGCGGGACGAGCAGCAGCAGGGTCGCCGTGGCCAGCAGTACCGTCGGCGCGGCGGTGGCGGCCAGTACCTCGGTGACCGGCCGTTGCGAGACCAGTGAGACCCCCAGGTCGCCGTGCAGCAGGTCGCCCAGCCAGTCCCGGTAGCGTTCCCCGGCGGGCCGGTCGAGGTCGAGTTGGGCGCGGATGAGGGCGATGCGCGCCGGGTCGGGCTGGTCACCGGCGATCACCACGGCCGCGTCCCCGGGCAGCGCCTCGGCGAGCACGAACACGGCGGTGACGACCCCGGCGACCTGACCGGCCCCGAGCAGCAGCCGCCCGGCGGCGTAGCGGGGCAGACTCAACCCAGCCAGACCTTGTCGAAGCGGGCCCAGTCGAGGGTGTTGGCGGGGGCGTCGGCGGAGACCCCGCCGACGGTCGGGCTGGTGGCGACCAGGAAGTCGGCGAAGCCCCAGATCAGGAAGCCGCCCTCGGCGTGCAGCATCCGCTGCATGTCGCCGTACGCCTGCCGGCGGGCCGCCTCGTCCGGGCTGGACACCGCCTTCGCGTAGAGCGCGTCGAAGTCGGGGCGGGCCCAGCGGGTGGCGTTGGTGGTGGAGTTGGTGAGCAGCCGCTGGGAGATGTGCGTCTCGATGGGCATGGCGCCGGAGCGGTAGCAGGCCAGTACCCCGTTGGTCAGGATGTCCTTCCAGTAGGTGTCCTTGTTGCCGGTGGTCGGTACGACGGTCAGGCCGACCTGTCGGGCCTGGTCGGCGAGGACGGTGGCCGCCTCGACGAACCCGCTGGCCACGGCGGCGGTGTCCAGGGTGATCCGCAGTCCCTTCGCGCCGGCCCGGTCGACGAGGAACCGGGCCCGGTCGAGGTCGCGGGTGCGTTGCGGAATGTCGGCGGCGTAGTACTGGTAGCCCTTGCCGTAGAGGTCGTTGCCGACCTGACCGGCACCGGAGAGCACCGTGTCGACGAGCTGCTGCCGGTCGGTGAGCAGGAACATCGCCTCACGCAGGTCCCGGTTGTCGAACGGCGGCCGGTCGACCTTCATGGTGAAGCCCTGCATGGTGCTGTTCGCCATCCGGGTGATCGCGACCCGCCGGTCCCCGGCGTGGGTGCGGGCGGTGGTGGGGGTGATGTCGTGCGCGTACTCGACCTGCCCGCCGAGCAGCGCGTTGATCCGCGCCGACTCGTCGTTGCTGATCACGTATTCCAGCTCGTCGAGGTACGCCGGCCCGTCCCAGTGGTCCGGGTTGCGCCTGAGCAGCAGCGACCGGCCCGGCTGGAAGGAGTCGAAGACGAACGCGCCGGAGCCGACCGGCCGGTCGAAGGTCTCCGTGCCCTCCGGCACGATGTAGGCGCCGAACGCGGCGAGCAGGTTGCCGAACGCCGCGAACGGGCGGGTCAGGGCGAACTCGACGGTACGGTCGTCGACCGCCCGGCTGGCCCGCAGGTCGATCATCGCGAGGCTGGCCTTCGCCCGGAACGCGCGCTTCGGGTCGGTGATCCGGGCGTAGCTGGCCAGGACGTCGGCGGCGCGGACCGGCCGGCCGTCGTGGAAGGTGGCCTCGCGCAGGCTGACCCGCCACCGGGTGAGGTCGGGGTTGGGTTCCCAGCGCTGCGCCAGGCGCGGCTGGATCGACACGTCCGGGCCGTAGTCGGCGAGCTTGTCGTACACGGCCTTGGCCCGGGACGCCTCGACGAACAGGTTCGCCAGGTGCGGGTCGAGGGTCTCGTTGGCGCCGCCACCGGCGAACGCGGCCCGCAGCCGGCCGCCGCGCTTCGGCTGACCGGACGGGGCGGTCGCCGGTGCGTTGTCGGTGCCGCAGCCGGTGAGCAGCGCCGTGGAGAGCGCGACGGCGCCACCGAGCAGGCCACGGCGGCTCAGTCCGGGCGCGGGGGTGGTCAGAAAGGGGGTCATGCGTGAAATGTCCTTCCGAAGGGTGTGCGTGGTTCAGGTGACGTCGTCGCGGCGGACTCAGCTGCGGCGGCGGGCGACCAGGTGCAGGCGGTCGCCGGAGAGGGTGGTGGACAGGTCGGCGTCCGGCCGCCACGGCGGGTCGGTACGCGGACCGGGCCGGTCGAACAGGGCGAGCACGTCGAACCCGGCGGCGTCGAGCAGGTGCCGCAGTTCCTGGGGGAACAGCAGCCGCCAGGCGGAGGTCTGCACCAGTGGTCGCCCGCCGTCCGGCCAGGTCCAGACCCGTTCGCGGCGCAGCAGTTGCCCGGCGTGGTCGATCCAGAGCCGGGTCCGTGAGGTGTAGGGGACGCCCTGCCAGGTGACCGTGCGGGTCCGTGGGGCGTCCAGCAGGTCGGTGTTGCCCAGGAAGTACGCGCCGTTGCGCATCTCGGCGACCAGCAGTCCACCGGGGACGAGGTGGGCGTGGCAGCGGCCGAGGAACGCGGTCAGGTCGGCGTTGCGGTGGCAGTACAGCAGCGCGCTGTCCAGGCAGGTGACGACGTCGAAGCGGGTACCGAGGTCGAAGTCACGCATGTCGGCGGCCACGAACCGGGCCTGCCGGTGGTGCCGACGGGCATGCTCCAGCATCCGGGCCGAGGTGTCCAACCCGGTCGCGGCGTACCCGATCCGGGCCAGGTGGCCGGCGTCCCGGCCGGTACCGCAGCCGACGTCGAGCAGTCGCCGTCCCGGGCCGGTCTGCGGGGCGAAGCGTCGTACCAGGTCGTCGACGAAGGTCGCCGCCGCGTGCTGCGGGTCCGGGAACTGCGCCTCGTACAGTTCGGGATTGTCGGTGAGCAGGTTGGCCGTGGCCACCACGGGACCGGCCACCGGGGCAGCCGCGCCGCTCATCCGGCCACCTGGGCCGCTCATGCGGGCACCTCCGCCGCTCATGCGGGCACCTCCGTCCCGGCGGGTACCGGTCGGGGGCCGAGCCGGTGCCGGCGGTGCAGCAGCCGGACCGCCACCGCCGAGACCAGGCCGAGCGCCGCGCAGAGCAGCCACGCGCCGGCCGGTACCCCGTCGGCGTCGCCCATGGCCCGGCCGACCGCCGTGGTGGCCGCCGCCGCGACCAGCCCGGAGACCAGGTAGAACAGGCCGAAGTAGGTGCCGGTGAGGCCGTCGCGGGCGAAGCCGGGGATCAGTTCCAGCACGAACGGCTGGGCGGTCATCACCCCGACGGCGAGCAGTACGGCGGCACCCAGGACGGGCAGCAGCCCGGCCGGCCCGGTACCGGCCGGCAGCAGCGGCAGCAGGAAACCGGCCCCCATGACCGCCATCCCGATCGCGATCGCGGCGCCCCGGGTCGTCCGGGCGGACAGCCAGCGGGTCAGCGGGACCTGCCCGGCCAGGGTCACCACGGTCGACGCCACGAAGAGCGCGGCGACCGCCACCGGTGACCCGGTGGCGTGTTCGGCCTGTACCGGCAGGACCAGGTAGAGCTGGTTCTGGAGGGCGAACATCGCGCTCAGCGCGAGGGTGAAGACGAGGAACCGGCGGTCGGTGAGGGTCTCCCGCCAGTCCCGGCCGAGGGTCTGTCCGCTGCGGACCACCGGTTGCGCCGGCAGGACGAGGGCCTGCGCGACGGTCAGCGCGGCGAACACCGCCGCCGCGCCCATCGCGGCGGCGGTGAAGTCGACCAGCAGCAGCGCGCTGCCGACCAGCGGGCCGAGCAGCGCACCGGCGCTGGCGAACACGTTGAACAGGGCGAACGCCTCGGCCCGCCGGTCGGGGGCGGCCTGGGCGAGGTAGGCCCGGACGGCCGGGTTGAACAGTGCGCCCGCCAGCCCGGACAGCACCGACGCGGCGAGCAGCGCCGGCAGGGACACCCCGAGGGCGAAGACCGCGAACCCGACGGTACGCAGCGCGCAGCCGGCGATGATGACGCCCCGGGCGCCGAGTCGGTCGGCGGCGGACCCGCCGATGAGGAACATGCCCTGCTGGCTGAGGTTACGTACGCCGAGCACCAGCCCGATCAGGGCGGCGGAGAGGCCCACCTCGTCGGCCAGGTACCCGGCGAGGTAGGGCAGCAGCATGTAGAAGCCGATGTTGACGCCGAGCTGGTTGACCACCAGCAGCCGGACCGGCAGCGGGAAGCTGCGCAGCGTCGCCCAGGTGCCGCTCACCGGGACACCACCGTCGGCTGCTCGACGGCGGTGACCCCGAGCCCGGGTGTGCCGGTCAGCCGCAGGGTCCCGTCGTGCCCGCCGAGGCCGGTCCACGGGTCGTCGGCCAGCAGCAGGTGCCCGTCCAGGTCCACCCAGCGGGCGGTCGCGGTCAGGTGCACGGCGGGGGCGATGCCGAGGGAACTGGCGACCAGACAGCCGAGCATGACGTCCAGGCCGTACCCGGTGGCGACGTCGATGATCTCCCGGGCGGCGGTGATCCCGCCGCACCTGGCGAGTTTGACGTTGACCCCGGCGACCGCCCCGGCCAGCCGGTGCACGTCGGTGACGCTGACGGCGTCCTCGTCGGCGACGACCGGCACCGGGGTACGGGCCCCGATCCAGGCCAGCCGGTCCGGGTCACCGGGCGGCACCGGCTGCTCGACGGCGTCGATCCGGTGTGCCGCCATGGCGTCGAGGAGCCGGACGGTCTGCTCGGCGGTCCAGCCGCCGTTGGGGTCCAGCAGCAGTCGGGCCTGCGGGGCGGCGGCGCGTACCGCCGCGACCCGGGCCACGTCGTCGGCGTCACCGGCCTTGACCTTCACGGTGGTGAAACCGGCGGTGACCAGCCGCCGCGCGGCCGTGGCCGCCGCGTCGGGCGGGACCAGCCCGATGGTGTACGCGGTGCCGACCGGGGTGCCGTCGGTCAGCCCGAGCAGCCGGTGCACCGGTACGCCGGCCCGCCGCCCGAGCAGGTCGTGCACGGCGGCGTCCAGGGCGGCCCGTACCCCGGGCGGCGCCTGGCCGGTCAGCGTGGGCAGGCCCGCGTGCAGCGTCTCCGGGTCGGGGCAGCCGGCGATCCGGTCGGCGAGGCCGGCCAGTGCGCTGACCGCCGTGGCCAGGTCGAGCCGCAGGTAGGTGCTGGTCACCAGCTCGCCGTGGCCGTCCGTGCCGTCGTGACGGACGGTGACCTGCACCGCGTCCCGGCCGGCCATGGCGGACCGGGAGATCCGCAGTGGCTCGCGCAGCACCAGCGGGTACACCCGCCAGGTCAGTTCCATGCCGGCACCCGTGCCCCGCCCGCCGCGCCGGTGTGCGGCGTCGCCGGCTCCGTGCCCTGTGCCGCCGGTCCGGTGTGCGGTGCGCCTCCCGGGCCGACCGGGCCGACTGGGTCGACGACGACCCGGCAGCGGCTCCACCGGGTCACCTCGACCGCCTGCGGGTGGTGGATCTCCACCGGATGCCCCCGGGTCGGGCCGAGCAGCCCGTGCCGGGTGCAGTACCCGTCGTCGAAGATGGAGTCGAGGTAGCGGTGCGGGCCGTCGGGAAAGACGGTCAGCACCCGGGCGCCCGGCCGGGTACGCGCCGTCCAGGCGGCCACCCGGGCCACCGCGCCGGTGCTCCACCCGCCGGTGACGAAACTGCCGGTGGCCAAACGCCGACAGCTTTCCACCGCCTCCGCCGGACCCACCCAGTGCACCTCGTCGAACGCCCGGTAGTCGACGTTGCGGGGGTGGATGCTGCTGCCCAGGCCGCGCATCAACCGGGTGCGGGCCGGCTGGCCGAAGATCGTGGAGCCCACGGTGTCCACCCCGACCAGCCGCAGCGCCGGCCAGTACCGGCGCAGGGCCCGGGCCAGTCCGGCGCTGTGCCCACCGGTACCCACACTGCACACCAGCACGTCGACGGCGTCGACCTGACCGGCGATCTCGTCGGCCAGCCCGGTGTAGCCGGCCGCGTTGTCCGGGTTGTGGTACTGGTCCGGCCAGTACGACCCGGGCAGGCCGGCCCGGACCTCGGCGAGCCGGTCGAGGCGGGCCTGCTGCCAACCGCCCACCGGGTGCGGCCGGTCCACCACCTCCAGCCGGGCCCCGTACGCGCGCAGCAGCGCCCGCATCGACGGTTCCAGTTCACCGTCGACGACCAGGACCACCGGGTGCCCGAGGGCCTGCCCGGCGAAGGCCAACCCGACGCCGAGCGTGCCGCTGGTCGACTCGACCACCGGCGCACCAGGCCGCAGCTCACCCCGGCTGCGGGCCCCGGTGAGCATGGACACCGCCGCGCGGGCCTTCATCCCACCGGGGCTGAGGCACTCCACCTTCGCCCAGAACCCGTCGTGCGGGTACGGCAGCGGGGTGTCCACGAAGAGCACCGGGGTGTGTCCGACCAGGTTCAGCAGGTGCGGGGCGGTCACGGTGCCGCCCGGTACTGGTAGATCGGCGTCGGACCGCCGTCGAGCCAGAAGAAGGGGTACGGCTCGGCGGACACGGCGGTCACGCCCGAACCGACGAACCAGGGGAGCACCCCGCTGCCGGTCTGCGCGAACATCACCAGCGGGGTACCGGTGGCCGCCGCGTGGGCCAGCAGCGGCGCGAAACTCCCGTTGCCCAGGGTCATCCCGGAGGCCAGGACCGCGTCGGCCGTGCCGAGCAGGGCCTGCGCGTCGGGCAGGCACGCCTCGTCCCACTCGGTCCGGCCACCCGCGTGGTCGCACGGCAGGTAGCGCAGACCGCGTCGGCGCAACTGTTCCAGCAGCGAGTTGACCACCCCGACCACCAGCACCGTCTGCCCGGGTGCGCAGGGCAGCAGGTCCACCACGGCCGCCGCGCGGGCCGTCGACTTCGCCAGGGAGGTACCGGCGGGCACGGTCAGCACCGTGTCGGCCGTGTCCGGGTGCGGCCGGACCGCGAGCAGGTACGCGTCCAGCGCGGCGACCCGAACCGGCAGCGCCGGATGGTCCAGCAGTTCCGCCACCGTCCGGCCGACGCAGGCGTACGCGACGTCGTCGGGCAGCTCGTCCGGCTCGACGGCGCACGAGCCGACCGCCGCCCCGACCCGCAGACTGAGCACGTGGTTGCGGTAGCCCCGGCCCCGGCTGACGTGCCGGGCCCCCTGCCGGGTCACGAAACCGACGCTGACCTGCTGCTGCCCCGGATCGGGGCCGACCCGACCGGCGAGCACGTCGGTGACCAGCGCGTCGAACGTCCGGTACCCGGGTCGGGTCGTCGGGCCGGTCACGCCGGCACCCCGGCCAGGTCGTCGGCGTACCCGACCCGCAAGCCGGCGACCAGCCGGTCCGCCACCGACCGGGCGCCCGCCCCGCCGGTGTCGACGGCCATGACGTGACCCAGGTAGTGGTTGTTGCTGCTCGCCTCCCCGGCCCGGTGTCCGGCCGGTTTCACCGCCCAGTCCACCACCCGGGGCTCGGCGGCCACCGCCTCCGTACCGGTGATCCCGGCGACCGTACCGGGGCGTGGCGGGAGCAGGAACGCGATCGCCGCGCTGCGTACCCCGGTGTCGGTCGGGGTCAGGTCGGGCCGCTCGCCGAGCGCCAGTTGCGCGTACACCATCGGCAGGTCGATGCCGGTGACCCGGCGGACCAGTTCGGTGATCTGGTTGCCCGCCGGCCGGGGGTTCACCTCCACCACCCGGGGACCGTCGCCGGTCAGCCGCAGCTCGGTGTGCGCCACGCCGTGGTCGAAGCCGACCGCCGCCAGGGCGGCGGTGGCGGTCGCGCCGACGGTACGGGCGAGGTCGGGGTCGAGGGGTGCGGGGAACATGTGTCCGCTCTCCACGAACCCGGAGATGCCGGCGAGGCTCTTGTCGGTGATCCCGACGACGGTGGTGACACCGTCGGAGGTGACCGTCTCCACGCTCACCTCCGGCCCGTCCAGCAGCTCCTCCAGCAGCACCAGCGGCACCCTCGGCTGGCGCCGGGCGTTGACCGGGAAACCGGCCAGCGCGTCGTACGCCGCGCGCAGTTCGGTCCGGTCGTGCACCCGGCGGACGTACATCCCGGCGCAGAGGTCGACGGGCTTGACCACCAACGGGTACCCGACGTCGTCGGCTGCCCGGCTGGTCGCGGGCCAGCCCTCGGTCACCGCGAACGCCGGCTGGTCGACCCCGGCCCGGCGCATCGCGGCGCGGGCCAGGTCCTTGCGGTACGCGCACTCGACCGCGTCCGGTGCGGCGCCGGGCAGGCCCAGATGCGCGGCCAGCCGGGCGACGGTGCCGAGGTAGTAGTCGCAGGAGGTGACCACCCCGTCGAAGCGGAGCACCCGGTGCAGGCCGTCCACGAAGGAGAGCAGGGCCGGCAGGTCGTTGGTCTCGGTCGTCACCACGTTCTCCGCCGCCAGGAGCGGGTGCGGCCGGTCGGCCGGCGCGCTGCGGAGGTAGTGGTGCAGGTCGCGGGTCAGGAACGTGAAACGGTGCCCGGCCTCCCGGATGGCCCTCGGGAGCAGGCCGCTCATCGCGCCCACCCAACTCTCGACCACCAACAGATGCGCCATCGGCGACTCCCGTTCCGTGCGACGACCGGACTTGGGGATGGTAACGGTTTTCATTTCGGAAGGCCAGCGCCGGTTGGCTGGTCGTGTCGCGTACGGTGATCGCCTGGCCCTTGGTCCGGCTACCGTGCGCTGCGGGGGCAACAGGAAGGGCCGGGTCGAACTAGCGTTCTCCGCATGTTGTTCGACACGTCGGTCAGCCAACTGTTCTTCGCGTTCGTCCTGTGGCTCGTCGGGCAGGCCGTCCTCTACGTCGTGATCCGGATGGCCGTGCGACACGCCATCGAGGACGCCGACCGCCGTCGGGCGGCAGAGCGCCCTGTGGGTGGGAGGTAGCCGTGCGGCGGTGCGTTGCAGCGGCGTGGACGACGCTCGGCGTGTGCCTGCTGGTGGCAGCGGTCGCCTGTACCTCTCCACCGGCCGCCCGTCAGCGGGACGCGGACCGACCGACGTCGTCCGCCACCCCGTCTCAGGTGGCCGGGTCCGCATCGGCGTCGACGACGGGAGGCGCGGGTCGACCGCCGTGCACCGGGTCGATCAACGTGCTGCCGGATCCACCGGCGGCCTACCGGCTGGTGGGCGCGGACGTGGCCGTGCCCAGTGCTGTCGTGCTTCAGGTGGCGGATTCGGGGGAGCCCGACCCGGCGGCGCGGCTGTTCGCCAAGTGGGGGCTGGTCGTACGCGCCGGGGCGGTCGTCGATCTCCAGGTGGCACCCGGCTGGGAGGACGACGCTCGGGTCGGCTGGGGCCCCTCGGTCGAGCCGGCGGTACGCACGCAGGTGGTTGCCTGTGCGCCCGTCGGTGACCAGTCCCGCTGGCTCGTCTTCGCCGGTGGCACCTGGGTCGCGCGGGCGGCGTGCCTGCCACTGGTGATCCGGTCGCAGGGGCGGGAGGCGCACGTGAGACTCGGCATCGGCCTGCCGTGCGAGGTGGCCGGCACGTCGTAGAACTGCCGGTGGCGTCCGCCGGAACCGTGGTCGGACCCCGGTCAGCCGGCCGCCCTGGCCTGTGCCCAGCCGATGACGCGCTCGACATGCCCCGCCGCCCGGGGCCGGTCGGCGAAGGCGTCGCGCAGGCCCGCGTACGCGGCGTCCAGCTCCGCCGACGGCCCGCGCTCGGCGAGCAGCACTACCAACGCCTCCCAGTGACCCACCTGCTTGTCCGGCTGGGCCAGCAGTTCGTCGAGGTAACGGCCGGGGGTCAGCAGCTCCGCCAACCGGCCCGCCGCGTGCGTCACCCCGGCGAGCAGGTCCACGCGTAGCCGGTCGACGTCCGTGTCCACCGCCACCCGCCACCGGTCGGCGTACCCGTTGTCGGCGTGAGCAGGGTCGGTGCCCTGCACCCGGCCTTCGAGGAGGCGGATCCCGTCGGCCTGCCCGGCCCGGTCGACCGGGCCGGTCGCCCCCGTGCGCCACTCCCACCACACGGTCGGCACCACGGCCGTGTTCAGGTAGAACAGCCTGGCGTCCCAGGCCGAACCCCGCGATCCCTGCTTCTCGACCACGGCGACACCGCCGGTCGTGACCAGCCGCCACACGCCGGCCGAACCCCGGAAGCCCCGCGGGCGCAGCGCGGATCCGACGTCCCGCATCAGGCCCCGCATCACCACGTCAAGATCAGACATGACCCGACGGTACGGGAGCCGGGCCGGTCGGATATTCGACAAGGTGGTCCGACATTCCTGGCCGGTGAAGACGGTCTATTCCTGTTCCGGTCGGCGGTAAACTGCGCTCGCCACCGCGTACAGCCGAACCTCCGGGTAGGAAGGATCGCGTACATGCGTATTCGGGAGAGCCGTACGTCGTCGAAGATCCGGGCCCGATGGCGCGGTCGTACCTCGCTGCTGTCAGTTGTCGCCCTCGCCGCGACCGCGGTGGCGGTGCCGCAGTCGGCGCAGGGAGCCGACCCGGCGGTCGTGGCGGTCACCTCGGACGGGCCGGCGACCTACTGGACCGGGACTGTCCGCAGCACCGGCCCGACCCGGCCGCAGGTTCCCGAGTGCCGGACGGTCCACTGCGACCGGCTTAGGCTACGGGTCGACCTGCCGGCCGGCACCTGGGACCGCCCGGGTGGCCTCCAGGTGGCCATCCGCTGGGACGGAGCCACCGAGGGCGGGCTCGGCCTGTTCGTGTACCGGGGCGACGCGCTGGTGGCGACGTCGACCGCCGGGGTCGGCGCCGCCCAGTCGGTGATCGTCCCGTCCGCCGCCAACGGCCGGTACGACGTCTACGTCTCCTACGGGGTCACCTTCGGCGCGGTGGACCCGGACCCGGCCATCGCCTACGAAGGGCTGGCCGAGGTGGAGTACCGGCCGGCCGTCGAACCGGTCCGGGAGATGCTCCCCGACCTGCGGTCGCTGCCGCAGCAGAACGTCACCTACGACAACCCCGGGACGATCTTCGACGACGTGGCGCAGCCCGGGCAGTCCTGCTTCGACAGTGAACGCGCCGAGCAGGGTGCCCGGCAGTGCCTCCGGTTCGACCAGGTCCTGGAGAACACCGGCACCGGGCCGGTCGAACTCGCCTTCGACCGGCAGACCGGCAGCTACCAGGACGAGGACGTGGTCCAACGGCTCCACCGGTCCGACGGCAGTCACACCGACCTGCCCGCCGGTCAGGTCGAGTTCCATCCGGTGCACAGCCACTACCACTTCAAGGGCTTCGCCCAGTCCGAACTGTGGCTCACCGACGGCGCCGGCAACCTGGTCGGTACCACGCCGGCCGCCGTCGCGGACAAGGTCAGCTTCTGCATCGCCGACACCGACCTGGTCGGCTGGGGCAGCAAGGGCGACGCCGCCCTGTCGTACCCGGCACCCGCCTGCCTCGACCCGAAACGCGTCGAGGGTGGCACCGAGTACTTCGACATGGGCATGTCACCGGGCTGGGCCGACCGGTACAACTGGTACCTGCCCGACCAGATGATCGACACCCACGGGCTCGCCGACGGGACGTACGTCCTGTTCACCACCGTCGATCCGGACAGCAAACTCCGCGAGTCCCGGGAGGACAACAACTGTTCCTCGGTGGTCGTGGTGCTCTCCGGCCTGGCGACCGACCAGCCGTACGCCGAACTCCTCGGCACCGGCCCGGCCTGCCCACGGTTCTGACCGCGCCGCGCCGGACACCCGGGCCGGTCAGCCACCCAGCCCGGCGTCGCGGGCCCGCGCGATGGCCTGACCACGACTGCTGACCTGCAACTTCACCAGGATGTTCGACAGGTTGTTGCGGACCGTCTTCGGGCTGAGCCCGAGCCGGTGGGCGATCGCCGCGTTCTCCAACCCCCGGGCCACCAGCGCCAGCACCTCCCGTTCCCGGTCGGTCAGCTGCGGGAACGGGTTGGCCGGGGTGGTCCGCGCACCGGAGAGCAGGGCGGTGGCCTGCGCGGCGACGGCCGAACCGAGGATCATCTCCCCGTTGGCGATGGACCGGATGCTGCGTTCCACCTCCGCCGGGCTGGCCCCCTTGAGCAGGTACCCCCGGGCACCGGCCCGCAGGGCGGCGAACAGCGACTCGTCGTCGTCGAGCATGGTGATGACCAGGACCCCGACCTGCGGGGTACGCCGGGCGATGATCGCGGTGGCCTCGATGCCGGAACGCTCGGCGAAGTGCAGATCCATCAGCACCACGTCGGGCAGTTCCGCCTCCACCACGGCCAGCGCGGTGTCCACGTCGGCGGCCTCACCGACGCACCGCACGCCGTCCAGGGTGGACAGCAGCGCGGTCATGCCGAGCCGGAAGACCGGGTGGTCGTCGACCACCACGACCCGGATGGGTTCGGTCATCCGTGCCGCCCCCGGGTCGGCACGGTGAGGGTGACCGTGGTGCCGTGCGGGGTGCCGGCGGTGGAGGCCGGGCCGATGGTCAGCGTGCCGCCGACGCCGGTGGCCCGTTCCCGCATCGACTGCAACCCGACCCCGCCGACGGTGCCCGTGGGTGGCCCGCCGCCGTGGTCGGCGATGGTGATCTGGATGCGGTCCGGTTGGTTGCTGACCGCGACCGTGCAGCTGTCCACCCCGGCGTGCCGGTGCACGTTGCGGACCGCCTCGGTGACCACGCCGTAGACGGCGGTCGCCACGTTGTCCGGCAGTGCGTCGAGCCGGCCGGGCGTCTGCACCCGGACCTCCAGCCCGGCTACCGCGTACCGGTCGCGCAGGGTGTGCAGGGCCGGGATCAGCTCCCCGTCGGACAGTACCGGCGGCAGCAGGTCACGGGCCAGGTCGCGGACCTCGTCGGCGCGTTGGGTCAGCTCCACGATGAGCCGGTCCAGCAGCTCGGCGGCGGCGGTCACGTCGCGGTGCAGCAGGTTGCGGGTGGCGGCCAGGCCCAGCCCGATGCCGCTGAGTGCCGGCCCCAGCCCGTCGTGCAGGTCCCGGCGCAGCGCACGGCGTTCCTCGTCGCGGGCCTCGGCGAGGCGGGCCCGGGAGCGGCTGAGGGCCTCGTTGGTGGCGGCCAGGTCGACCACGGCGGCGACCACGGGGGACAGGTCGGCCAGGGCCGCGACCGCCCGGATGTCGAGCCGTTCCCCGGGCCGGGGCCAGGCGATCAGCTGACCCACCCGGCGCTGCCCGCTGATCAGGTCGACGGTGGTGCAGGCCGGGCTGGTCGGCGCCGGGTCCGGGACGTCCGGGCGGCGGGTACCGCCCCCGGAGGACGGGCCGTCGTCGGGCGGGCTGCCGAGGTCGGTGCTGGTGAAGACGGTGGGTGGGCGGGCCTGGTCGGACGGGTCCGGGGTGTCGACGACGATGCCCACCCGGGCGAGCCGCAGCGAGGTGGCGATCGCGGTGGCCACTGTCTCGATCATCTGTGCCCCCTTCTCGGCGGTACGCAGCCGGTGCGCCAGGTGCCGCATCGACGGTTCCGCGCCGTCACCGTGGATGAGCCGGTCGACCCGGCGTTGCACCCACTCGCGTACCGGCTGGAACGCGGCGGCCAGCAGGGCGGTCACCACGATCTTCGGGGCGAACGACCCGGCCGGCAGCATCCGGTCGAGCAGGGTCACCGCGCCGATGTAGGTGGCGATGACCCCGGCGGTCATCAGCAGCCAGACCAGGGTGCGCCGGACCGCGAGGTCGATGCCCCACAGCTGCTGGCGCAGCACCACCGCCAGCACGGCGGCCGGGAAGAACGCCTGCGAGGCCAGCATCAGCAGCGGCGCGGCCCGGTCCGGCAGAAAGGCCGCCCAGTCCGGCGGCGAGGTCATCAGGAACGCCACGCAGAGCAGCACGCTGCCGACGGTCAGCCAGCCCATCCCGTGCCGCTGCCGGGGCGGCCCGGTACGCCACCGCCAGGCCGCCCCGGCGGCGGCGACCAGCCCGAGCGGCACCAGGAGCGGCCCGACCACCGGGAACAGGGCGCGGTGCACGGTACGCCAGGCCGGGTCGTCGAGCGGGAAGAGGCCGTACGGGGCCGGTAAGGTGAACACCATCCACTGGTTGACGACCAGGTAGGCGGTACCGACGGCGAGCGCGGTACGGCTGAACCAGCCCAGCGGTCGGTCCGGCAGCAGCCACGGCAGCAGCACCATCAACGCGTAGAGGCCCGGCACCCAGGCCCACCCGTGCGCGCCGGTGAGCACGGCCGGCGCCCACAGCTGCGGGTGCTGTGCGGCCAGCAGCTCCCACTGGCGGGAGAACGCCGACAGTGACCCACCGACGGCCACCGCCGCGGCGACCCAACCGGCCGGGTGTGCCCGCCGGCTCAGCACCACCCAGGCGACCCCGCCGTAGATGATCCCGTCCATCAGGTCGACCAGTGAGTAGAGCTGGTCGGTGGTCATCGGTGGCAGGGCCAGGAACCAGCAGGTCATGGCGGCGACCGAGAGGATGCCGCTGAGCATGGGTACGGCTCGGGCGACGACCCTGCGCCCCCGGCCGGAGGCCGGCGGGAACCCGGCGGTACGGGTCGCCGGGGCCGGCGTCGACCGGCTGTCACCGCTGCGGTACGGGAAGGACACACGGGGATTCTTCCCCCGTCGGTCCGCCGGCCGGAAGGGCCGCCCTCCCAACGGCTCGCCGGTGCCGGCCGTCCGGTCAGCGGTGCTGTCCCGTCCACGCGGGACAGCTGTCCCTGGTGCCCGGGTTCCCGTCCCGCCCAGACTCCCCGGCGTGCGGCCCACGGTGGCGCACGACGCGGGAAGGAACCCATCACCATGGACAGTGCAACCACGGCGCCGCACGTGCTCTGCGGACCGATGGTGCGCCGGGTCGACCCGGGCAGCGTGACGGTCTTCGTCGCGGTCCGCTCCGCCGGCACGGTCACCCTGACCGTGTTCGAGGTGGGCGCGGCCCCGGCGTACGACCGGGGCGCGCAGGTGGCGACCGGTAGCCGGAGCACCGTGCCGCTCGGCGGAAACCTGCACGTGGTCGCGGTGACCGCGACCGGCGGCGGTCTGCTGCCCGGCCGGCTCTACGGCTACGACCTGGCGTTCGACGGCGGGTCCGGCCCGTGGCCGAGTCTCTTCGCCGACGGGGTGGTGGCCGCCGACGGTGCCACGGCGCGCGGCCTGCTGACCTACGCCGGTGACCCGCGCGCCGTGGGCGGGGCACCGGCGTGGCCGACGTTCGCCACGCCCCCGGCCGACCCGGGCCGGCTGCGGCTGTTCCACGGCTCCTGCCGTCGGCCGCACGGCATCGGCCGGGACGCCCTGGTCACCCTGGACCCGGTCATCGCGGCGGTGGCCGGTGACCCGGACCGCCGCCCCCACCAGCTGGTGCTGACCGGCGACCAGATCTACGCCGACAACGTCGCCGACCCGCTGCTGTCCATGGTGCTCGGCCACGACGCCGTACCGGCCCGCGAGGGCGAACCGGCGGTACCCGCCCGCGCCGGTATCGCCGACATGCTCGGCATGGCGCCGGAGCCGCTGCCCGACGGGTCGACCACGCCGCCGCTGGACCGGCAGTTCAGACCGGGTACCCGGGCGGTCACCCTGAGCCGGGACGCGAAGTTCACCTCCGGTGAGGCCGACAGCCATCTGATGTCGCTGCGCGAGTGGGTGTGCATGTACCTGCTCGTCTGGTCCGACCAGCTCTGGCCGGCGACGTTCCCCCGCTTCGAGGAGGTCTTCCCGGCCGAGACCCGGATCCTCAAGGAGGACCGGGGCCCCGACGGCAACGTCTACGACCGGATCCTCGCCGGCCGGCACTACGTGGTGACCGCCCAGCAGAAGCCGATCGTGGACCGGTACCTGCGCTGGCAGCGGCAGGCGATCCAGCTCACCGGGTTCCGGGCCGGGCTGGTCGCGGTGCGCCGGGCGCTGGCCAACGTGCCCAGCTATCTGGTCGCCGACGACCACGAGGTCACCGACGACTGGAACATGACCCGGGAGTTCGTCACCGGGGCGGTGGTCGGCTCGGCCCTGGGCCGGCGGATCGTCCGCAACGGGATGGCCGCGTACGCGATCTTCCAGGTCTGGGGCAACGACCCGCAGCGGTTCGCCGCGCAGGGCGCCACCGGCGAGCCCGGCCGGGAACTGCTCGCCGCCACCGCCGCCTGGCTGGCCGCGCCGTCGACCGCCGAGGACGAGCGGATGCGGACCCGGCTGGGTCTGCCCACCGGGATCGACCCGCACGGCGTGCCGGTCCGCCCGGCCGGGGCGCTGACCTACCACTTCTCCGTCACCTGGCCCCGCTACCAGCTCCTCGCCCTGGACACCCGCACCTGGCGGCAGTACCCGGCGGGGGACGGACACCCCGGCGGGCTGCTGCTGGCCGACGCGCCGCTGAACGAGATGGTCTCCGGTGGCGGGGTGCTCGGCGACGACGCGGTCACCGTGGTGGCGCAGCCGGTGGCGCTGTTCGGCATGCCCGCGCTGGAACAGCTCGTCCAGCCGGTCCTCGCCGCCTTCGCCCGCTACTCCGCCGACTACCAGGACAGCTGGGTGCACAGCGACGCGGCCACCCACAAGTTCCTCGGGCGGCTGTTCTCCGCCGCCCCCGCCGGCCCGGACGGGGTACGCCGCCGCCGGATCGTGATGCTCGGCGGGGACATCCACTTCGGTTTCGCCGAACGGATCCGGTACTCGGCGACCCTGCCGTACGCCTGCGGTCCGGACCCGGCCCACCCGTACCAGGGGGTCAACCGGACCGAGGGGGTGGTCGCCGGCTTCGTCTCCAGCGCGTTGCGCAACGAGTCCGACGAGACCCACTACCTGCACGACTTCGGTTACCTGCCGCTGCTGGACCTGATGCCCGGCCTGGACCTGGTCGGTTGGGCCAACGAGGCGGTCGCGCCGCCCGGTCAGCGGTTCCAGGCCGGGCAGCAGGTCGCCGTCGCCGCCGACGCGTTGACCGGCTGGTGGGTGTCCGGCCGGCCGGCGGTCAGCGACTACGACGGGTTGAAGCTGCTGTCCCGGCCGCCGGAGTGGCACGTCCAGGTGCGCTACGTCCACCACGACGAGGCCGACCCGCAGGTCGACCGGCCCGGTACCCCGCAACCGGTGCGCGACCCGACCGGGCTGCCCCGCGAGCAGGCCCTGGCGCAGTACCTGGCCGCCGCCCGCAACCTCGACGGGTACCTCGGGAAGTGGGGCAACGGTAAGGAGATCGTCGGCTACAGCAACCTCGGCGAGATCACCTTCGACTGGCCGGCGGGGGAGGGCAAGTCGGCCACCCAGCGGCTCTGGTGGCACCTACCCGGCGAGGAACGGGCCGCGCCGCTGACCGCGTACAAGGTGGACCTGTCGTTCGGGTGCTCGTTGACCCTGACCCCGCCGTACGGCGGTTTCGTGCTCCGCTACGACGACCGCGACGCCACCGCCGGCGGGAAGGCCCGCTACGACGGGGCGGACCGGCCGGCCGAGGTGGTCACCGAGCCCTGGGTGGCCCGGTTGCAGGCCGACCTGGCCACCCTCGGCTTCGGCGCGGCGCAGACCCCGGGCCGGTACGACGCGGCGACCTGGTGGGCGGTCCGCGAGTTCCAGACGTACGCCCGCCGGGACCGGGTCGCCCACGAACCGGCCGACGCCACCGCCACCCGGTACTCCGACCGGCTGGTGCCCGTCGACGTGCCCGAGGCCGAACGGTACCTGGGCCCGGTCAGCGGAGTGGCCGACCTGGCCACCCAGGTGGCCGTCCGGCACTGGCGGGACCGGCGCTGGCGCTGCCCGGTGGTGGTGGAGATGTGGCAGGTCGCCGGGGGCACCCCGCAACGGCTGGTCACCCCGAACGTGTGGCGCGCCGACGAGGAGGTCCCCGCCGACCAGCGGCTCTACTCCCGGGTGGTGACCGGACGCCCGGCCAACGCCGGACCGGCGCCGGCCGGGCATCCCGAACTGATCCCGCTCGGCGGCTGGAGCAGCGTTCCCGACCTGCCGCAGTGGGCCGGTCCGCTGGTCGAGCCGACCGTCGAGCTGCTGCCCGAGGCGCTGCTGCCGCCGGCGGCCGGGCAGAGCACCGGTCCGTCGCTCGCCGGCCTGGTCACCGCCACCGGCAGCGCCGACCCGGCGGTGGCCGAGCGGGCCCGCCGGCAACTGTCCACCTTCAAGGTGCTCCGGGCGGTCGCCGAGAACAGCCGACCCCGCTCCGCCGGTGCCTGGTTCGACCTCCTGGTCGCCGCCGACGAGGCGATCCTGCGGCTCGGCCCGTTCGGCTGGCCGGCGCACGGCCCGGCGACCGCACCGGTCAACCTGCCGCTCCCGGTCGACATGCGGGCCGAACCGGGGGTGCTGTGGGCCTGGCTGGCGGCGTTGCGCGCCACCGACCGGGACGCGTACGACGCGCTGGGCGGGGCGGCCGGACTGACCGCCGTACCGAGCTTCGGTCGGGACGGCGCCGGGCTGCTCCTGCCGGAGCTGCGGCTCAGCCGGGCCCGGGTGGCGATGAGCGACTCCACCGGCGGTGCCGGGGAACCGGTCGCGAACCTCCTCGAACTGCGGGACCTGCGCGGCTGGCACTGGGTGCACCGGTTCGTGCTGGCCCTGCGTGGTCACGCCGGGGTGCGGCGCAGCATCTGGACGTTCGCCCGGCAGGGACTGCACGACCTGCTCCGCACCCCCTGGGATGCGCCCGCCGGGGCGCCCAGCGTGCCGGACGTACCCGGCGCCGACGGCAATCCCCGCCGGGTCCGCATCGGTGACCTGTTCACCTCGGAACGGGCGGTGGCCCGGTTGGCCTGCTGGCAGGCGTACCGGGCGTACGACCTGGTCGGCTTCGGGGTGCCGAACGCCGGTGAGCCCGACGCCCAGCGGCTCCAGCCCCGGGCCGCGGCCGCGCTGCGGGACGTGCTGACCCGGGCCCGGGCCGCCGGACCGGACTTCAGCGGGCCGCCGACCGGGTGGACCGACGCACACGAGACCGCCCTGCTCGCCGCCATGGACCAGGTGACCGGTACCGATCCGGTGCTCGCCGCCGCGCTCGGCGCGGTGGCCGCCTGGCCGACCTGGCCCGGCGGTACGGCGTACCAGCTGCCCGTGTCGGTCCTGCCGGCGGACGGGCGGACCCTGTCGGCGGCCCGGGGCTCGCTGCACCTGGACCTCGACGACCTGCCCCGGGTGACCCCGTGACAC
>NZ_WVUH01000660.1 GCF_017614955.1 Micromonospora echinofusca
GCGCCGGGTGGGTTCATTCAGCAGCGGGCGAACCGGGTGTTGGGTGAGGCGGTCGAGTTGTTGGAGCGCATCGGTGAGCAGTCGTTGTTGACGGCGATCGCGGAGGGCACGTTCGGGATCATGAAGCGGCCGGCGGATCGGGGTAAGGGCCGCGATGGGGTGGCCCGGCACGAGGAGGGTTACTACAACCCGGCCACGGAGATCCTGGAGGGGTCGGCGGCATGAGTGAGCGGACGATCGTGCGGCCGTACGGGGACACCACGGGTGACGGCATGGTGCAGGTGTCGTTCACGTTGCCGGTGCCGCACGACAAGCGGGCCGAGGGTGCGGCGTTGCAGTTGGCCGGGAAGATGGGTATGGATCCGGCGATGCTGGTGCACGCGAAGCCGATCGGTGACGGGTTCACCTTCTTCGTGGTGTACGGGCGGGTGAATCATCTGGTGGACCTGTCGGCGGTGCACGTGATGGAGCGGGATTTCCCGTTGCTGTCCGCCAAGGAGGTCAACACGGTGGTGAAGCAGCGGTTGCGGCGGAAGTTGTCGGTGGTGGGGGCGTGTATCGGTACGGACGCGCACACCGTGGGTATCGACGCGATCCTGAACGTGAAGGGTGTGGCCGGGCAGAAGGGCCTGGAGTACTACCGCGAGTTGAAGGTGACGAACCTGGGTGCGCAGGTGAGTGTGCCGGAGTTGGTGGAGGCGGCCCGGGTGGAGCGGGCGGATGCGGTGCTGGTGTCGCAGGTGGTGACGCAGCGGGATGCGCATCTGCACAACACGCGGGAGATGTCGGCGGCGTTCCGGGAGGCGATGCCGGCGGGGCGGCGGCCGTTGCTGGTGGTCGGTGGGCCGCGGTTCGACGAGTTGATGGCGGCGGAGCTGGGGGTGGACCGGATCTTCGGTCGGGGGACCACGCCGGCTGAGGTGGCCAGTTACCTGGTGCATGCGTTGATCACGAAGAAGGCGGCGAAGGTATGAGTGACCCCCGGGTCGGGTTGACGGTGACGCACCGGCGGTATGTGCCGTATTCGCATGCCCATTACGCGGGGAGCCTGGTGGACGGGGCGTACGCGTTGGGGTTGTTCGGGGATGTGGCCACGGAGGTGTGTATCCGTACCGATGGTGACGAGGGGTTGTTCGCGTCGTACGCGGATGTGCAGTTCCGGGCGCCGATGCGGGCGGGGGACGTGTTGGAGG
>NZ_WVUH01000661.1 GCF_017614955.1 Micromonospora echinofusca
ATGAGGACCTGGTTGCCGCCGAGTAGGTGCGGTAGGTCCGGCCGTGAGGTGAGGGACTGTTTGCGGCGGCGGGCCTGGTCCCTGCGGGTCGGTGGGAGTGCGCGTTGGGCGTGGACGTGGTCGTAGCCGAGTTGGTCCAGGACGTAGTGGTAGGGGTAGGAGCCGCCGTGGGCCCGGTTGGGTCGGAACCGGTCGACCGCGCGCAGGATGGTGAGGCGGCGGAGTCGGCGTTGGGTGAAGTCCAGGGAGGGGAACAGAGCGGCGGCGATCTGGTCGGTGGTGAGGACGCCGTGGTCGTAGAGCCAGCCGAGGAGAAGGTCGTCGCGGGCGGTGATACTGGCCTGCAACCGCAGCAGCGGATCCGCAGCCGGTAACGGTCTACGCATGGGCGGCCCCTGGGGGGACACCCCACACATGAGGGTGTGTCTGGAGCCGACCCAGGCCGGTGGGATACGGCGTGAGCTGGGCTGTGATCCGGCTTGGGGGGTCAGTTCGGGGGTCAGGATCAAGGCTGACAGTGCAACGGGGATCGACACCGACGTCGACACGGCCAGCCACACCGGGACCGCGGTGACGGCGGGGTGAGAGGCGGTGTGACGCGGGTCGGTGAGCAGACGGCCGGTACAGCTGGTGCCGGTGGTGGAGTAGGTTCAGCATGCTCGTGGCTCCTTCGAGGAATCGGATGCGCTGTGCGGGGCGGCAAGGGCGCTGCCGGAGCGGTGCGGTGCGGTGGGTCGGCGTGGGTTCTGCCAGGTCGGGTCAGGTTCTGTCAGAAGGCAGGGCTTCCTGACAGATGCGCGGGGTGCTGGTCTCGTCGGGGTCGGATCGGTCTGACAGAAGCCGCCTGGGCTGGGGGTTTCTGTCACGCGGGTGGTGACAGATCGGTTGAGGTCGGCTGCGATGCGGTCGGCTCGGCGCGCAGGACGCGGATGAGCGTCGAGGCGGTGGCGTTGGACAGTTGGTGCCCGTCGGCGCGTAACTGCCGGGCGAGGGCCTTGCGGGACAGCGGTGTCCCCTGGGCGGTGAGGGCGTCGGCGGCGGTCCGGGCGGCCGGGACCAGCATCGTGATGTCCGGGCCACGGTCCCCCACCACGCTTACGGTTGCCTGGTGGTCCGGGACCATCCGGTTCTGGTCCGTCGGGTCGGGGACCGTCGTGGTGGTGTCCCGGAC
>NZ_WVUH01000662.1 GCF_017614955.1 Micromonospora echinofusca
GTGTCGGGGTGAGTGCGTCGGCGGCGATGCGCCGGCCGGTGGCGAGGAGGCCGGCGGTGCCGTGGCAGAGGCTGCGGTCGGTGAGACGGCGGATCTGTGCGGGGTCGTTCACGCAGGTGGTGAACGCCGTCTCGGCGAGGAGCTGCCGGGCGGTGTCGTGCAGGGCGAGGGCGGCCAGTTGTTGGGCGCGGGCGATGCCGGGGGTGCCGTAGCACCAGGAGGGGCGTAGAGGGTGTTGTTGTGCGGGTACGCCGTGGTGCAGGTCGTCGAGGGTGAGGGTCTGCGGCCACCAGATGGTGCCGGCGGTGTGCTGCTGCCAGGTGTCCAGCCATCGGCATATCCGCAGGATCGCCTCGGTGTGCCCGTCGACGGTGATGCCGGCGCGGTGGGTGAGGGCGAGTAGCGCGAGTGGGCCGGTGATGCCGTGGGCGATCCCGTGGTTGGCGTGACCTCCTGGTGGCGACGGCTGGTTCCGGTCAGGTCCGTTCGCGCACCACCAGCCGGGGAGGTCGTTGACCGGTTCGGTGAGCCGGACCAGGTAGGTGAGTACCTGGCGGAGCAGGTCGTGGTCGCCGAGGCGGTGCAGGGCGACGCCGAGGCCGGTCAGGCCGCGGATGAGGTCGTACTCGGCGTAGTGGGGCCGCTGGTGGGAGTCGATGCGGCGGTGGGCGGCGCGCAACCGTCGGCGGGTGACCGTGGCGGTCCCGGAGGCGGCGATCGATCGTGCCCGGGTGAGGCCGGGTTGGTTGGGGGTGGCAAGGACGAAGGCGAGTGCGGGTGCGCCGTAGAAGAGGCTGGCGCCCGCGGCGATGCTGACGCCGTTGGCGGTGGCGGCCCGCAGTGCCGCGTGGGCGGCGGGCCGGTTGCCGGTTTCCAGGTGTAGAAGGGCGACGCCGGCCGCCCCTTCGGCGAGGGACTGTGCTGCGGTCACGGCGTCGCCTGGCGGGTGCGGGCGACGGCGCGGGCCAGGCGGAGGCAGTGCCGTTCGGAGGCGGGGTCGACGCCGATCATGCGGGCGTGGTGCAGGTGCAGAATGTCGGTCAGTACCTGGTCGAGGTCGAGGTTGTCGGCGTGGGCCAGTGTCCGGTAGGTGGCCAGTGCCTTGTCCAGGTCGTCGTCGCGGTAGGGGGTGCGGGCGAGGTCGAGCTGGACGGGTTCGAGT
>NZ_WVUH01000663.1 GCF_017614955.1 Micromonospora echinofusca
GAGGGCGGGGCTAGGCAAAGGGCGAGGCAGGTCACGGGCAGAGGAGGGCGGCGACCGTCTGCACGACGTGTCCGGGCCGGCGGTACAGATCCCGGTCGGTGAAGTACCGGACCGCCCACCCCTGCGCGGCCAACCAGTTCATCCGCGCCCGGTCGTGTCGCAGCCGGTCCCGGTCGAGGTGACTGACCCCGTCGTACTCGATACCGACCCGGCGTTTCCGGTAGCCCAGGTCCAGGCGGTACAACGGCACCCCGGCCTCGTCCGGCACCCAGATCTGCGGCTCGGGTACCGGAAGTCCGCCATCGACAAGGACCAGCCGCAGCTGACTCTCCTGCCGGCACTCCGCCCGCCCGTCTGCATACGGCACCAACTGGCGCGCCTGGCACACACCACGCAATCCGCGATGCCGCCCCACCTCGGCCAGCAGATGGTCGGGAGTCACCAGGCCGGTGCGTAGTGCCGCGTCGAGGACGGGCAGCGCGTCGATCCGCCGTACGGTACGCGCCAGGTCGACGGCACACCGCGCGGGCGGTACGCAGGGAATCCCGTCCACCATCACAGGTTCCGGCAGGGGCAGTACCGCATGATGGACGGCGACTCCCGGCAACCGGGGACGGGCCACGGTCTGGGGCAACTGGATGTGCACGGCATCCTCGCGGAGAACGCCGAACCCCTGTCGCCGGGCCGCACTCTGCCGGGCCAGTACGGACTCTGCCGGCAACTGGAGAAAGAGTGCCCGGAGTTGGTCCTCCTCATCAGCCGGCCCGTCGGCGTAGACCCCTCGACGGATCCGCAGCAGCTCACCCCGCTCGACCCGGTGTCGAACAACCTTGCGACTCATGGCGCCGATCAGCGCGCTGCCCTGCCAGAGAGTTCTCGACATGGTCGCAGCGTGACCGTCCGGCCACAGGCAACGCGAGAGTCGGCACTCGGCCTGTGGACAACCTGGCTGGCTGTGGACAGCAACAGTTCTGGCCCCTGATCTGCTATGGCCATGGCGTGCTCGTCCACCCACCCCTCTCGGCGATCTTGCAGTTTGGGCCCGTACTTAAAGGACATAAGCCATGAATCAAGGGCCCAAACTGCAAGATCGACGTGGGAAGGGGCGGTGGGAAGGGGTGACGGGCGACGGGGTAACCCCGGCGG
>NZ_WVUH01000664.1 GCF_017614955.1 Micromonospora echinofusca
CACCCCCACCACTCCGTCGCCGACCCCGACGACGAGCCCGAGCCCCACGCCGACCTCCACCGCACCGAGCGGCACCTGGACCGTCGGCCAGACCTACCAGCCCGGGGACGTCGTCACCTACAACGGCCTGACCTACAGCTGCCGCCAGGCGCACACGGCGATCTCCGGTTGGGAACCGCCGAACGTCCCGGCGCTGTGGTCCCAGGTCTGACCAGCCGGGTGCGGCCACGCCCTGCGTGCGCCGCACCCGGCCCCTTCCCCGGCCGTCCGATCGGAGCACCGGCATGCGTCGCCTGATCGCCGTCGCCATGGTGGCGGCCCTGTTCTCCAGCACCGGCTGCACCGGTCGACCGGCGCGGTCCGCACCGGAGGCCGCCCGGTCGACACCGGTCGTCGACACCTCCATCAGCACCATCGACGTGCTGTTCCTGACCATGATGGTGGCGCACACCGAGCAGACCCTGGAGATCGTCCGGGTCGCCCGGGCGGGGATCACGGACACCCAGCTCCGCACCCTGGTCGCCGCCATCGAGGTCACCGAGACCGACGAGCTGGCCACCATGCGGCGCTGGTTGCGCGATGCCGGGCCCGAGGTCGCGGCGGCCGCCGCCCGGCACGACCACTCCGGGCACAGCGACGCCGTGGCCGGACTGACCCGGCTGCGTGCCGCTCCGGCCGGTCAGGTCGACGGGGTGCTGCGCGACGTGCTCAGTGAGCACCAGCGCACAGCGGCCGACCTGGCAAAGGCGCAGCTGAAGGCGGGCACCAGCGAGCGGGTACGGGACCTGGCCCGGCGCATCGCGCAGTCCCGGACCGGCGAGGTGGAGCTGATGGCGACACTTCCGGGGGCCCGGCAGTCTGCGGGCACCACCACCGGGTCGTCGCCCGGCCGGGCCTGACCGGCTACCGCCGGCGGCGGGTACGCACGGCCGCCGCGACACCGAGGGCGAACAGGCCGAGACCGCCCACCACGATCGCCCGGGTGGCGTCCCGGGGACCGGCCCGCTCCGCCCGACCGGCCGGCTCAGCCGGGTCGGCCCGGTCACCGGCGTCCTCGGCGTCGCGGCCGGGCGTCGGTGCCGGGGTGGCCCGGGGCGGGCCGGACGACGGGGCCGGAGCCAGGGGGTAGCGCAGGATCGTGG
>NZ_WVUH01000665.1 GCF_017614955.1 Micromonospora echinofusca
GCTCCGTGATCATGAAGTTGTTGCCGGGTCACCCGGCGTGTCGCGACAACAACTTCATGATCAACCGGACTGGCGGGTCGGGGTGATGTCGACCACGGCGAAGGCGCGGACCGGGAAGGTGACCATGCCCTCGATCCGGGGCGGGGCGGCGGTGAAACGGAACCCCTCCGGGGGCAGCCCGGCCAGCCCGGTCAGGTGCTCCACGACCGGGATGCCGGCGGCGAGCAGGACGCTGTGCGCGGGCCGCTCACCGGCGGCAGCCGGTCCCATGTCGTCGATGTTGACCGAGTCGATGCCGACCAGGGTGGCGCCCGCCTCGGCCAGCCACCGCGCCCCGTCCCCGGTCAGGTACGGATGATCCGGTCCGGCGTACCGGTCGGTGCCGAAGTGCGCGTCCCAGCCGGTGTGCAGCAGCACCGCCCGCCCCGCCACCTCGTACGGCGCCAGCATCAGCCGGTCGACGGCCCGGACCCCGGCCGGTACGCGGACCACCGTGCCGGGCAGGTCGGCGAGCCGTTCGAGGGGTACCCCGGACAGGTCCGCCCCGTCCGCCCAGCGGTGGGCCGGGCTGTCCAGGTACGTTCCGGTGTTGCCGATCAGGTCGATCCGGGTTGCCTGGAACTCGGTGCCCTCGGCGTACCGGGAGCGGGACTCGGCGAAGGTCAACCACCGGGTGATCCGTGGCTCCAGCCACCCGGGCAGGGTGGTCATGCCGTCCCGGATCACCTGGCTCAGCTCCACCAACCGGCGGTTCGACGGTGGCGCGTTGCCAACCACCGCCCGGCCACCCTTGTGCGGCTCCGCGAGGAGGGACCGGTTGCTGATCCGTACCCGGTCCACCATGAGCAGCCCGAGATGCCGGACGAAGAGTGCCGCCAGGTCGTCGTCGCTGATGTCCGTACCCGGGACGTCCAGCCGGACCCCGTCGGTCCGCAGCCCGCCGCCGTTGGCGAAGTCGACCTCTGCGTCGAACTGCACCCGCCACTGCTCGACCGTGCGTTCCACGGGATCACCTCCGCGCTCGAGTCCGTGCTCCACGGGATCATTTCCGCAGCCTGCCCGTCAAGATCCACACTTCTTCGAGATCAACACAACACCAACGAGCCGCACCAACAGGCGGGCAGCGGAGCCGGTCAGGGGG
>NZ_WVUH01000666.1 GCF_017614955.1 Micromonospora echinofusca
TGCAACGAGACCGCCCACGCCGTCAGCTCCTCGTCGGAGAAGACGTTGCCCAGGCTGAGCATCGCGACGGTGTGCGTGACGTCGCCAGCGGTCACTCCTGCCGCGACCTGCTGCGACGGGGAGTCGGACGCGATCTGCCCGGGGTGCGCGTCCTCCCAGGCGGTGATGGCGCGTAGCAGCCGATCGTAGGTCTCGTCGTCCAAGCCTGACTCGCCGGAGCCGTAGTAGGCATCGGCGGCCTTCCGCGCCTGCGCGACGGCTTCAAGGTAGGCGGCCTCATCAGCGAGGTCGACAGGGGGTGCCGTGGAGGAAGGCTTCGTCATGCCGCCCATTCTCCTGACTGCCACTGACAGTACGGCGGGCGCGCTGATGCGATTCACCCCTGGTGCCGCGGGGACGCAGTCGGGTGGAGTTCCGTCGGCTGACCCGGCAAACGGGGGCGAGCCAGCGGAGGTTCAGGGATTGGCTGAAGGAGCCGCTGCGATGCTGCGAGCGGTGCGCTCGGATTTGCGGGCGCAGTGCGGGCAGCGTCGTGGGCAGGGTGTCTGTGGTGTCGTGCCGGTCAGGCCGCTGGCGTGCAGGATCGTGGTCACGGTCTGCTCAAGGGTGCTGGTTTCGGGGATGACGGTTTCGGTGGGGACGTCGAGCAGGTCCCGGTGGGTGTACCAGTGGCGCATCTCCTCGGCGGTGACGGGGATGGGCTCGTCCCGGTTGAGGTGACGGCGGACGGTTTCGTCGAAGGACACGTCGATGTAGAACACGGCGGCCGGCCCGGGGTGGTTGTCGATGAGCTGGTGCAACATGTCGGCGTACCGGGTGGTGTGCAGGATGCCTTCGAGGATGACGTGGTAGCCCAGGTCGAGGGCGGTGCGGGCGGTCGCGGTGATGAACGCCGGTGCGACCGGGTCGATGTGGGCGGTGTCGTGTTCTCTGAGGATGATCCGGCGTAGGTGGTCCTGTTCCAGGAGGGCGATTCCGCGGCCGTAGCGGCGGCGGGTCTCGCGGGCGGTCGTGGTTTTTCCGCTACCGGAGTTGCCTCGGATGATCACGAGCGTCGGCGGCCCGGTAGGGGATGGCGTCTTCGTGGTGTGGATCTTCATGCGGAGGTCGCCTGTCGGGGGAGCGGTGCGG
>NZ_WVUH01000667.1 GCF_017614955.1 Micromonospora echinofusca
GGGGTGGGCGGGCAGGACGTGGTGTTCGTGCCGTACGAGGACGGACCGGCCGGCCCGTTCGACTCGATCGCCTATCTCGACCGGCTGCTCACCGATCCGTCCTCCGGGGTCGAGCTGCCCGCAGCGGTGATCGTCGAGCCGATGCAGATGGAGGGCGGCGTGTACCCGGCCACGGCCGACTGGCTGCGCCGCCTGCGGGCGCTGACCGAACGGCACGGCATCCTGCTGATCTGCGACGAGATCCAGTCCGGTTGCGGGCGCACCGGCACCTTCTTCTGCTTCGAGCACGCCGGCATCACCCCGGACGTGGTGACGGTCGCCAAGTCCATCGGTGGGCTGGGTCTGCCCCTCGCCCTGACCCTGTTCCGCCGGGAACTGGACGTCTGGGCGCCCGGCGAGCACACCGGCACCTTCCGGGGCAACCAGCTCGCCTTCGTCGCCGCCACCGCCGCCTGTCAGCTGTGGGGGCAGGAGCAGTTCCGCACCGGTCTCGCAGTGGCCGTACGCCGGCTGGCGCGGTTCCGCGACGACCTGGCGGCCACGGTGCCGGGCCTGGTCCTGCGCGGCCGGGGGATGGCCCTCGGTGTCGACCTCGGGGCGGTCGGCGGAGCGGAACGGGCCGAGCGGGTGCAGCGGTACGCCTTCGCCAACGGGGTCATCGTCGAACTCTGCGGCCGGTACGACGAGGTGGTGAAGGTCCTGCCGCCGCTGACCATCGACATCGTCCGGCTCGACCGGGGTCTCGCGGTGCTGCGGGACGCGCTGCTGGCCGGTTGACCGGCGCGGCCCGACTGTCTGTCCATCCACCGGCGTAAACGCCGCACGGAAATGTCGGAAGGTGTGTTCGCAATGTCCGAGGGCGTTTTCCTGGCCAGCGGCGAATGGCGGTTGTGGGATCAGTTCGCGTTGCGGGGGCCGGGTTTTCCGGCGGGTGGTGTGTTGCGTCTGGCGCCGGTGGGGTTGGCGGAGGCGGCGGACAGGTTTGGTGTGGGGGAGGTGTTGTCGGGTGTGGAGTGGTCGGTTTTCGAGGAGGTGTTCGGTTCTGCTGCGGTGGTGACGGCGGGGGTGTTGCAGGAGGTTGCGGGGTTGTCGTCGTTTCGGGCGGCGGTGGCGTGGCAGAAC
>NZ_WVUH01000668.1 GCF_017614955.1 Micromonospora echinofusca
ACCCCGACATGCCCCCCGCCCTGCTCACCTGCGTCGTCGACGCCGGAGCACGCGGCATCGTCCTGGAGGGCACCGGCGTCGGCAACGTACCCGTCGACCTCTTCACCACCATCGACGAACTGACCGGCTGGGACATCCCCGTCGTGGTGGCCTCCCGCTGCCACACCACCGACACACCACCGAACGACCTGCCGGGAGCCTTCGGACTGGCCACCACCGTCGGCGCGATCAGCGCCCGGGGCCTGTCACCGACCAAAGCCCGGATCGCCCTGATGGTCGCCCTCGGCGGTGGGGGAGTCACCGCCGCACGCGACTGGTTCGACCGGCTCTGACCGGCACACCGCACCCGCGTCCTGCCGCGCCCACCACCCGGCGCGGGTCACCGCGTACTCCATCTCACCGAACTCCGACCCCGCGATCGCCTCCGGCCACCGCTGGTGGAAGGTACGCACATACCGCAGACCGGCCTTCTCCATCACCCGCCGCGACGCCACGTTGACCGCCATCGTCTCCGCGTACACCCGGTCCACCCCCAGCTCGGTGAACCCCTTGCGGAGCAACGCCCGACACCCCTCCGTGGCGTACCCGTTGCCCCACACCGCCCGACGCAGCCGGTAACCCAGCTCGATCCCGTGACGGTCTGGCGCCCCGGCCGGACCGCCACCCGGATGCGGCCGCAGGTGGAACCAGCCCAGGAAACCACCACGACGATCCACCGCCGCCCAGTACCCGAAGTCGTCACCCCGGTCGTAGTACCCCAACAGGTACGGCAGCACCTCGTCCCGCATCCGCTGCCGGGGTGTGGACCGCCCGCCGGTCAGGTACCGCATCACCTCCGGGTCGCCGTCCAACGCGACCAGGTCCTCCAGGTCCGCGCCGGTGAACCGGCGCAACACCAGCCGGTCCGTCCGTAGGTACTCCCGCACCGGCCCATCATCGACGCCGACCACGCCCGGCCGCCACACCGATTCCACCGCGGTGGCCGGAACCCCCACCACAATTCCTTACGGCGTAAGGTAACGTGGCGCCGACAACAACTTACGCCGTAAGGAAACCATCCCGCCGGACCACGGAGCACCCCATGCCCACCGTCACCCTGCCCGACAACACCACCATCA
>NZ_WVUH01000669.1 GCF_017614955.1 Micromonospora echinofusca
CGCCCGGCTGGCCCGGCTCGTCGTCCCAGACGTTGCAGTCGTTCGAACCCGGTGGGCACTCCCCACCGGCCGGGCCGGCGGTCACCGGTACGACCGGAGCGGCGAGCAGCAGCACCAGGGCGGCGGCGGTGAGGCCCAGCAGCCGGCGGATCACCCCGGCCCGGTCCCGTGGGGCCGGGGTGACCGCACCTCCCCAGGTCAGCATGGCTGCTCCTCGTGGGCCGCCCCGGCACTGATCAACCAGCGCCCGGCGAACCGGGTGGCGGTGGCGGTGGCCAGGTAGCGGCGACCACTGGTCCCGGGTACGGCCTTCTTGGTCTTGACGTCGACGAGTCGGTAGCCGGTCGCGTCCAGGCAGTCCTGGATCTCCACGGTCGCCGGGACGTTGTCCAGGTCGACCGAGGTGACGACGGGGTCCGACTTGAGGGTGCCGGTACGCATCGCGCCATGCTCCTTGGCGGTCCGAATGGTGAGCCGTACCCGGGTGAGCAGCGGGTCGGCCAGGTATTTCGGCAGGGCCGGGTGAAACGGGTCGCCGACCCTGCTGGCCTCGCGGGAAGCGTCGAGATATCCGGCATAGGCAGCGAGTGCGGCCTGGCTGGCGGTGGCGATTTCCGCGCTGCTGGCCGGGGCCGGTCTGCTCTGCCGGCCGGCCGGGAAGCCGTCGCCAGGATCGAGGTCCGTACCCGGAACCGAACCGCAGGCCAGGGTGCCTCCCAGGACCGTCAGGAGGGTGAGCGCCGCGCCGGAGAAGCGGCCTGCGCGTCGTACCCGCATCGCTGGCCCTCCTCGTTTCCGCCGGTCAGCCGCCGGATGAGGGGCGTTTCAGGGCGTGCCGGATCGCGCCCGGATGGCCTCATCCGGATCTGGAACATTTGCCGAAGTTGATGGTCGTAGGTGTGGTGCTGACAATCCCCGTGGTCATCCGCCGGGGTCGGTGTCGGCGGCTTGCGCGGTACCCAAGGGGCGAGCATAGGCTGACGCCCGACGATGCAACAGAGGCAATTCAAAGGATCACGAAGAGTTAACATGGCTCGTGTTGATCAATCCGCGACCCCTTTGACGTCCGTGTATCTCCTGGTTGATCGTCGGATGACGGTCGGGCGAAGATCTGC
>NZ_WVUH01000066.1 GCF_017614955.1 Micromonospora echinofusca
GTCCAGCGGGGTGGAGAGCACCATGGTGCTGGACGGCTGGCCGTACGGGGCGAGCCGGTCGATCACCCGCTCGAAGGCGTCGATCGAGCCGGCGGCCACCTTGAGCATGCTGCACGCGTCACCGGTGATCCGGTGGATCTCCAGGATCTCCGGCCAGTCGGGTACCTCCGGGTCGCGCAGGATGCAGCGTGGCCCGTAGCAGGACATCCGGATCAGCGCGACCACGGACCGCCCGGCCCGGGCCAGGTCGATGTGGGCGTGGTACCCGGTGACCACCCCGGACTCCTCCAACCGGCGTACCCGCTCCGCCACCGCAGGTGGGGACAGGTGTACCCGGCGGGACAGCTCGCTGAAGGAGAGCCGCGCGTCGGCCTGCAGCTCCCGCAGCAGCGCCCAGTCCATCTCGTCCACGCTTGACTTTCCCTTCCCCAGGTCCTGAGCCCGAACCGCCGTCGGTCCGTGAGGTCACCAGGCTACTTCGCCGTTGTTTCGGCATTCCGTTCAATGATTCACCTACGGCACCATGACGCTACCCGGCCCGAGAAGGGAGACGACAGGTGAAGAGCACCGACCTGCACGCACCTGCTGGTACCACCGTGCTGCGCCCGGTGACGGCCCAGGAACGCGCCCGGCGGGCGGCGGCGAACGCGGGGGAACCGACCCTGGAGTTCGACGGTCAGGTCCCCTACGACGCGTACGTGCGGGCGAGCACCCTGCACCGGTTGCAGCAGCCGCTCGGCGACGACCCGGGCGAGATGTCCTTCCTGATGGTCAGCCAGATCATGGAGCTGTACTTCAAGCTCACCTGTTTCGAGCTGCGCGGGGCGCAGGAGCTGCTGCGCGCCGACCGGGTCACCGACGCCCTCGCCCCGCTGCGTCGGGCCGGCATGCACCTGGAAGGGCTCAACGGCGCCTGGCGGGGCCTGCGCTGGATGACCCCGGCCGACTTCAACCGGTTCCGTAACCTGCTCGGCGAGGCGTCCGGCCTCCAGTCGGCCATGTACCGGCACCTGGAGATCCTGCTCGGCCTGCGCAACGAGACCCTGATCCGGCCCTTCCGCCGGCAGACCGACGTGTACGCCGACCTGGTCGCCGACCTGCACGCGCCGAGCCTCTGGGACGACGTGCTCGCCCTGCTCGGCCGGCAGGGTCACCCGCTCCCGGCCGACCTGCCGCGCGCCGACCCGACCACCGAACACACCCCGTACCCCGAGGTCGAGGCGGCCTGGGTGCGGATCTACGCCGACCCCCGGCCGGAGAACCACCTCTGGCTGCTCGGCGAGGCGTTGACCCTGATCGCCGAGGAGTTCGGCGACTGGCGGTACCACCACCTCAAGGCGGTGCAGCGGGCCATGGGCGCCAAGGTGGGCAGCGGCGGCTCCAACGGCCTGGCATGGTTGCAGCGCAGCATGGCCCGGGTGGTCTTCCCCGAGCTGTGGTCGGCCCGTACCGCCATGTGACCGGCTGCCGCGAGGCCGCCCGTACCCGCCCGTGACCGGAGAGCGAGAAACACCGCAGTGACGAACATCCCCGAAGCCGAGGCGCACCGCCTGGACGCCGCCGACCCCGGTTACCGGGCCCGGTTCCACATCCCACCCGCCGAGGGCGGCCGCTACCCCGAGGTCGCGTACCTCGCCGGCAACTCGCTCGGCCTGCAACCCCGGGCCACCCGGGACGAACTCCTCGCCGATCTGGACGCCTGGCGCACCCTGGGCGTGGAGGGGCACCTGGAGGCGGAGCGACCCTGGCTGCCGTACCACGAACTGCTCACCGGCCCGGCCGCGCGACTGGTCGGCGCCCGGCCGGAGGAGACCGTGGTGATGAACTCCCTCACGGTCAACCTGCACCTGCTGATGGTCTCCTTCTACCGCCCGTCCGGCGCCCGGACCCGGATCGTCGTCGAGGACACCACCTTCCCGTCGGACAGCTACGCGGTCCGCAGCCAGGCCCGGTTCCACGGGCTCGACCCGGACGACACGGTGGTCCGGCTGCGCCCCCGCCCCGGCGAGGAGAACCTGCGCACCGCCGACGTGCTCGACTACCTGGCCCGCGACGGCGACCGGGTGGCGCTGGTGCTGCTCGGCGGGGTCAACTACCTCACCGGCGAGCTGATGGACATCCCGGCGGTCACCGCCGCCGCCCGGGCCGCCGGTGCGGTGGTCGGCTGGGACCTGGCGCACGCCGCCGGGAACGTGCCGCTCGCCCTGCACGACTGGGACGTCGACTTCGCCGCCTGGTGCTCCTACAAGTACCTGAACTCCGGGCCGGGCGCGCTCGGCGGGGTGTTCATCCACAGCCGGCACCTCGGCGACCGCAGCCTGCCCCGCTTCGAGGGCTGGTGGAGCACCGACCCGGCCACCCGCTTCGAGATGACCCCGGTCTGCCGGCCGCTGCCCACCGCCGACGCCTGGCAGGTCTCCAACCCGCCGATCTTCGCGATGGGGCCGGTGCGTACCTCGCTGGAGCTGTTCGACAGCGTCGGCATGACCGCCCTGCGGGAGCGCAGCGTCCGGCTCACCGGGTTCCTGGAGCGGCTGCTCGACGAGGTCACCGCCGACCGGCCGCTGACCGTGGTCACCCCGCGCGACCCGGACCGGCGCGGCTGCCAGCTCTCCGTCCGGATCGGCCGGGGCAGCGCCGCCGACCTGACCAAACGGCTGCGGCACGAACACGGGGTGATCGCCGACGCCCGGGAGCCGGACATCGTCAGGTTCGCCCCGGTGCCGCTGTACTCGACGTACCACGACTGCTGGCGGGTCGCCGACGCGCTGGCCGCCACCGTCGCAGAGGAGGGCTGATGCGGGACGACGAGATCGCGGTGGTGGGCGCCGGCCTGGCCGGCTGCCTCACCGCCTGCTTCCTGGCCCGCCGTGGCTACCGGGTGGCGCTCTACGAACGGCGTCCCGACCCGCGTACCGGCACCGTCGAACGGGGCCGCTCGATCAACCTGGCGCTCTCCGAGCGGGGCCTGGACGCCCTGCGCCGGATCGGCCTCGCCGAGCAGGTGATGGCCGACGCCCTGCCCATGCGCGGCCGGATGATCCACCCGGTACAGGGGGAGACGAACTTCCAGCAGTACAGCGTCTCCGGGGACCGGGCGATCAACTCGATCAGCCGGGGCGCGCTGAACAACGCGCTGCTCGACGCCGCCACCCGGCTGCCCGGGGTGCGGGCCGCCTTCGACCACCGGCTGGTCGGCCTCGAACCGGCCACCGGTGAGATGCGCTTCGAGACCCCGACCGGCGAGGTCACCGCCACCGCCGCCGTGGTGCTCGGCACCGACGGCGCCGGCTCCGCGGTGCGCCAGCAGCTCCTCGGGTACGGCCTGCTGACCGAGCGCGTCGACTTCCTCGACTACGGGTACAAGGAACTCACCATCCCGGCGGTCGACGGGGAGTTCGCCCTCGACCCGGACGCGCTGCACATCTGGCCGCGCGGCACCTCGATGATGATCGCGCTGCCCAACCCGGACCGCTCCTTCACCTGCACGCTCTTCTGGCCGAACGAGGGGCCGGGCAGTTTCGTCGCGCTCACCGACCCGGCCGCCATCGAAGCGCACTTCGCCAGCCACTACCCGGACGTGCCGCCGCTGGCCCCGAAGCTGGTCGACGACTACCAGCAGAACCCGGTCGGGCAGCTCGGCACGGTGTACTGCACGCCCTGGCAGGTGCACGGCCGGGTCGCGCTGCTCGGCGACGCGGCGCACGCCATCGTGCCGTTCTACGGGCAGGGCGCGAACTGCGCGTTCGAGGACGTGGTGGAGCTGGACCGCTGCCTCGACGAGTGCGGCGACGACTGGGCCGCCGCCCTGCCGCTGTTCGAACAGCGCCGGCAGGAGAACGCCGGGGCGATCGCCGAGATGGCCCTGGCCAACTTCGTGGAGATGCGGGACAAGGTCGCCTCGCCGCTGTTCCAGCTCGGCCGCCGGGTCGAGCACACCCTGGAACGGGCGCTGCCCGGCCGGTACGTTTCCCGGTACGAGCTGGTGTCGTTCAGCACCACCCCGTACGCCGAGGTGCGCCGCCGGGTCCGCCGGCAGCACCGGATCCTCGGCGCGGTCGCGGCCGGCGCGGCGGCGCTGCTGCTGGGGGCCGTCACCGCCGCCGTACGCTCCGGGAGGCGTCGATGAACTGGGATCCGGTCCTGATGTCCGGCCGGGCGGCCGGGGAGCCGGGGCTGCTGCGCAACTTCGTCGGCGGCGAGTTCCTGCCCGCCGGGAAGACCTTCGCCAAGGCCAGCCCGGTCACCGGCGAGACCGTCTTCGAGGTGGCCGAGGCGGACGCCGCCACGGTCGACGCGGCGGTCACCGCCGCCCGGGCTGCCCTGCGCGGCCCGTGGGGGCGGATGGGTGAGCGGGAACGGGCCGAGGTGCTCCGCCGGGTCGCCGACGAGCTGGAACGGCGCTTCGACGACCTGGTGACCGCCGAGGTCGCGGACACCGGCAAGTCGATCTCCCAGGCCCGGACCCTGGACATCCCACGCGGGGCGGCGAACTTCCGGGCGTTCGCCGAGATCGTCGCCACCGCACCGACCGAGTCGTTCACCACGGTCACCCCGACCGGCGGCCGGGCGTTGAACTACGCGGTCCGCAAACCGGTGGGCGTGGTCGCCGTCGTGGTCCCGTGGAACCTGCCGCTGCTGCTGCTCACCTGGAAGGTCGCCCCGGCCCTGGCCTGCGGCAACGCCGTGGTGGTCAAGCCCAGCGAGGAGACCCCCGCCTCGGCGACCCTGCTGGCCGAGGTGATGGCCGCCGCCGGCGTACCCGACGGGGTGTTCAACCTGGTGCACGGCTTCGGGCCGGACTCGGCGGGGGAGTTCCTCACCCGGCACCCCGGCGTGGACGCGATCACCTTCACCGGCGAGTCGTCCACCGGCAGCACCATCATGCGGGCCGCCGCCGACGGGGTGAAGGCGGTCTCGTTCGAACTGGGCGGCAAGAACGCCGGCCTGGTCTTCGCCGACGCCGACCTGGACGCGGCGGTCGCCGGCTCGGTCCGGTCCAGCTTCACCAACGGCGGTCAGGTCTGCCTCTGCACCGAACGGATCTACGTGCAGCGGCCGGTCTTCGAGGAGTTCGCCGACCGGCTCGCCCGGCGCGCGACGGAACTGCCGTTCGGCTGGCCGGCCGACGAGGCCACGGTGAACATGCCGCTGATCTCGCACCCGCACCGGCGCAAGGTGCTCGGCTACTACGACCTGGCCCGGGACGAGGGTGCCGAGGTACTGGCCGGGGGTGGTGTGCCGGTCTTCGGTGACCTCCGCGACGGCGGCGCGTACGTCCAGCCGACGGTGCTGGTCGGGCTCGGCCCGGACGCCCGGACGAACACCGAGGAGATCTTCGGCCCGGTGGTCCACCTCGCCCCCTTCGACGACGAGGAGGAGGCGTACGCGCTGGCCAACGGCACCGAGTACGGCCTGGCGGCGGCGGTCTGGACCCGCGACGTCGGCCGGGCGCACCGGGCCGGCGCCCGGCTCGACGCCGGCATCGTCTGGGTGAACACCTGGTTCCTGCGTGACCTGCGCACCCCGTTCGGCGGCGTCAAGGCCTCCGGCATCGGCCGGGAGGGTGGCGTGCACTCGCTGGACTTCTACTCCGAACTCACCAACGTCTGCGTGGATCTGGGATGACCGACATCGAACGGGCGGCCGGTGAGCTGCTCCAGGCCCGGGAAACCGGCAAACCCTGCCCGCCGCTGCGCGGTCGGCTGCTGCCCGAAGGCGACGTCGACGCGGCGTACCGGGTGCAGCGGCACCAGGTGGAACGGTGGCTGGCCGCCGGGCACCGCCGGGTGGGCGCCAAGATCGGCCTGACTTCCCGGGCGGTGCAGGAGAACCTCGGCGTGCACCAGCCCGACTTCGGCGTGCTGCTGGACAGCATGGCCGTACCGGACGGCGACGAGATCGACGTGACCCGGCTGCTCCAGCCCCGGGTGGAGGCGGAGATCGCCTTCGTGCTCGGTGCCGACCTGCCCGAGGAACGGGTCACCACGGTCGACGTCATCCGGGCCGTCGACCACCTGCTGCCGGCCATCGAGGTGGTCGACTCGCGGGTGGTCGACTGGGACATCTCCATCGTCGACACGGTGGCCGACAACGCCTCCAGCGCGCTCTACGTGCTCGGTACCACCCCGCGTCGGCTCGCCGACGTGGACCTGCGGCTCTGCGGCATGGTGCTGGAACACGCCGGGGAGCCGGTCTCGGTCGGCGCCGGGGCGGCCTGCCTGGGCAACCCGCTGCACGCGGTGGCCTGGCTCGCGCAGACCATGGCCCGCGCCGGTGACCCGCTGCGGGCCGGGGAGGTGGTGCTCTCCGGGGCGCTCGGCCCGATGGTCCCGGTCACCCCGGGCGCCGCGTACGAGGCCCGGATCTCCGGGCTCGGCTCGGTCCGGACCTGCTTCAGCGAAGGAGTACAGCGATGACCACCGGCGTGGCGGTGATCGGGTCGGGCAACATCGGTACCGACCTGATGATCAAGGTGCTGCGGCTCAGCACGGAGCTGCGCATGGTGGCGATGGTCGGCATCGACCCCGACTCCGACGGCCTGGCCCGGGCCCGCCGCCTCGGTGTGGCCACCACCGCCGAGGGCGTGGACGGGCTGGTGGCGATGCCCGAGTTCGCCGACGTCGAGCTGGTCTTCGACGCCACCTCGGCCGGCGCCCACCGGTACAACGACGCGGTGCTCGCCGCGCACGGCCGTACCGTGGTCGACCTGACCCCGGCCGCCATCGGGCCGTACGTGGTCCCGCCGGTCAACCTCGACCAGCACCTCGGCGAGCGCAACGTCAACATGGTCACCTGCGGCGGGCAGGCCACCGTGCCGATCGTGGCCGCCGTCGGCCGGGTCACCCCGGTGGCGTACGGGGAGATCGTCGCCTCGATCGCCTCGAAGTCGGCCGGCCCGGGTACCCGGGCCAACATCGACGAGTTCACCGAGACCACGGCCCGGGCGATCGAGGTGGTCGGCGGCGCGCGGCGCGGCAAGGCGATCATCGTGCTGAACCCGGCCGACCCGCCGCTGCTGATGCGGGACACCGTCTACTGCCTCTGCCCGGACGGCGGGGCGGACCGGGCGGCCATCGCCGACTCGGTGCGGGACATGGTCGCCACCGTCGCGGAGTACGTCCCCGGGTACCGGCTGAAGCAGGACGTCCAGTTCGACCGGGTGGACAGCCACGTCCCGGCGCTCGGCGGGCACTTCACCGGGTTGCAGGTCTCGGTCTTCCTGGAGGTCTCCGGCGCCGGGCACTACCTGCCCGCGTACGCCGGCAACCTGGACATCATGACCTCGGCGGCGCTGCGGACCGCCGAGCGGCTGGTCGCCGTCCGGCGGGAGGGGGCACTGCGATGACCGAGCTGTACATCCAGGACGTGACGCTGCGCGACGGGATGCACGCCATCGGGCACCGGTACACCGTTGACCAGGTGCGGTCGATCGCCGCCGCGCTGGACGCCGCCGGGGTGGCGGCCATCGAGGTGGCGCACGGCGACGGACTCGCCGGGTCCAGCGTCAACTACGGCCACGGCGCGGCCAGCGACGCCGAGTGGATCGCCGCCGCCGCCGAGGTGCTGACCGGCGCGAAACTCACCACCCTGCTGCTGCCCGGCATTGGCACCATCGCCGACCTGCGGGCGGCCCGTGACCTCGGGGTGACCAGCGTCCGGATCGCCACCCACTGCACGGAGGCGGACATCTCCGCGCAGCACATCACCTGGGCCCGGGAGAACGGCATGGACGTCTCCGGGTTCCTGATGATGTCGCACATGAACGACCCGGCCGGGCTGGCCGCGCAGGCGAAGCTGATGGAGTCGTACGGCGCGCACTGCGTCTACGTCACCGACTCCGGGGGCCGGCTGCTGATGTCCGACGTCGCCGAGCGGGTCGACGCGTACCGGCAGGTGCTGGAACCGACCACCCAGATCGGCATCCACGCCCACCACAACCTCTCCCTCGGGGTGGCCAACAGCGTGGTGGCGGTCGAGCACGGCCGGATCGCCGGGGCGGGGCCGCTCGGCTCACCCGACGGCCGGACGGTCCGGGTGGACGCCTCGCTGGCCGGTCAGGGCGCCGGGGCCGGCAACGCCCCGCTGGAGGTCTTCGTCGCGGTCGCCGAACTGCACGGCTGGAAACACGGCTGCGACGTGTTCGCGCTGATGGACGCGGCCGAGGACCTGGTCCGGCCGTTGCAGGACCGGCCGGTCCGGGTGGACCGGGAAACCCTGTCGCTGGGCTACGCCGGGGTGTACTCCAGCTTCCTGCGGCACGCCGAACGGGCCGCCGAACGGTACGGGGTCGACGTCCGGTCGATCCTGATCGAGCTGGGACGACGCCGGATGGTCGGCGGTCAGGAGGACATGATCGTGGACGTGGCGCTCGACCTGGCGCGGCGGGACGGGGAGGAGACCCGATGACGGTCGACCAGGCGACGCCGGTGGACGTCGCGGCGCTGGCCGCCCGCCTCGACGCGGCGGCCCGCGACGCCGCCGCGACCCGGCAGCTCACCGACGAGGTCACCCTCGACGTGGACGGCGGGTACGCCGTGCAGACCGCACTGCTCGGGCGCCGGCTGGCCCGGGGTGAGCGCCTGGTCGGGCTCAAGATGGGGCTGACCAGCCGGGCCAAGATGGCCCAGGTCGGGGTGGACGAGGTGATCTGGGGCCGGCTCACCGACGGGATGCGGGTACCGGACGGCGGCACGGTCGACCCGGCCACCTTCATCCACCCCCGGGTGGAGCCGGAGGTCGCGTTCCTGCTCGACCGGCTGCCCGAGCCCGGTGAGCCGGTCGGGGACTTCACCGACGCGGTCCGGGCGGTCGCGCCGGCCATCGAGCTGATCGACTCCCGGTACGCCAACTTCCGGTTCTCGCTGCCCGACGTCGTCGCGGACAACGCCTCCGCCGCCGCGTACGCCATCGGCCCCTGGTCGCCGGTGCCGGACGGGCTGGACAACCTCGGGGTGCTGCTGGAGGTCGACGGGCGGATCGCCCAGGTCGGCTCGACCGCGGCGATCCTCGGCGATCCGCGTCGTGCCCTCGACGAGGGGCTCCGCCTCGCCGACCGGTACGGCGTCCGGCCCGCCGGGGGCTGGGTCTTCCTGGCCGGGGCGGCCACCGCCGCCGTACCGCTGAAGCCCGGCAGCCACGTCCGGGCGGTGGTGGAGAAGCTTGGTACGGCCACCCTGCGGGCGGCGGCATGAACGGGGGCGGCGGCGTGGACCGGACCGGTGGCCCGGGGTCGCCCGACGGCGCCCGGGTGGTGGCCGGCAAGGCCGTGCCACGCGGGTCGTTCCCGCACGTCAAGGTGGCGAACGGCTTCGTCTTCGTGTCCGGTACGTCGTCCCGCCGGCCGGACAACAGCTTCGCCGGGGTCGAGGTGGACGAGTTCGGTACCACCAACCTGGACATCCGGGTGCAGACCCGGGCGGTGATCGGGAACATCCGGGACCTGCTGCGCGCGGTCGGCGCGGACCTGTCGGATCTCGTACAGATCACCACGTACCTGGTGAACATGAACGACTTCGCCGGCTACAACGAGGTCTGGGCCGAACACTTCGACGCCACCGGCCCGACCCGTACCACGGTCGCCGTGCACCAGCTACCGCACCCGCACCTGCTGATCGAGATGCAGGCCGTGGCCGTACTACCCGAAGGGGGCGCACGATGAGCGAGATCGCCGAGCCGTTCAGCTTTCCCGGCTGGATCGCCGACAACCAGCACCTGCTCAAGCCGCCGGTCGGCAACAAGGAGCTCTTCCCCGGGCAGGACGACTTCATCGTCATGGTGGTCGGCGGCCCCAACCAGCGCACCGACTTCCACGTCGACCCGTACGAGGAGTTCTTCTACCAGATCAAGGGCAACATGCACATCAACCTGATGCTGCCGGACGGGCCGCGTACCGTGCACGTCCGCGAGGGCCAGATGTGGATGCTGCCGCGAAACACCCCGCACTCCCCGCAGCGCCCGGAACCCGGTTCGATCGGCATGGTGGTCGAGCGGGTCCGCGAGGAGGGCACCCTGGAGACGTTCCAGTGGTACTGCCCGGAGTGCGGGCACAAGGTGCACGAGGTGGAGTTGCAGGTCCGGGACATCGCCGCCGACCTGCCCCCGGTCTTCGGCGCGTTCTACGCCGACGAGGCCGCCCGGACCTGCGGCAACTGCGGTCACCTGCACCCGGGCAAGGGCTGATGGGTACCCCGGTGGTCGACGTGCACACGCACGTCGTACCCAAGGGGTGGCCCGACCTCGGCGCGGCGTGCGGCGGGTCCGGCTGGCCCTGGTTGCGGATCGACTCCGAACGCGCCGCCATGATCATGGTGGGGGAGACCGAGTTCCGCCCGGTCGGCGCCGAGTGCTGGGACGCCGGGACCCGGCTGACCGACATGGCCGCCGACGGGGTGGACCTCCAGGTGGTCTCGCCCACCCCGGTCTTCTTCGCCTACGACCGGCCGGCCGACCAGGCGGTCAAGGTGGCCCGGATCTTCAACGACCTGACCCTGGAGGTCACCTCGGCGGCCCCCGACCGGCTGGTGCCGTTCTGCCAGGTGCCGTTGCAGGACCCGGACGCGGCCTGCGCCGAACTGGACCGCTGCCTGGCCGCCGGGCACGTCGGGGTGGAGATCGGCAACCACGTCGGCGACCGGGACCTCGACGACGCGGGCATCGTCACCTTCCTCACCCACTGCGCCGAGGTGGGCGCCCCGGTCTTCGTCCACCCGTGGGACATGCCCGACGGGCCGCGCCTGGACCGCTGGATGGCCCGCTGGCTGACCGGGATGCCCGCCGAGACCCACCTGTCGGTCCTCGCCATGATCCTCGGCGGCGTCTTCGACCGGGTACCGGACTCGTTGCGGATCTGCTTCGCGCACGGCGGCGGCAGCTTCCCGTTCTGGCTGGGCCGGGCCGACAACGCCTGGCACCGCCGGGGCGACCTGGTCCGGGGCGCCTCGACCGCGCCGCCCGGCAGCTACCTCGACCGGTTCTACGTCGACTCGGTGGTCTTCGCCCCGGCCGCCCTGCGGCTGCTGGTCGACACCATGGGCGACGAACGGGTGCTCGTCGGCAGCGACTACCCGTACCCGCTGGGCGAACGGCCGGTCGGTGCGGTGGTGCACCGCGCGGACTTCCTCACCGGAGAGCAGCGGCAGCGGCTGCTCGGCGGCAACGCGCTGCGCTTCCTCGGCCGCTCCCAGGCCGCGTTTCACCTAGCGGCGTCGGGCGTCCCGGCCGACAGGTGTTAACAAGGGCCCCTTCCTATGCAGAAAACGATAGGAAGGGGCCCTTCCTTACCATTGCCGGATGAGTGAGCCGCACGACCTGACCGCACTGGAACAGGCCGCCGCCATCGACCGGGGTGAGTTGAGCAGCGTCGAGCTGGTCGACCACTACCTGACCCGGATCGACGCGCTCGGCGACACCGTGGGCGCGTTCGTCACGGTGACCGGGAAACGGGCCCGGAGCCAGGCACAGGAAGCCGACGCGGTACCCAGGGACGGGCGGGGACCGCTGCACGGCGTACCGACCGCGATCAAGGACCTGACCCTGACCGCCGGGGTCCGCACCACCTTCGGGTCGGCCGCCTTCGCCGACTTCACCTCACCGATCGACGCCGACGTGGTCCGGCACCTGCGCGCCGCCGGGCTGGTCAGCCTCGGCAAGACCACCACCTCGGAACTGGGCTGCTCGCTCTACTCGGAGACCCTGGTCGCCCCGCCGGCCCGTAACCCCTGGGAGCTGTCGTACACCGCCGGTGGCTCCAGCGGCGGTGCGGCGGCCGCCGTCGCGGCGGGCCTGGCCCCGGTCGCCCAGGGCTCCGACGGTGGCGGTTCGCTGCGCATCCCCGCGTCGATCTGCGGCCTGGTCGGCTACAAGCCCAGCCGGGGTACGGTCTCCGGCGGGCCCCTCGGGTTCGGCGCGTTCGGCCTGCCCATCAACGGTCCGATCGGCCGGACCGTGACCGATGTCGCAGCCCTGCTCGATGTGATGTCCGTCCCGGTGCCGGGCGAGCCGTACCTGCCCCCACCGCCCCCCGAGGGCGGTTACCTGGCTGCCGCCCGGCGCGCCGCACCGGGGCGGCTGCGGATCGGCCGGTTCACCACCGGCATGCTCGCCGACGAACCGCCGCACCCGGACTCGCTGGCCGCCGTCGAGCGGGCCGCCACCCTGCTCACCGCCGCCGGCCACGAGGTGGTCGAGGTCCCCGCACCGTTCGGCCCCGAGTCGTGGCCGCTGTTCCGGACCGTCTGGTACGTCATGGCGCTCGCCCCGATGCCCGCCGACCGGGAGAGCCGGCTGCTCCCGCTGACCCGGTACCTGCGGGAGCAGGGTGCGCAGGTCAGCGCCGGTGCACTGATGTCCGCCCTCGGCGAGTTGCAGGCCCTGGTCCGCCGGGCGGCGCGTCGGACCGCCGGGGTCGACCTGCTGCTCTGCCCGACCCTGGCGACCCCGCAGGCCCCGGTCGGCTGGTTCACCGGACCGGGTGACCCGGCCGAGGATTTCGACCGGCAACGGCGGTTCTCGCCGTACTGCGCGGTCTTCAACCTCACCGGCCAGCCATCGGTCTCCGTACCGGTCGGCATCACCGGGGACGGTCTGCCGGTCGGTGTCCTGCTGACCGCCGGGTACGGCGAGGACGCCCGGTTGCTGGCCGCCGCCGCCCAGCTCGAACAGGTTTCCGGCGGGTGGGATCGCCACCCCGCGATCTGGGGGGCCGTGCCCTCCAGTAACGTGAACAGCAGCTGAGTCGGGCGGCCGGCTGACCTCGCTCGTCCATCCGACCGGTGCTCTGGTCTCTCTTACCGCCTGGGGGCGTTGGGATTGTCTGTTACCGAGACGTTGGTGGTCTTCGTCGGCATCCCGGCAGTCGTGGTGCTGGTGGTCGCCGCGCTGGCGTTCGCCGGTGGCCACGGCGGCAGTGGTGGTGCCAAGCGCTACCGGCCGGGCCGGCCCTTCGACTTCACGCCGGTCTGGTTCCTGAGCCGCCCGGAGCTGCTGGCCGACTCGGCCGGGGCGGCGCTCACCGCCGGTGCCCAGGCTCCGGCGCTGACCAGCCGCAAGCTTGAGGAGGCGGGCACCGCGGTGCCGGCCGGTGGAACCGGAGGCGCAAGTGACCGTTGGTGAGAAGTCGGTCGAGGTGGGTACCCGGCCCGAGGTGCTGGACGGCCCGTTCTCGACCCGTCAGCTGCTCCGGATCGACGAGGCCCTGCGCATCGCCGACCAGGGGACCGGGCTGGTCTTCTCGGTCTTCGTCGGCGGTCTGGACGAGCCGGTCCGGGCACACGCCGAGCGGCTGCACGCCCAGCTCGCCGAGCCGTCCCGCTCGGTGCTGATCGCGATCTCGCCCAACCAGCGGCAGTTGGAGATCGTCACCGGCAAGGAGGCGCGCAAGCGCATCCCGGACACGTACGCCAAGCTGGCCGCGCTCTCCATGGTGGCCGCCTTCGGCGGCGGTGACCTGGCCGGCGGCATCATCAGCGGCCTGGACCAGCTCGCCAGCCACGCCGGCAAGTCGCTCTGACGTATCGGCCCCGCCGCGTTTCCGGGTACTTCCGGAAACGCGGCGGGGCCGCGTCGTTTCCGGCGCCCGGTGCCGGTCAGGCCGTCCAGGCCGCCGGGACGACCGTCACCGCGAAGGGCAGCTCGACCCGGAGCTGGTCCGCCGGCCCCACCGAGCCGACCAGCTCGTAGTGCCCGATCTTGGCGCGTTGGTAGAGGTGCGCCGCCGGGCCCAGGTCGGTCCGCTCGATCCGCCAGTACGACTCGATGCCCGCCTCCGCGTACAGGGCGGGTTTGGTGAACCGGTCGTGCCGCCGGCTGCCCGGTGACTCCACCTCCACCACCAGCGCGACGTGGAGGGGCTCGTGCCACCGCACGCCCCGGGGCGCACCCGGCCGGAGCACGGTCAGGTCGGGGATCAGGTTGCCGGCGGGAACCCGGAGCCCGATCTCCCGGATCACCCGCCAGCCGGGCGGCGCGGCGCCGCGCAGCGCCAACCGGATCTCGTCGGCCAGCTCGTGGTGGTCGTCATCCGCAGGGGGTGTCACGTGCAGGCTCCCGTCGACCAGCTCGTAACGCTGCCCGTCCTCGGGCAGGCGGAGCAGGTCGTCCTCCCGCCACCCCTCGGCCGGCGGCTGCCAGTCGAAGCTCGGTTGTGCCATCGGGCTCACCTCCTCCGGACACGATAACGGCCCGGGGGCGGCGCGGTTACGGACCGCGCCGGCCCCGGGCCGGGTACCCGATCAGGCGCTGCGGGCGTCCCGCTCACGGGCCCTGATCGACCGGACGATGCTGTCCCGGCCCTCGGCGACCAGCCGGCGCAGCGGCGCCGGACGGTCCGGCAGGGCGAGCCAGGCATCGGTGGCCGACACCGTGTCGGCGTCCACGTGGTAGGCCGGGTAGGCGAACTGGACGAACTCCTGCGCCGGCTCGCTGTCCCGGCTGGCCCAGATCTGGTCCACCACCGCGAAGTAGCGCTCCCGGTACGACTCGGTCAGCTCCACCTGCGCCGGGTGGTAGAAGCCCTGGAGCAGGGCCCGGTGCCGCCAGTTCGGCAGGGTGTCCGGACCGGTCAGCTCCGCCCACACCGCCGCCTTGTTCTCCGGGGTCGGCAGCAGCGCCCGGGTGAGCGCCGCCTCCCGCTCACCGCTGGCCGTCCGGTCCCGGGCCAGCTCGGCGTCGATCTCCGCCGGACCGGCCACCCCGTTGGCCACCAGCGCCCCCAGCAGCGTCCAGCGCAGCCCGGTGTCGATGGTCAACCCGGTCGGCACCTCCACCCCGTCCAGCCAGCCACGCAGCGCCGCCAGGTGGGTGTCCGAGCGGGCCGCCGAGGCAAACGCCCGCGCCCAGGCGAGCTGGAAGCCACTGCCCGGCTCCATCCGGTGCAGCGCCTGCCAGGCGCTGCTGGCCAGGTCGGCCCAACCGGTCGGCGCCCAGGCCGGGTCGGCGTAGAAGGACAGCGTGCTGGCGACCTGCCGCAACGTCGGGGTGACCAGGTTGATGTCGGTCTCGGCGGGCAGCCCGGCCAGGGCCAGCGCCACGTAGTCCCGGGCGGAGAGTTCCGCGTCCCGGACCATGTCCCAGGCCGCCGTCCAGCACAGCGCCCGCGCCAGCGACGAGTCGAACGCCCCGATGTGCTGCACCACGCACGCCATCGACCGGTCGTCCAGGCGCAGCTTCGCGTACGTCAGGTCGTCGTCGTTGAGCAGCAGCACGTCCGGTACCCGTACCCCGCGCAGGTCGGTCAGCTCGGTGCGGTCCCCGGCCACGTCGACCTCGATCCGCTCCCGGCGGACCAGTGCCCCGTCGACCAGGTCGTAGAGGCCCACCCCGATCCGATGGGTACGCAGCGTGGGGTGCCCGGCCGGTGCCTCCTGGTGCACGGTGACCCGCTCGTAGGTGCCGTCCGCGCCGACCGTCACCTCCGGCCGCAGCGTGTTGACCTGTGCCGTCTCCAGCCACTGGGCGGCGAACTTGCGCAGCTCCCGGCCGGAGGCGGTCTCCAGTTCGGAGAGCAGGTCGTCGAAGGTCGCGTTGCCCCAGGTGTGCTTGGCGAAGTAGGCCCGCAGACCGGCGAGGAACGGATCCAGCCCCACGTACGCCACGAGCTGCTTGAGCACGCTGGCGCCCTTGGCGTACGTGATGCCGTCGAAGTTGACCTCGACCGCCGCCAGGTCCGGCATCTCGCAGTAGACCGGGTGGGTGGAGGAGAGCTGGTCCTGCCGGTAACCCCAGTTCTTCCGGACCGCCAGGAACGTCGTCCACGCGTCGGTGAACCGGGTGGCGTGGGTGTTGCACCAGTGGCTGGCCCACTCCGCGAACGACTCGTTCAGCCAGAGGTCGTTCCACCAGCGCATGGTGACCAGGTCACCGAACCACATGTGGGCGAGCTCGTGCAGGATCGTGTTGGCCCGCTGCTCGTACTCGTAGTCGGTCACCTGGGAACGGAAGATGTAGTGCGACTCGGCGTGCGTCACGCAGCCGAAGTTCTCCATCGCCCCGGCGTTGAAGTCCGGCACCCAGAGCTGGTCGTACTTGGGCAGCGGGTACCGCACCCCGAACTGCTCGTGGAAGAAGTCGAAGCCCTGCTTGGTGACGGTCGACAGGTCGTCCGCGTCGAGGTACTGGGCCATGCTCCGGCGGCAGAAGAAGCCCAGGTCGATGCCGTCGTGCTGGTCCCGCACCTCGTGGTACGGGCCGGCGCAGAGCGCGGTGATGTAGGTGCTCATCCGGGCCGAGGTGGCGAAGTGGACGGTCTTCGACTCCTCCCCGGCCGCCTCCTCCCGCTCCACCGGCATGTTGGACACCACCCGCCAGTGCGCCGGGACGGTGGCGTGCCAGGTGTAGACGCTCTTCAGGTCCGGCTGGTCGAAACAGGCGAAGACCCGCTGCGCGTCAGCCGTCTCGAACTGGCTGTACAGATAGGTCTCGCCGTCCACCGGGTCGACCGACCGGTGCAGACCCTGGCCGCTGCTGGAGTACGCGAAGTCCGCATCCACCACCAGGGTGTTCTCCGCGGCCAGCCCGGTCAGGGCCAGGCCCTTCTCGGCCGACCAGCCGGTGACGTCCAGCGGGCTGCCGTTGAGCGTCGCCGCCCGGACCGACTCGGCGGCCACCTCGATGAACGTGGTCGCACCCGGCTCGGTGCAGCTGAACCGGACCTCGGTCACCGAACGGAAGGTGCGGCTGCCGGCCGCCTGCCCGGCGTCCGACAGGTCGAGGGCGATGTCGTACCCGGTGACGTCGAGCAGGCGGGCCCGCTCCGTCGCCTCGACCTGTGTCAGGTTGCGTACTCCCGGCACTCTGTATCTCCATCCGATTCTCGCCATACTCGACGGCGTTGCCAGCGCGGGGACCGCTCGTGGCGGTCCGCCCCCGACCGAGTCTTCCATGACCGGCGCCCGTCGGTGGCCGAGGTCACCGTCTCATTCACCTGTCGACCACAGCGGTGGGGGGTGAAGATTCAGTGGAAAATGCACCCGGGCGTCGCGACGTCCGGTCCTTCCGGAGGGACTTTCTGTGACCGAACGTGTCACTGTCGACATGTGGTTCGACCCGATCTGCCCCTGGGCCTGGATCACCTCCCGCTGGCTGCTGGAGGTCGAGCAGGTCCGGCCGATCGACGTCCGGTTCCACGTCATGAGCCTGTCGGTACTCAACGAGGGGCGGGACGTACCGGAGCAGTACCAGAAGCTGATGGAGAGCGGCTGGGGACCGGTGCGGGTCTGCATCGCGGTGGAGCAGCAGCACGGTGCCCAGGCGGTCCGTGATCTCTACACCGCTCTCGGTACCCGGATCCACCTGGGCGGGCAGGAACTGGGCCCGGAGTTGTTCGCCGCCGCGCTCGCCGAGGTCGGACTGGACCCGGCGCTCGCCGAGGTGGCCGGCTCCACCGGGTACGACGAGGCGCTGCGGGCCAGCCACGAGGCGGGCATGCGGCCGGTCGGCCAGGACGTCGGTACGCCGGTGATCCACGCCCCCGGTCCGGTGGCGGGGGAGAAGGTGGCCTTCTTCGGCCCGGTGATCACCCCGGCGCCCCGGGGTGAGGCGGCCGGCCGACTCTGGGACGGTGTCCTGCTGGTCGCCGGAACGCCCGGCTTCTACGAACTCAAGCGGACCCGCACCCTCGGCCCCATCTTCGACTGAGGTGCAAGGAAGGGCCCCCGCTTAACGCTTTCGGTAGTGGAAGGGCCCCTTGTTAACACGGCCGTGTTAACAAGGGGCCCTTCCTTGCACCGGGGAGCCCGGCTGCTGTCCCGGCCCGGGAACGCGTGACCGGGCAGTGGTCGGCATCGTTGCACTGGGTGTCGTCGCGGCCGGGTGCCGGACCGCGGTTCCGCGGTGGGCGACCGGCCGCACCGGTGACCGGAGGAGGCAGCCAGATGGGCAAGCACAGTCGTACCGCCACCGACGGGTCGACGCCCCGTCAGTCCCGGGAAGCGGCCTCGGAGCACCTCGGTACCGGGTACTGGTCGGTCGACGACTGCGCCTGGCCCACGGTCCAGCCCGACCTGCCCGGACACCTGGTCGACCTGCTCGCCCCGCCGATCGTGGTGGGCGTCGCCCCGGTGGCGGCCCCGTCGCGCCTCAGCTTCCCCGGTCCGGCCGTGCCGGTACCCGCCCGGTCCCGTCCGGGACCGGTCCCGGCCGCGCGGCTGCGCCCGGTCGGCCCGCCCCCGGTCCCGGCCCCGACCAGCCCGGGACGGCACCGTCGGCCGGGTGACCCGGCCTGACGGGCCCGTCGAAGCCGGCCACCCCGACCGGGGCAGTCCCGTCGAAGCCGGCCACCCCGACCGGGGCGGGCCACCGGGGCCGGCCACCCGGTCAGGAACGGTCACACCAACCAGTGGACACGTCCGGGGTGTCCGTCGCGGCGCCGTCGGCCAGCGGTAGCGTCAGCGGCATGACGGTCGTGCATCCGATCGCCCGGGCCTGGATCACCACTGGCGGCACCGGCGCGCAGAACTACGACGAGTTCGCCGACGACGCGGAGATCACCGCGATCATCGAGGCGAACCCGCACAGTGCCCTTGCCATCGAGATGCCCCACCGGGCGCCCGGGAGTCTCGGTCGGTCCTTCCTCGACGCGCTCCCCGACGCGGTCGCCCGGCTCGCCGAGGCCAAGGCGGACGGCAGCTACACCCCGGCCGAGCAGGTCGTGGTCCTGTACCGGATCAGCTCGCCGCTCGACGAGCCGGCGTACGGCATGTTCGCGCTGGTGGACACCGACGAGATCTCCACCAGCGCGGACGAGCCGGGGCTGGTGATCCGCAACGAGGACGTCTTCATCGCCAAGGTGCGCGAGCGGGTGGCGCTCGCCGAGGCGCTCGGTCACCTGCTCTCACCGGTACTCCTGCTCCAGACCGGGCGGGGCGACGAGCTGCACGCCGCACTCGCGGCGGCCACCGACGCGGCCGGCGCCCCGGCCGCCACCGACACCGACCAGGCGGGGCGTACCCACGCCATCTGGCTGCTGGGCCCCGGGCCGGAGCAGGACGCCCTGCGCGACCTGGCCGGCGGCGGGGAGCTGGTGGTGGCCGACGGCAACCACCGTAGCCTGGCCGCCCAGACCGGTGGGCTGCCCCGCTTCCTGGCCGTGATCACCACACCCGCCTCGGTGGCGATCCAGCCCTACAACCGGCTGGTCAGCGAGCTGACCGTCGGCGCCGACGAGCTGCTCGACCGGCTGCGCGACGCGGGGGCCCGGGTCGAGCCGCTGGACGGGCCGGTCGACGTACCGGCCTCGGGCGGGACGGTCCACCTCTACCTCGCCGGTCGGGGGTACGCGATCACCCTGCCGGCGGGCCCCGGCGGCGTGGTGGAGAACCTCGACCACGCGCTGGTCGAGCGGTTCCTGCTGCGTGACGCGCTCGGGCTGGACCCGGGCGACAAGCGGGTCACCTACGTCGGTGGCGACTATCCGGCCTCCTGGCTGACCGGCGAGGTTGACGCGGGTCGTGCCGAGCTGGCGGTGCTGATCGCCCCGGTGACCGTCGACGACTTCGTCGCGGTCAACCTGGCCCGGGAGAAGATGCCGCGCAAGAGCACCTGGTTCACCCCGAAGGCCCGTGGCGGCCTGGTCCTCGCCGAGCTGGGGACCGACTCCGCCCGCTGAACGGGGTGTCCGACCGCCCGGCCGCCCCACGGGGGCGGCGGTGGTGTGACGAATCGCGTCCACGGCGCCGCCCCTGCGGCGCCGTGGAGAGCGGCCTGTCAGACTGCGCGGTATGCGCGTCTACCTGGGCTCCGATCACGCCGGTTACGAGTTGAAGATGCACCTGGTCGGTCATCTGGCCAAGCAGGGCTACGAGGTGGTCGACGTCGGGCCGCACGCCTACGACCCGGACGACGACTACCCGGCGTTCTGCCTGCACACGGGTGACCGGGTGGTGGCGTCCCCGGGCAGCCTGGGTGTGGTCATCGGTGGTTCCGGCAACGGTGAGCAGATCGCCGCCAACAAGGTCGCCGGGGTGCGGGCGGCACTGGCCTGGAACCTGGAAACCGCCCAGCTCGCCCGGGAGCACAACGACGCCAACGTGGTGGCGGTCGGTGCCCGGCAGCACACCCTGGACGAGGCCACCCGGATCGTCGAGGCGTTCCTGAGCACCCCGTTCTCCGGCAACGAGCGGCATGCCCGGCGGATCGCCCAGGTCGCGGCCTACGAGAAGGCCCGCGAGCTGCCCGAACTGCCCTGACCCGGCGCCGGCGGCGGTCACCCGGCCGCCGCCGGCCATCGCGTCCAGGCACCCGGCTCCGGCATCCGAGCGTCCCGGTCACCCGGGCCGGCAAGCGTCCGGCCCTGCATCCGAGCCCGGGTCACCCGGGCCGGCCCGTTCAGCGGCCGGGGCGGGGCGACTCCTCCCGGGGTGTCCAGTTACGGCGTACCACGGTCACCCGACGCTCCGCCTCGGCCAGGTCCGCCTCGGTGGGGCGGGCGGCGTCCCGGGCCCGGAGCGCGGCGCCGGGCGCGACCTGCGAGGCACCCGACCCGACCAGCCCGCGCAGACCCCGCTCGCCGTCGCGGTCCTCCCCGCCGGGGGTACCGGGCCGGCGTCGTCCGGCGGGTGCCGGTGGACCGTCGTAGGGGTCGGTGGTCGCCGCCGATCCGTTGCCGTCGCCCCGTACCGTGCTCTCCGCCCCGCCGTGTCGCAGCCGGCGCCGCCGGCGCTCCGCATCCGCCATCAGCCGACCGTACCTGCTGAGCCGACGATCCGTACCGGTCGCGCGGGCCCGGTCGGTGTTTCCGGGTGGTCTCCCGGCGCGTGGCCGGGCGACCGATTTGTGCACTGGCTACCCTCGAACCAGCGGGGCCGTCCGGCCGGACGGGTTCCCGGCGATGGGGAGGACGACATGGCAGACCAGACGCGACCGTGGGCGGAGCGGACCGTCGAGGTGCCGCCGCAGCCGAACGGCGTCGGGGTGCCGTCGCAGCGGGGACGGGCTGCGGTTCCCCCGCCGCCCGACGCCGCCGACCCGACCCGGCAGGAGGGCTTCCTGCGCGGGGTCGCCTCGGTGGGGGCCCGCCGGGCGCCCCGGACCGAGCAGTTCACCGCCGTCGGGTCGGATCCGGCCGACGCGCACTGGGGGGAGCAGTCGCGCCCCCGGTTGCCGCTGAGCTACCACGTGGCGCAGCTCAAGCTCGGTGGCGAGTGGAGTGCGGCGGGTGGGCTGTTCGCCTTCGTCTGCTGGGGTGTCTGGGCGATCTCCGCCCGGGGGGACCTGACCAGCCCGGTGATGACGTTCGTCCTGTCCCTCCTCGTCGCGGTCGGGCTGTTCGGGCTCGCCCGGCTGCTCGGTCGGGTGGTCTGGGAGCGGCAGCTCGGCCGGGTCCGCCGTACCGCCCGGGGCGCGCACCTGGTGACGGCGGTCTTCCTGGTCGGGCTCGGGCTGGCCTACCTGCGACAGACCGAGTGGGTGGTCTCCGCCTGGAACTGGGTCTTCGGCTGACCCGTCGTCGACGCGCGTGGGCCCGGGGCGTCGCCCCGGGCCTGCGGTGTCGACGGGTCCGGTCAGGTCCGCTGGCCGGTACCGGGCCCCTCGCGGTCGGCCAGCGGTGAGGCCAGTCACTTCCCGGCGTCCTCCACACCGGACTCGCCCCCGTCCGACGCGACCATTCCGTCGTAGTTGTAGACGACGGCGGCGCCAGATCTGTGGAACCCGTGCGGATCGGCGGGGCAAAGGTCACCGGTTGATTAACCTGAGTTGGGGCCTCTGCATTGACGGATCCGAATCTTTGCTGGTTGGAGTGGTGGCGGGTGTTTCACCCTGGTCGCGGGCGACTGGGCTGAGCTGGTCTGAGTGGACGAAGCACGATAGTTTCACTTTCGCAAAAACGCGACGTATGAGCGGTCATGCGCGCGAGGGGAGGCTCCCCTGGCCGGGGGGCGTCACGACGAAGCGGGGTGAATCCACCTTGACAGGTACTCCAGGCGTTGGGCAGGTACATGCCACCCAGGACCAGCTGAACACGATGGCGCAGCGCTGTATGGACACCGGCGAAGGGCTGGCGACCGGGATGGCGCAGCTGCTCGACCGGATCCAGGCGCTGGGCGGCGCGGGGATGCGGGGCTCGGCGAACAACGCGTTGCAGAGCGTGTCCGCCGACCTGAACTCCGGCCTGACCACCATCCTCAACGCGCTCGACGAGCTGGCCGGCAAGATCAGCAACGCCTCCTCCCAGTACGGCGTGAACGACGAGGACGCGGCGCGGGAGATCCGGGCCGCCGCCGAGGCCACCGGCAACAGCAGCGTCATCGCGGCGCTGCGCGGCTGAGCACCCGGACGAGAGACCTGGAGAGGCGATAGTCAGATGACCGATCCCAACTCGATCACCTACAACTTCGGTGCGATCACCGACGTCGCAACCGCGATCGGCACGTACCAGGGGCAGATGGACAACGCCCTGTCGGATCTCTACACGCAGTTCACCCAGCTCTTCGCCCAGGACTGGTCCGGTTCCGCCGGCCAGGCGTGCGACGAGGCGCGGGCGAAGTGGAACCAGGGCGCGACCGAGATCAAGGAGGCGCTCACCCGGCTCGGGGTCAGCCTCGGTGCCTCGGCCGACCGCATGCAGCAGGTCGACCAGCAGATCGCCGCTGGTATGTGATCCGCCCACGGGTGGTGCCCCACGACGCCGGGGCACCGCCCGTGGTACGGCTCCGCACGGGTTGACGTTGATCGGGGGAGGGCACAGTGGGTCGACCGGATGATCGTGGCGACGGCGGGGGTTCGCCGTCGGACTACAAGTCCTTCGCGGGACCTGACGTCAACGTCGACATCACCGACCTGGGTAGCTACTACCTGGAGATGCTCGACGTGCAGGCGGACGCCACCGGGCCGGCGGCCATGGAGGTGTCGGCCATGACCCAGCTGATCCAGGAGGGGCTGGCCCGCCCCGCCGGGGCAGCCGGGGTGTTCCCGGAGGGCGCCGCCGCCGCCCGGTTGCTGAGCCACCGGCAGAGCGACTTCCAGTACTTCCTGCGCGACGTGCTCGACGGTATCCGCAACATCGGCTCGGCGGCCCTGGTGGTCGCCGAGATGTACGAGGGCACCGACCGGGAGTCGGCGGCCGGCCTCGACGACGTCTCCTTCGCCTTCTCCGACCCGGGGGCCAAGCCGCCACCCGGCTTCCGTCCGGTGGAGTCCTGGTCGGAGTACGAAACCCGGATGGCCCAGCAGAGCGGCCAGACCGCGATGGCCCTGAGCGGCAACGACGACCTGGCCCGGGTGATCTACCCGGCCAACGGGGTGACGATCTACCTCTACCCGGACGGCTCCAGCAAGCAGGTCACCACCACCCAGTCCAGCGGGTCGTACGAGGTGGGCACCACGACCACCACGACGTTCTACGGTCCCGGCTCGGTGGTGCTCCAGACCACCACCGAGCAGGACAGCCGGGTCTACGGTGGATACCAGGTGCAGAGCACGACGACCACCCGGGGCGACGGTGGCAGTTCCCGGACCTCCACGGTGACCGACCCGGACGGCACCATGACGGTCACCAACGAGACGACCGTCACCACCACCGGTGCCGACGGCAAGCCGAAGGAGCAGACCACCACCTCGGACCCGGTCGTCATCGAGCCGGGGCAGCACCGCACCGAGCCCGACATGGGCCCGGTGCAGCAGGCCGAGCAGCAGCTCGACACGGCCGGCGAGGACTGGTTCGTCAAAGAGTTCGGTCGCGGGTACTAGGGGGACGGTGCGATGGGTGGCGAGGACCCGTACTTCGGCTACAGCACGTCGGACAACACCCTGCTGCTGCAGAGCCGGCAACTGGCCCGGCGGATGGGCGAGGACATCCGCTACTACCCGCCGCCGGAGAGCGGGGAGTACATCGAGCCGACCATCAACTGGGACGATCCGAAGTTCAGCGACGCCGACCAGGAACGCTCCAACCAGCTGTTCGCCAACGACAGCATCGAGAAGATCTACCAACGGGTGATGGCCCAGAACGCGAACGCGGTCCGGGAGGCCGCCGACCAGTGGTACCGGGTCAGCCAGGTCATCCAGGACATCTCCGACCGGGTACTGAACGCCGCCCGGGGGCTGAAGTACGGCGGCGACGGCAGCCCCGGCAACTCCGGCGGCTGGACCGGCAAGGGCGCCGACGCCTTCCTCGCCCGGGGGCCGGGCGCCACCCTGAAGTCCCTCGACGACTGGCGCAGCGCCGCCATCACCAACTGGCTCGGCACGCTCTCCCTCGCCGACACGATCACCAGCCACCAGAGCCGGATGAGCACCCTGTACGCCGAGTACAAGCAGGCGATGGTGACCTTCGGCCGGGAGTGGCAGGAGCGCAACATCGGCACCGACGTGTCGATCGAGGACGCCGGTCCCCACGCCCAGGACAAGTACGTCACCGCGCTGCGTACCGAGCAGATCATGTGGAGCAAACGGGCCCAGCAGATCCAGTACGAGATGGCCCGGTCCTACTGGTCGATCATGAGCGAGGACCTGAACGGCGGCCGGGCCACCGTCTACGAGGGGCCGACCGACGCGGTCCAGCCCAACCCCGACTTCCTGGCCCGGTACATGCGGGGCCGGCTGCCGTCGATCGGCGGCCCGCCGCAGATCGGCGGGTCCCCGAACGTGACCACCCCGACGATCAGTACCCGGAACGTGCCCACGCCGGACCCCAACCTCCAGCGTGCGGTGGGCCGCCTGGTCGCCGAGCAGACCGGGACCGGTCAGGACCGGGGGCAGCAGACCACCCCCACCCCGGAGATCACCGTCCCCGAGGTGGGTACCCCGACGCCGACGTTGCCGACCGCACCGGTCGTCCCGCCCGTGGTACCGGGAGTCGGCAACCTGCCGGTCCGGGGCGCCCCGAACGCGCCCGGCGTACCCGGGCTCCCCGGTACCGGGCAGCAGCCCGGCACCGGTTCGCTGCCGAACTCCGCGCTCACCCGGGGTACGAACCTGCTGGGCGACGCGCGCGGCGGGGTGCCCGGGGTGCTGCGCGGCGTACCCACCGTGCCGGGTACGCCCGGCGAGGGACTGCCGCCCTCCCCGCCGCAGAACCCGGCCCGGGGCGCACCGGGCACCCCGCAGTTCGGTGGTCGGGGCCCGCAGCGCACCATCGGTGCCGCCCCGCCCGGCTCGCAGCAGTCCGGACCGCCGGGGTCGTCGCTGCCACCGGGCACCCCGTCGGCGCCCCGCACCGGGGCACCGGGACCGGACGGCCGGAACGTGGCCGGACCGGCCGCCCCGGCTGGGGGGAACCGCACCAGCCAGTTCGGGAACCCGCCGGCCGCACCGTCCCGGCCGGTGCTGCGCGCCCCCCGGACCAC
>NZ_WVUH01000670.1 GCF_017614955.1 Micromonospora echinofusca
GTTATTGACCCGTAGGGCAAATATGCCGTGGTCATCCGGCGGCGTAGCGGACTTCAGGCTTACCGAAGAAGGCTTTCACCGTGGCTGGCTGGTTCTGCCGACGACGCAGGTGCCGGCTGGCCGCGGCGGCCAGGTCAACGGGGTTGGCCGGGTTCGCTTGCGCCACATGCTGTTTGACGTCGTGGTTGAGTAGTTCCACGGGGTTGAGTTCAGGGGCGTAGCCGGGCAGGAAGTGCATCTCGATGTCGTCGGCGTGTGCGGTCAGCCAGTCGCGCACCATGGTCCGGCGGTGCACGGGATGCCCGTCGACGATCAGGTGGATCTTCCGGTCGAGGTGACGGGTCAGGCGGGCCAGGAACGTCACCAGCACCTCGCCGGTGAAGGAACCGGTGTAGCAGGTGAAGTACAACTCGCCTCTGTTGCTGATCGCGGCCATCACGTTGACCCCGAACCGGCGGCCGGTCTTGGCCACCACCGGGGTCTGTCCGACCGGTGCCCACGTGGTGCCCACCGCCGCATCCGAGCGCAACCCGGTCTGGTCCAGCCACAGGATCACCGCCTTGTCCCGCCTGGCCTGCGCGGCGATGGCCGGGTAGGTGACCTCCCGCCACTCGGTGACCGCCTGCGGGTCCTGCTCGTAGGCCCGCCGGACCGGCTTCTGCGGCGACAACCCCCACGACCGCAGGTACACGCCGATCGTGACCAGCGACAACTCCAGGCCGAACCAACCACGGATGAGCTGCCGCACCTGCGGGCGGGTCCACACCAGGCCGGGCAGGGCAAGCTGGTCCGGACACTGGTGGATGATCGCCCGCCGTACCCGGGCCTGCTGCCGCGCGGTCAACGCCTTCTGCTCTCCCGCACGCCGCCCACGCCGGCGGGCGTTCAACCCCCGGTTCCCCTTACGGTCAAAGGCGTCCACCCACCGCCACACCGTCTTCGGCGCCACCTGAAACGCCCGCGCCGCAGCGGCCTGACTCATCCCCGCCTTGACCGCCGCCACCACCCTGCGACGCAAATCCTCCTGCGCCGCAGGGGAAAGCGACCGCGTATCACGCACCACAACACCCATACACACCCAACGATCACGGCATGTTTGGGCTACTGCTCAATAA
>NZ_WVUH01000671.1 GCF_017614955.1 Micromonospora echinofusca
ATCGTGGACACATGATGCGGGGCGCAACACATCAACGTCAATGAAAAGTTACGCACGAGTAGCGATCGGGTTTCCCGGTCGGGGTGTCCGGATCGGCCCGGTCGGCTGATCCTGCAACTTGTTGCGAGAAGGGCAAGCAATTTCCATCAGTCGGGTGGGCATGGCGGCCGGGTTGAGCTGCGTCAGTCCATTTGTGACACCGGGTCCTGGTCTTCAAGTGATCAATGAAGGTACTGGTGTCGATGGAAACGACCTGGTAACTTCCTCGCAACTTTGAAAGTTCTTGCAGATCTGGGCATCGATCCGTTGACTCCGGTCACTAAGCGTCAATCTGGGTGATCGCTAAGTGACTCTGAGCTGATTGATCATTGCCGGGTAAGCAAGAACTTCCACCATCGGCGGCCCACGCGTCCACCGTCCCGGTCGGGAGGTCCCATGAAGGTCAGTGTCGGTAGCCGGCGACGATGGGGTGCGCTCACCCTCGCCGTCGGGGTCAGCATCGGTCTACTGCCGATCAGCGGCGTCGGCGCGGCCGGCGCGAACAGCGTCACCGTCTACTACCAGCCACCGGCCGCCTGGACCGGCGCGGTGAACATCCACTACGCACCGGACGGTGGGGCCTGGACGGCCGTCCCGGGGGTGGCGATGGAGGCTGCCTGCACCGGCTGGCGGAAACGCACCATCGACCTCGGCTCGGCCACCGGCCTCCAGCTGGTCTTCAACAACAACGCCGGCACCTGGGACAACAACAACGGCCAGAACTACCGGGCGGGCACCGGGGTGGTCACCGTGGCGGCCGGGAAGCTCGGCACCACCGACCCCTGCGGCACCGCGCCGTCACCCACGCCGGGCGCCACCGCCGAGGTCTACTACCACACCGCCACCCGGGGCTGGACCAGCGCGAACATCCACTACCAGCCGACCGGCGGGTCGTGGACCACCGTCCCCGGGCTGGCCATGACCACCGCCTGCACCGGCTGGGCCAAACGCGTCGTCGACCTGGGCGCGGCGACCACCATGAAGGCCGCGTTCAACAACAACGCCGGGCAGTGGGACAACAACAACGGCGCCGACTACCCCCTCGGCACCGGCCGGACGACCGTGCAGGCC
>NZ_WVUH01000672.1 GCF_017614955.1 Micromonospora echinofusca
TGATCCCCTCCTGCCTCCGGCGGGCCACCCCGCCCGGTGACCCGGCCCGGCGGGCCACCGGTCAACCGGTGACCCGCACCTGGTGGTCGTACGAGAACGCCAGCGCCCGGCCGTCGAGGTCGAGCCGCTGCACCTCCGCCCCGCGTTCACCGGTGTGCGGATCGGCACCCATCAACCGGACGTCCTCCACCAGGTCCACCCCGTCGACCCGTTGCAGCACGGCGTGCAGTTCCCCCGACTGGACGGGGCGGCCGAACGGCCACCCGGTGCCGTCGGGCCCACCGACCACCGGGTCCAGGTAGTCGTAGAGCGCCCGCGTCGCCCGCCGCCGCAGTTCCGGGTGGGAAACGGTGGCCCGGGGCAGCGCGCGTACCCGGGCCAGCACCGTCACCCCCTGGTAGAACGGCGGTTCGACCAGTACCCGCGCACCCACGCAGCGGCGGGCGTCCAGGTGCGCCTTGATCCGGTCCAGCACCTCCTGCCGGGGCCGCAGCGCCTCGAACCGGGCGCTGTCGTTCTCGGTCTCCTGGCGCTCGCCGAGGGCCGGTACGACCAGCACCCACACCGTGGACGAACCATCGCCGGCCGGCACGCAGTGCACCCGCAGCACCTCCGGTGCCGCCTCCCGGGCCAGGTACGCGTAGTCCTCGGCGGTCACCGCCCGGTCCCGGGTCCGCACGGTCAGCGGCCCGCGTACCCGGGCCTCGTCCAGCGACTCACCGTCCACCCCACCGGACGCCGCCGTCCGGTTGGTCACCGTGGACACGAAGGGCACCGGGTCGCGGAGCACGGTCAACGTGCGGGCGGCCACGTTGCCCTGCCGGCCACCGCCGCTGCGGTACGCCGGGATCCGCACCACCACCCCCTTCGCCGGCATCCCCCCGTACCGGCGTACCGTCCCGTCGGCGTGCCGGACCGCCGGGCCGAACCGCACCTCCCCGGTGGACCGGTCCACGCAGACGTGCCGGTCGTCCGGACCCGAGTCGGCGAAGCTGCCCACCTCACGCCAGGTCTGCCAGCCGTCTGCGCTGCCCACCTCGACCTCGATGGTGCCGGCCCCGGCCACGATCGGGGCCGGCACCATCGAGGTCGAGGTGGGCAGCGC
>NZ_WVUH01000673.1 GCF_017614955.1 Micromonospora echinofusca
CAGTGGGGGTGGTAGGGCGGCGAGGAGTTTGGTTTCGGCGGCGGCGAGGACCGCGCCGAGGCCGAGTTCGGCGGCGGGGCCGGGCATGCCGGCCAGGAACAGGGTCTGGGCTTCCTGGGCGGTGAGGCCGGTGAGTCGGGTGCGGTAGCCGTCGAGGAGGTGGTATCCGCCGACGGGGCCGCGTTCGGCGTAGACGGGTACCCCGGCGGCGGCCAGTGCCTCCACGTCGCGGTAGACGGTGCGGACCGACACTTCCAGGGTGCGGGCGAGTTCGGGGGCGGTCATGCGGCCCCGGGCCTGTAACAGCAGCAGCAGGGACAGCAGCCGGCTCGCGCGCACGGGTCGAGGTTAGCCGCCTGGTCCGGGGTGGGTGGTGTCGCGGTCGGGTGTCTGTCGGGCGCGCCTGCGTCACCGCGACGGGTGAACCTGAGAACCTTTTGTCATGTCCGGTGGTGTTGTTCCTGTGGTTTCCCGTCCCGGTGGTCTTCCGGCGCTCGCCGCCGGTCCGGTGGATTTCACCGAGGCGTGGCTGCTCAACCGGCGGTTGTCCGAGCACACCCGGGTGGCGTACCGGCGGGACATCGCCGGCTGGCTGGGGTGGTGCGCGCAGGCGGACCTGGATCCGCTGGCGGTGACATTTCTGCACGTGAACGCGTATGCGCGGGCGTTGGAGGCGAGTGTGGACGCGCGGACCGGTCGGGTGTTGACCCCGGCGACGGTGGCGCGGAAACTGTCGGCGTTGTCGAGTTGGTACGACTTTCTGGTGAAGTTGCGGGCGGTGGAGGCCAATCCGGTGTCCGGCGCGGACCGGCCCCGGGTCGACCGGGACCATTCGGCCACGGTGGGGTTGACGCCGCAGGAGGTGGATGCCCTGTTGGCTGCCGCGGACGCGGACACCGGGCCCACGGCGGCCCGCAACCGGGCGGCGGTGGGTCTGCTGGCCGACCTGGGATTGCGGGTGGGGGAGCTGGTGTCGTTGGACCTGGCGGATCTGGGGGCCGAGCGGGGGCACCGCAGTGTCCGCTTCGTCGGTAAGGGTGGCCGGCCGCGGCGTCGGGCGTTGACGCCGGGTACGGCGTGGGCGATCGACGCGTACCTGGCG
>NZ_WVUH01000674.1 GCF_017614955.1 Micromonospora echinofusca
GGGCGCCGGGCGGGCGGGGTCAGTCGAAACGGCGCTCGATCGGCAGTCGGGACCGGGTCAACAGTCCCGCACCGAGCATCGCCAGCAGGGGCACCACGAGCAGGACGCCGAGCGGCAGCACCGGGACGACCAGCGGGTACGGGTCGCTGGGCGGCCAGGTCTCCAGGTACGCCCGGTTGAGCGCGGTGAGGATGGTGCCGGCCGCCCCGAGACCGGCCGCGATGCCGAGCAGGGTACCGACACCGGCGATCACCCCGGCCCGGCTGACGGCCAGCGTGCGGCGTACCCCCGGACTGGCGCCCACCGCGGCCAGGGTGGTCAGGTCGGACCGCCCCTCGGCGGCGGCCAGGCCGGTGGCGATCCCGGCGGCGCCCAGCGTGACCAGGCCGGCGGCGACGGCCAGTACCAGCCCGAACGGGGTCGGCGTGGTGGGTGCGCGGCCCGGCGCGACGCTCACCTGGAAGTCGCCCTGCCGGGCCAGCGCGCCGGTGAAACGCCCCTGGGCGGCGTCGGTCGGTGTGGTCGAGGTGGCCAGCACGAAACCGAGGTCGTACCCGGCGAGACCGGTGCGGGCGAGCGCGCCGGGTGAGTAGACCTGCCGGTCCGCCCGGAGACCGGTGGTCAGGGCGTAGCCGGGCAGGACGAGCGAACGCACGCTCGGCTCGCTGCTGTCCGGGTCGGCCCGGTACACCTCGACGGTGACCCGCCCGTCCTCCACCAGCCAGGGGTCGGTGACCATCACCCCACCGGCCCGCAGCACGGCGGTGGCGCGGGCCAGGTCGTCGCCGGCGGCACCGGTCACCAACGGCAGGGCGGTGCCGTCGTCGACCATGGTCGCCAGGTGGAAGGTGTAGTAGTAGCCGCCGTCCGCCAGCCGGCAGCGGGGATCGGTACGGCCCCGCTCGCGGTCCGCCGCGCTCGGCGGCCAGCGGGCCGGCTCGGGGCAGGTTGCGGCGGCGGGCCGGCGTACCGACAGCCAGCAGGAGACCCCGGTGTCGAGGTCGCAGCCCGGTACGCGCAGCGGCGCCACGGCGGTCGCCGCGATGCCGGCCTGCCGGGCCAGCTCGCCGACGGCGGCGGGGGTGGGCGGCGGG
>NZ_WVUH01000675.1 GCF_017614955.1 Micromonospora echinofusca
GCCGGGGACGTCGCCGGGGCGTTGGCCGATCTCGCCACCGCGCACGCCGCGCTCCTCGGTGCCGGGCAGGTGGCGTCGGCCCGGGACACCGGGGTCGAGTTGGCCGAGGCGTACCGGGCGCTCGGGCAGCCGGAGCAGGCGGGCGCGTTGGTGCGGGAGGCGCTGGAATCGGGTGCCGACGGTCCGTGGGTGGCCCGGGCGGCCCGGGTGCAGGGTCTGCTCTGCGCCGACGCCGGGGACCGGGCCGGTGCCGAGCGGCACCTGCGGGACGCGGTGCAGGGGTACCGCGGGTCCGGGCGGCGCCGGGAGTTGGCCACCACGGTGCTGCTGCTCGCCGACCACCTGGAGCGGTGGGACCGGCCGGAGGAGGCCCTGGACCTGCTGCACGACGGGCTGGTCGAGGTGGAGCGGCTCGGTGAGCGGACCACCGTGGCGTTCCGCTCGCCCGAGTTGTGACCGGTCCCGGCGTCAGCCGGTCGAGCCGGAGAGGATCGTCCCGGCCATGGCGCACCAGATCAGAATGAAGACCACGTACATGATGGTGAACACCCAGCCGACCACGATGCCGGCGGTGGCGAGTTCGCTGCCCCGCTCACCGGTCTGGGCGATCTGGTCCCTGGCCCGGTTGCCGAAGTAGACGCCCAGCGGCGGGAAGACCATCACGGCGAAGACCAGGGACAGGATCGCGTACGTGTTGAACGGGGGCGCGTACGGGTAGGGCGGCGGGTACGGTGGCTGGCCCGGTGCCGGTCCGGGACCGGGTGGCGGCGGTACGTGCGGCGGCTGGTCGGTCACTGTCCACCTCCTGGAGCGCGTGTCCACAGTGTGTGCCGGTCCCGCAAGCCGCCGACGGTCTCCTCGGGCCTGCCCGGTGGACGGCGCACCGCCGGTGCGTCCCGGACGGGCGGGGGACGCACCGGCAGCCGTGCTGCCCGGCAGCGGTCAGAGCCGGGCCCACAGGGCGGGTACGTTCGGTGGCTCCCAGCCCGGCTGGGCGGTGTGCGTCTGGAGGCACCGGTAACCGGCGCCACCGTAGGTGACCTGGTTGCCTGTCTGGTAGGTGGTGCCCGCCGTCCAGGTACCGG
>NZ_WVUH01000676.1 GCF_017614955.1 Micromonospora echinofusca
GTTGCGGAGACCGTCGCGGTGAGGGCGGCGTGCAGGTAGGGCCAGAGTCGCCCGGCGCTCTCGGTCGGCCCGACCGAGAGCCAGGCAGCGCCGCGCTGCGCCATCCCGGCCCGGAACCAGGAGGCGAGCAGGGTGGTCTTGCCCCAGCCGGCGGGCGCGCGGACCAGGGTGACCGGGCCGGTCGCCGCCGCGTCGAGCCGGGCGAGCAGCCGGGACCGGACGAGCACCGGCTCGGGCAGTGGGGCGACGGCCAGCTTCGCCGCGAGCAGCGGTACCGGTTCCGGTGTCACGGTGGCGACCGTTGCCCCGGCTGACGCCGGACGGCCCGCACCGCCGCTCCCGGCGCCGCTGTCCGGCCAGCTCAGGTTCTCCGGCATCCGGCCTCCCCATCCGCGCCGGCCCGCCACCGTGCCCGGGACGGGCGCGCCCCCCTCGCACGCCGTCCCGCGCATACCCGGCGGACGTCGGTTCACCCCTTGTGGGCGAGCCCGGTTCACCCCCGGCCGGCGCACGATCAGGACACCGACGGTGACGGCGGAGGGGAGATGCCGGTGAGCTGGGTGACGCGGGGTGCAGCGGCACTGGCGGTGTCGGCGGGTGGGATCGCGGTCGGCCGCGCGCTGGTCCGCCGGGGCCGGGACACCTGGCCGGCGACGCCGGACCCGGCCGGCGGGGACCCGGCCACCCGCTGGGAGGTGGTCACCGTGAACCGGTCCCGCACCGATCTGCTGCCCTCGGGCGAACTGCCGGCGCCGCTGGCCCGCCTCGGGCACGCGGTGCAGGTCCGGTTGCGTCCGGCGCCGGGCGGGAAGGGCACCGAACTGGCTGCCCGGCCCCGGGGCGGCGACGTCGGGCTGCCGGGGATGGCCGCCCACCTGACCGGGGACGACCCCCGGCTGGCGGTACGCGCCGCGCTGCGCGAGACGAAGCAGCTCGCCGAGACCGGGCAGGTCCTCGACCCGGGAGCCGACCCGCCGACCTGGCGTCCGGCGGGTGTCCCGGGCGGAACCGGGGGCCGGTCCGCTGCGGTGGGCGGGGACGACCGGAGGTGGCGGTGAGGGCGGTCTGCTGGGCCGGGG
>NZ_WVUH01000677.1 GCF_017614955.1 Micromonospora echinofusca
GGCCCCACCCGCCCGGGTGTCGTCCGTTCCACCGCCCGGCCGTCCGGCACCGGGGCTGCCGCGATGGTACTGGGCGACGCCATGATCATCGTGTGCGCACACGACGATATCCGGTTCCGCGCGGGAACGGTATGGGGCGGCGACCGTCCGGGCCGGGACAGCCACCGTCACGCCACCCCCGCCGTCCGGTATCCGCTGGTCAGGCGCGGGAACAGCGTCGGCGGGAATCGGCGGCCGGAGCACCGGCGACGATCGGTCGATCCGAAATGGACGGAACGGCGGCCGGTCGGCTCCGTCCGGTGCCGACGCGCCCGGCTCCGGGAACTACGCCGGGGCCGGGGTGGGCCGGATGACGGTGAACACCGCGCCCGCCGGGTCGGCGATCGCGGCGACCCGGCCGGTCGGCACGTCGCGTGGCGGCACCAGCAGTCGTCCACCCAGCTGTTCGGCCCGCGCGGCGGCGGCGTCCGGGTCGACCACGGCGAAGTACACCATCCAGCCGGTGGGTAGCACGCCGGCCAGCGGCGCGGGCAGCGCCAGTCGGCCGGCCACCGGGCGACCGTCGGCGGTGAGCACGGCGTACGAGTCGTCGGGGGCTCCGGGCGGCACGGAGGCGGGCAACGTCAGGACGTCGGTGTAGAACCGTCCGGCCTCGTCCGGGGCGGTGGTCATGTACTCGTACCAGCAGGGCCGACCGGGGCCGGGTACGGCGGAGGTGCCGGCGGCGCCGAGGCGGAAGTGCCCGCCGAGCGGATCGTGTACGTCGACCCCGTCGAGGCGGGCCCCGGCGCGGAGCGCGGCGGCCCGGACCGCGGCCGGGTCCTCGGCGGCGAAGACCGTGCACCAGCGTGCCGGTCCGGCACCGGCGTGCAGTGCGGCGGCGGGCTCCCCGTCGGCGACCGCGGTGATCCCGGCGGCCGACTCGGCGTACGTCCAGCCGAGCAGGTCGGCGTAGAAACTGCGGGCGGCGTCGACGTCGGCGGTGACGAGCGCGACGCCGGCGGGTACCGCCGGGACGGCGGATGTGGTCACCTGAGCCTCCAGAGGGGACGGCGGGTCAGCCGTCAGGATGCCGTAC
>NZ_WVUH01000678.1 GCF_017614955.1 Micromonospora echinofusca
GAGTACTGGTCGGCGGCGGCCGCCATCCGCATCTGCCAGTAGACGTTGTTGGCGGTGAGGAAGGCCAGGCCGGTGCCCTGTTCGACGGCTTTCGTGGCCACCTGCCGCATCGCCGCCGACCAGTACTCGTCGTGGCCGACGAAGACGATCCCGTGGTAGCGGGCCGGGTCGATCCGGCCGGTGTGCAGGTCCACGGTCGAGGCGTACGTGACGTCGTAGCCCTGGCGCTCCAGGAACTGGATCGCGTCGTGGTCGCGGTCCATGTGTTTGGCCTGCCCGTCACCGGAGTACGGCCGGTCGAAGGAGACCTGCACCGCCCGCGTGTCGTAGACCAGGTCCCTGTCGGTGCCGTCGACGCCGGGGCGGCCCGCGGCGGCGTACCCGTAGTAGAGGCTCTTGCCGGTCCGCCCGTCCAGCGGCCACAGGTTGTACGCCTGGTACGTGGAGAAGGGCAGTACCACCAGGAAGTCCGCCCGGTGCCGGTCGTCGCGGACCACGAACGGGGTGCAGGACCGCCAGCCGGAGGTGGTGGTGAAGACCGCCACGTACAGCCCGGACAGCCAGTCGTCCGGTACCCGCAGGCTCCAGCTCACCGGCCAGCGGCAGTCGAGCAGCCCGGTCTCCGGGTCGGCCACCGGCACCGGCCGGGGCACCCCGGCCATGGTGGGGCTGGTCAGCACCGGGCGCGCGGTCGCCCCGCCGTACCAGCCGAGCCGGTGCACGGTGACGCTGAACTGCTCCACCGGGTTGACGCTGACGTGGAAGTCGACGGTCTCCCCCGCCGCCGCGCTGGTCGTCGAGGCGTACCCCTGGATCTGCCCGCCCCGGTCGTCGGCGGCGCGGGTGCCACCGGCCCCGGGACGCCAGGTCGGGGAGCCCAGCAGCCGGTTCTCCACGGGTACCACGTCGCCCCGGGACGGCGCCTCGGGTGTCCGGGTCGGCTTCGGCAGGCCGGCGTGGATCGCCTGGCCGCTGGGGGCGGTGGCGGCGAACGCGCTGACCGCTGCCGCGGAGACACCGACGGTGAGGATGCCGAGAGCCGAACGACGGGGGATGGGGGACATCAGGGG
>NZ_WVUH01000679.1 GCF_017614955.1 Micromonospora echinofusca
GTACGGCGGCGGGTCGTCCGGGTGGACCTCGGTCGTCACCGGGTCCGGCTGGTCCCGGTACCACCCGGTGTGCGGCGAGTCGACCGCGCCCGGGATCACCCCGTCGTCGTCCCAGAGCGACGTGGTCGGCGGCGCCACGTCGACCGGATCGACCCCGTCGGCGACCTGCCGGTCGTACGCCCGCCGGGTTTCCGGGTCACACAGCACGTCCCGGGCCAGGTTCAGCAGGGTGGCGGCATCGGCGTCCCCGGTCGCCGTGTCCGGGTGCAGCAGGCGTACCCTGCGCCGGTGGGCGGCGACGATCTCCGCCGTCGTCGCGTCCCGGTCGACCCCGAGGATCTCGTACGGGTCCCGACCGCCCAGGTCCCGCAGGGACGCACTCACCGACCGGCCGCCTTCGCCCCCGGTCGGGTGCTCGCCCGCCAGCAGGTCGTCTCCCACGCCCGTGCCCCGACCCCCTCCCGGTAGCCGTGTCCCACGGCGGCACAGAAGGTCAACGACCGGGTGTCGGTCAGGTAGCACCAGAGCCGGATCGTCGCGCCGTTGAGGCTGTTGGCGCTGCCGGTGCGGTAGGCGAAGAAGTCACTGCGCAGCGGCGCCGACGCGGTCAGGAAGGGATCCTGCATCAACTGCTGGTCCCGGGCCGGCAGCATCCCCAGCACGTCGGTGCACCCCTCGTCGAGGCGCAGCGGCCGACCCGGACCGGCCGGGGAGCCGGGGGCGGAGCCGGGCCGGTGGGCACCGGTCGCGGCCGAGGAGCGACGCTCCGTCGGTGCGGGGCTCGGGCCACGGACCGGCGCCGAACGGAACGACGCCTCGTCCAGGTGCACGGTCACCAACTCGTACGCCGGCTCGCCGGCACCGTTGACCGTCGGGTTGACCGAGACCAGGGCGCGGGTACCGAGCACCACGGCGCTGACCCGGCCGTCGAGGTCGGTGGCCCACCAGTCGAGCATTCGGCCGATGCGCTGGTCGACCCGGTCCCGCAGCCCCGGGCTCAACTGCTGCCAGCACTCCTCGCGGGTGGCACCGGACCCGGACCAGTGCACGGCGCCGGGCTGGTGCAC
>NZ_WVUH01000067.1 GCF_017614955.1 Micromonospora echinofusca
CCTTGCATCACGCACGCCGTTTCCCGATATGCCCCGATTCCGATCTCGACAACCGGAACCGTAGGCCGGTAAACGGCGTGCGCCGCTACGGCACGCTCAACCCACCCACGACAACGTCAGTAGAGCCCTTTATCATTCCCATCCCTTTCGAAAGGACGCTGCCGCCATCGCCGCCCGATGCACCGGCCCGCGTCTGATGCGCCTACCAGGCTGAGACGCCCCGTCCCTGGTTCGGTACCGAGCCGGTCTCCGTCCGGTATTGATGCGGTATCCCGCAGCGGATCACCGAGATCCGGTAATTTCGATATCGTGACGGCGTTGCCGCGCTCGATACGGATGGTCGCCGATACATGGACTTCAGGCTGCTCGGTCCGCTCGCCGTCAGCGTCGAAGGACACGAGGTGCCCCTCGGCGGTGTCCGATCGCAACTGGTCCTGGCCGGCCTCCTGCTGAATGCGGGACGGACCGTGACCGTTGCGGAGCTGGTCGACCTGACCTGGGACGAGGCCCCGCCGTCGACCGCCCGCAAGCAGATTCAGACCGTCGTCTCACAGCTGCGCCTGCTGCTCGGCGACCATGCGGGCGGTCGTCTGCACACGGACAGCGCGGGCTACCGGCTCGAGGTCGACGAGGCGCGGGTTGATGTCCTCCGGTTCATGACCGGCGTGGCCGACGCCCGGGGCCGACTGTCCAGGGGTGATCTGCGTGGCGCGGCCGACCGCTTCCGCGAGGTGCTGGCGCTGTGGCGCGGACGTCCACTGGCCGGCCTGCCGGGCGCCGTGGTCCGGTCGCACGCCAACCGGCTCGATGAACTGCGTCTGACGGCGCTCGAGGAGACGGCCGAGATCGAGCTGCGGCTGGGCCGTGCACGGCACCTGATCCCGGAGTTGCAGGCGCTGCGCGACACCCACCCCCTGCGCGAGCGGATCACCGGCCTGTTGATGACCGCGCTGGCCGCCGAGGGGCGGCGGGCGGACGCCATCGCGGTGTACCACGACACCGCCAAGACCCTGCGGGATGAGCTGGGTGTCGAGCCGGCCGAAGCGCTTCGCGACGTGTACCTGGAGGTGCTCCGGGAACCGCAACGCGCAGCGCCGGCCGTCGACGCCGCAGCCGGCCCGCGCGACGGGACGCCACCGGCCGTCGCGCCGGCCCAGCTCCCCCTCGACGTGCGCGGCTTCGTCGGTCGTGAGGCGGCGCTCGCTGAGCTCGACGGGCTCGCCGACGCAGCCGTGTCGGCCAGTGCCGCCGTGGTCGTCTCCGCCCTGTCCGGAACAGCCGGGGTGGGCAAGACCACGCTGGCGGTACATTGGGCACACCGGGTCCGGCACCGGTTCCCGGACGGACAGCTCTACGTCGACCTGCGCGGCTTCGACCCAGCCGGCGCGGCGCTGACCGCCGGCGAGGTCCTGCACGGGTTCCTGACCGCGCTGGGAGTGCCACCGTTGCGGATTCCGGCCGACCTGGTCACTCGGTCGGCACTCTTCCGTACCCTGCTCACCGGCCGGCGCATGCTGATCCTGCTGGACGATGCCCGCGCGGCCGACCAGGTCCGTCCGCTGCTTCCCGGCGCGCCCGGATGCCTGGTCCTGATCACGAGCCGGAACAGGCTCACCAGCCTCGTCGCCGCCGAGGCAGCGCACTGGGTGCCACTGGATCTGCTGAGCTTCGACGAGGCGAGGGACCTGCTCGCCCAACGCGTCGGCAGCGACCGTACAGCCACCGAATCCGACGCCGTCGCCACGATCATCGGGTGCTGCGCCCGCCTCCCGCTCGCCCTCGCTGTCGCCGCTGCCCGGGCGGCCACCCAACCCAACCTGCCGCTCGCCGTGCTCGCCGCCGAGCTGCGCGGTGGCGACCGGCTCGACGCGCTGTCCATCGGGGACGCCGGCACCGACGTGCGTTCGGTGTTCTTCTGCTCGTACCGGGCGCTGAGTGTGGCCGCGGCGCGCCTATTCCGTCTTCTCGGCCTGCATCCCACTGCGGAGTTCTCCGTCGCGGCGGCCGCCAGCCTGGCCGGGCTGCCGCCGCCACAGGTCTGGCCCCTGCTGGCTGAGCTGGTCCGGGCGCATCTGGCGAGCGAGCCCGCATCGGGCCGGTACGTGCTTCACGCCCTCCTGCACGAGTACAGCAGCGGGTTGCCGCACGACGAACCACCCCACGCCGCGACCGGCCGAATGCTGGATCATTACCTGCATTCGGCGCGGGCCGCCGACCGGCTGCTGGAACCCGCCCGCGAGCAGGTTCCGGCCGGCGCGCCGGGCGCGGGGGTCACCGTCGAGGTACCTGCGGACCATGAGCAGGCATTGCGCTGGTTCACCGCCGAACACCGTGTCCTGCTCGCCGCGGCCGACCACGCCACCCGTGCCGGCTTCGACCGCTTCGCCTGGCTGATGGCCGATGCCGCTGCGACGTTCCGGTACCGGCGGGGGATGTGGCACGACCAGGTGGCCGCTCAACGTCACGCGCTCGACACCGCAACGCGGTCGGGCGACGTTCCCGCACGGGGTTCCGCCCACATCCACCTCGCGCGTGCCCACCTCCGGCTGCGCGACCATGACCAGGCCGAGGCCCACCTGCGCGCGGCACTCACCCTGTGTCGTCAGCACAACGACCAGAGCGGGCAGGCCCAGACCCATCACTACTTCGGCGCGTTGCGGGAGCAACAGGGCCGATACCGGGAAGCCGTCCGGCACGGTGAGCAGGCGGTGACCCTGTGCCGGGCGAGCGGCCTCGGATTCGGTCTCGGGCACGCGTTGAACGCGGTCGCCTGGCATCGCGCCCGGCTGGGCCGCCACCACGACGCCATCGCCCCCTGCCGGGAAGCCATCGAAGTCACCGAGAAACTCGGCGACCGGTCCGGACAGGCCAACGCGTGGGACACCCTCGGGTACGTCCAACAGCACGTCGGCGAGTTCGGTTCGGCCATCCTCAGCTACCGGCGAGCCATCGACCTGTATCAGAACCTGGGAGATCGGTACTTCGAATCCGTGGCCCTGACACACCTGGCCGAGACCCACCGGGCGGCCGGCCGGCCGGACTCGGCCCGCAAGGCATATCTGCAGGCTCTCGACGGACTCGACGAACTCGACCATCTGGACGCGGACGAGGTCCGCGCCGCCCTCTCCCGGCTCGACGCCGACGGCGCCCAGGTGTGGATCCCGCCGTTCACGGCCGGAGGCTGATCAGGGCCTGCCCGGTGGCAGGGTCGAACGGCACCGACTCGTGGTCGTGGACGATCAGCCATCGGCCGTCCACCCGCCGGCAGCCGGGGTGGCCCGCACCCACATGTCGACCTCGCGCCTGGAGGTCAGCGTGCCCGAGACGTGGTAGAGGAAGGAGCAGAAGCCGACGTCCCCGCCGGCGGTCACGCACAGGTCGCGGACCTCGTAGCCGATGTCCGAGGCGTAGCTGCCGAACCACTTTCGGGTGGCCTGCAGAGAGTGGGTTCAGCCTGCTGTCGGGGCGGGAACCTGCCACAGGGCACTGACTGGCATAGCGCGGAGTTTGTCGCCGAACGGCAGCGTGGAGGTTCCGGTGTAGAAGACGATTCCGGCGATGAAGTCGTTGCCGAGGCGGTCGGCGAGTCGGCGTAGTCCGCGGAAGTCGTCGGGTCCGACGGTTGCCGCTGCTTTGGCTTCGATTCCGACGATCTGGCCGGATCTGTTCTCGAGTACCGCGTCGACTTCGTACCTGCTCTGGTCGCGGTAGTGGGACAGGTCGGCGAACTGTTCGGACCAGGTGAGCTGGCGGGAGAGTTCGGACAGGACGAATGATTCGAGCAGCGGTCCGAACGGGGCTCCCGGCCGGAGTAGCGCCCGGGCGTCGGTCGCGATCTCGTTGGCGGCGATGGCCGAGTCGACAAAGATCAGTTTGGGCGCGGCGGTGGTGCGGGTGCCGAGGTTGCGGGACCAGCCGGGGATCCGTTTGATCAGGAAGATCTCTTCCAGTGCCTGGAGGTAACGTGCGATCGTCGGCCGGCTCAGTCCGAGTGCGGATTCGAGGGAGTTGGCGGCGGTGATGGTCGCGGACCTGGCGGCGAGGAGGCGGACGAGCTTGCGTAGCTCGCCCTTGTGCTGGATGTCGGACAGTTGCCGTACGTCGCGGTCGATGAGGGCTTGGACGTAGGCGTCAAGGAACCGTTGGCGGCGGCGCGGATCGGTGCGGGTCGTGGCCTCGGGCAGACCGCCTCGTACGATTCTGGCCGCGTAGTCGGCGCGGGTCACGTCCGACTCGTGTCGCAGTTCGGGGCCGAGGGTGAAGATGGCGTCGACGAAGCCGTCCGGCTCTGAATCGAGTTCGCCCTGCGAGAACGGCCAGAGCTCGATGGTTTCCATCCGGCCGGGCAACGCGTCCGGGGCAGCCACCATGCCGAACAGCCGCGATGATCCGGTGAGCAGGTAGCGGCCGGGACGTGGATCCTCGTCGACGGCTGCCTTGATGGCCAGCAGTAGTTCCGGAGCGCGCTGGATCTCGTCGATGAACAGCAGTTCGGAGGAGTCCACGAAGCCGACGGGGTCGGCGATCGCCGCAGCCCGGTCCTGCGCCCGGTCGAGATCTCGGCGCTCGGCGAGGCGATCGCCAGCGACGATGCGGACCAGCGTGCTCTTGCCCGCCTGACGTGCTCCGTTGATCAGTACGACGCGGGTGTCGGCCAGGGCGGCGTCGACCTGCGCAGCGGCGCGGCGTGGGATCAGGCGTGGTGTGGGCATGCGTCATGATAGCCGGTGCGGTTTCGATCTGCGTGGCGGTTGCCTTTCGATTTGCGGGCCGGTCGGTGTTTGGTATGCGGGGATCCGGTGTTCGGTTTGCGGCCCCGATCGTGAAGACTCCCACGCCTGGCAGGCTGGGCGGCGGGGGCTGCCCCCGGTCGGGCAGCGGGCGCAGGGCGGCCAGGCGCCCGGGTACGGCGGCGACCGCGAAACGTGTGCCGGGGCTTCTCGCATGGCAAGGTGGGTCAGGCCGGGCCCGGGCCCGGGCCCGCGCCTCTCGGGCAGCCTCCGGACGGTGTCGCCGAAGCGATCCCGACGACCTCGCCGTCGCGGGACTGGATCAGCCCGCGTTCCTCGGTGCGGGGCTCTCCACCATCATGGCGCTGGTCGAGCACGTCAGGGTCGCCCTGACCGTTTGAGGCTTTCCGGGGACACATCCGCTCATCGGCTACTTTCTTCATTGACCCGCGACCGTGGCCCGGCCAGGGTCGGTCGTTTTACAGTCCCCACCCGGTGCCTGTTCCTGGTGGGAGTGCTGATCCGTTAAGCGACCCGCCAGGCAGGCAGCCTGGCGGGGTGGTTGGGACGGCACTCCGGTCCGGGCGGGTGCCGCCCCTTGCCCCTGCTCCTGAATGAGGAAGGCGCAGATGGCACTGAAAGTAACGAAGCTAAAGCGTTCCGGTTCCAGCCGTAGTCGGCGGAATGTGTTCCGAGCGGCGGAGATCGCCGCGGTTCTTGCCGGGGTCGGGGCAGTTTTGGGCGGCTGCGGGTCGCTGATAGCGGCGATTATCGGCTGATAGGCGAGGATGCGGGCGGATGAGTGGTGTGCCGCCCGCATCCCGCCTGTCGGGTAGGCGACGACAGTACTCACTATGTTGGCGGTGATCGCTTACCGTGCGACGGATGGGAGCACTCAAGCCGTGGCACATCGCCATCCTCACCCTCTGCTGCCTGTTGCCCTTCGTCGCCGCTGTCGCCGCTGGAGTGTGGGCAGTCGCCAAACGGCGCAGCAACAGCCGATAAGGGGTACCGGATCCGCTGCGTCCCAGATGTCGACGGTCAGCGTGAGTAGGGCCTGCGAGGATCGTTGGGGCGGCGTAGGAGGTACACATGATCGAGTGGCTTGACGATGTCTGGTTCCGAACACGCGCCGTGCAGGTCGTCGAGGGTGGTGAGGACGGCGGTGCTCTTTGCGGTCGTGCGGTTCTGGCTGAGCTACCGGACGCTGTGTCTGTCGAGGCGGCGCGCGGGTTGACCACGACGGGCCACTTCACCGGTGACATCTGTCGTTGTCAGGGTGGGCCGACGATCGTGCTCCGCGATGCCGCGGGCGACGTGCTCGCCAGCGCCAGCCTCCATGGCCACGGCTCGGTCAGTTGGGAGCGGTCGCGGTTCCGTGACGACCTCGTCGTGGCGGATCCTGCGGAACTCCACTTGTTTCTGGCCGGGCACGGAGTACCGAATCAGCTGACCTCGTTCCTGGTGCCGTTGGCCGACCTGCTGAACCTGCACGAGGGCCGTCCGCAGTTCCGGCCGGCTGGGAAAGAGGGCAAGCGATGCCTGACCGAGCGTGGGGTTCCTGACGTGCTGCATCCTGTGTTGGTCGCCGTCACCGGTCAGCAATGTGGCGAACTGTCCGATGCGCAAGTGGACGACGTCCGTCGACGGCTCGCCGCCGCCACGCCCTCACCCACCGCCAGGGCAGCGATCCTGCTGTCCTGGCTGGGCCGCCTGCCCATCCCCGCAGAGGCGCTGTGGGGTGAAGGTGTCCTGGTGCGGCAGCTACTCGCCGATCTCAGGCTTCCCGACGTCGCTGCTGCGGCTGCCGAAAGCCGTACCGGGCATGTCGCGACAGGCGTGATCAATCTGATCATGCACTCCGGTGACGACGGCACGCTGGCCATGGCCATCGGCCCGACGCTGCGTCAACTGTTCCCACCGGCACCTGCGGCCAACGCCGTGCGGTAGCCATCGACCGTTCGGTCGGCGAATCGCTCGCTGACACAGATCGCAGGCCGGGCCCCACGAACCGGAAGAAAAGGGGCAGCCAGGGCGGCCGACCCGTCAGCCACGACGCGGACCTGTACAAGGAGCGCAACACCGTCGAGCGCCCGATCGGCAAGCTGAATGCATGGCGAGGTGTCGCCACCCCGGTACGACAGGACCCCCCGAGAGCTACCTCGCCGGTCTCCATTTCCGCGTCTCGATGATCTGGATCAAGGACCTCACGCCAATTCTTGACCACAACCAAGTACACGCCTTGGTTCCGGCCGGCCGCCATGAGCGTTATCGGCACCGAACCCCGTCACCGACGTTGTTCGGAAACCCGGTCGGACACGGCTGCGAGCGGGGCGCCGGAACGGGCCGACCACCGCAGTCCGGCGCGAACGACCTCAGCCCGGCAGCACAGCGACAGAGCAGCAGTGGAGCGTCTTCGATGATGTGCGCGGTGTGTGCTCGAGAGCGGATGCCACCGTGGGTCAACCGGAGCCACCGGGTGCCAGTGTGGGTCAACGGGCGGGGTCGCTGCCGGGGTCGCTGCCGGGGTCGGTGTGCTCGGGGTGTGGTCGTCGGTGGCGCTGACCAGGGTGTCGACGTGGATGAACGTGGGCCACTCCCTGCCACCCCGGCTGAACCGGCAGGCCGCGAGACTGGGCACTCGCGCCCTCGTAGCTCAGGGGATAGAGCATCGGTTTCTGAAGACGACGCTCTGTCTTTTTCCATAGGCTGACGGCCTGCGATTTCCTATTCTGTTTCCACGTTATCGGGTCGCAAAAGCGCGATGCTGTGATCGCTTGCCGAAGATCAGCAGAAGAGGCGTAAGCCCTGCTCAGGCTATGCCTCGACCGGTTCGACTCGTCCTGCTTCTCAGGTCATACCTTGCAGCCTCGTCGCCGCCTCCACGAGTCGAACACCTCGCTCCCGGCGCTTCGCTGTGGGGGTTATCCCCGGTACGAGAATGGGTGGAAGCTGCCTTCTGTCGATCTACGTTGCGCTCATAACGTGAGGTCGATGAAGGGCAGCTGCAGGCGCAGCCCTGGTTTCCTGAGGAGTCGTTCATGGTAAGAAGATTCCGCACAGCCCTGTTCGCTTCGTTAATTGTCGGCTGTACGACGGTTACGTACGCGGTACCGTCGTCTGCCTCCCGCAACGTCGCACCGCAGGCGCAGCATCGAGCCGATGGGCCCGCTCGGTTGAGACTGCCGACGCTGACGGGGCCCTATCCGGTGGGGACGGTCGACCTGCACCTGATCGACCGCTCCCGCACCGACCCCTGGATGGGCACCCCGGCCGACCGCGAGCTGATGGTCAGCCTCTGGTATCCGGCCACGGACGTGGACCGCTTCCCGCGGGCACCCCACATGCTGCCCGGCGCGGCGGCCCACTTCGGTAGTGCCGCCGGCGTCGGGGCCAGCCTGTACGGCATACCGGCGGGCTCGGTGGACTTCGCCGCCACCCGGACCAGCGGCCACCGGGGCGCGCCGGTGGCACGGCGCCAGCGGCCGTTCCCGGTGGTGCTGTACTCACCGGGTGCCGGGGACCCGCGGACCTGGGGCACCACGCTGGTGCAGGACCTCGCCAGCCGCGGGTACGTGGTGGTGACCATCGATCACACCTTCGACGCGTCAGAGGTGCAGTTCCCGGATGGCCGTGTCGTCGGCTCCGTGCTGCCGGAGGCGTTCGCGCGGGCACAGCAGCCCGACGAGTTCCAGCGACTGGGGGCCAGGGTGTTCGACACGCGGGTCGCGGACACCCGCTTCGTGCTCGACCAGTTGGCGGCTCTCGACCGGGGTGCGAACCCGGATGCGGAGGGCAGGCCGCTTCCCCGGGGTGCCGCAGGCGCCCTGGATCTCGACCGGACGGGCATGTTCGGCGTGTCGGCGGGCGGGCTGACCGCCCTCCAGGCGATGAGCGAGGACTCCCGAATCAGGGCCGCGATCGACATGGGCGGCAGCATCGAGCCATCGATCATCCCGGACCCCCTCCAGTTGTGGCCGGTGGCGCGGCGCGGCTTGGACCGGCCCTTCATGTTCGTGGGCGACCCCGACACCGACCACCACCAGATTCCGTCCTGGCGGATGCTGTGGGACAACAGCAGCGGTTGGCACGTCGACCTGCGGCTCGACGGCGCGAAGAGTGAGGACTCCTACAAGGACACCGTGCCGCTGCTCCCGCAGATCGCCCGGCAGCTCGGCCTTCCAGACAGCTTCGTCACCGAGGCGATCGGCGACATCGAGCCGAGCCGAGCGGTCCGCACCGAGGAGACCCTGGTCACGGCCTTCTTCGACAGGTGGCTACGCGGCCGGGACAGCCACCTACTGGACGGTCCGTCCCCTCAACTGTGCGACGTCACTTTCGTTCCCTGACGCGAGCGCGGTCTCGCCGGCTGGCAGCCACGTCGGCTGCCAGTCGGCGAGTACGCATGACGGCGGCTTCCAGGCCACGTGCGGTCAGCTGCCGAGATGGCGGAGGACGGCCAGGACCCGGCGGTTGTCGCCGTCGGAGGGGGGCAGGCCGAGTTTCGCGAAGATGTTCGCCACGTGCTTCTCGACCACTCCGGCGGTGATGACGAGCGCCGCCGCGATTCCGGCGTTGGACCGGCCCTCGGCCATCAGCGATAGCACCTCACGCTCCCGTGGAGTCAGTGCCGTCAGTCCGGCGGTGTCCCGCCCGGCCCGCATCAGGTGGCCGACCACCTCGGGATCCAACGCGGTGCCGCCGGATGCCACCCGGGTCAGCGCGTCCACGAAGTCGGCGACGTCGGCGACGCGGTCCTTGAGCAGGTACCCGACGCCGCTGGGGCGGTCGGCGAGCAGGCGGGTCGCGTAGCGGGTCTCCACGTACTGGGAGAACACCAGCACACCGACGCCGGGCTGGTCGCGTCGGATGTCGATCGCGGCCCGCAGACCCTCGTCGGTGTGCGTCGGCGGCATCCGGATGTCGACGACGGCCACGTCCGGCACGAGGGCGGCGACCGCCGACCGCAGCGTGTCCGCGTCGGCCACCGCCGCGCAGACGTCGAAGCCGCGGTCGGTGAGCAGCCGGACCAATCCTTCACGCATCATCGCGGCGTCCTCCGCGATCACCACCCGCATACCGTCGCCTCGTCTCAGACGTGTGTGGGGAGCTCGATGTCGACGCGGGTCGGACCGCCGGCCGGGCTAAGCACACGCATCACGCCGTCCACGACCGCGATGCGGCGGGCAAGGCCGGCCAGGCCGGGGCCGTCCGGGTCCGCCCCGCCGTTGCCGTCGTCGGTGACACTCAGCATCAGGCGTCGACGGGATCCGAGAACACCGAGCCCGACCCGGGTCGCGCGGCTGTGCTTGGCCGCGTTCGCGAGCAGTTCGGCGGCGCAGAAGTAGGCGATGGTCTCGATCGCGGGTGCTGGGCGGTCGGGCAGCTCGACCGTCACCACGACCGGGACGGCGCTGCCGGTGGCGAGAGTCGTCAGCGCGTCGCCGAGGCCGTTGTCGAGCACCGGCGGGTGGATCCCGCGCACCAGGTCGCGCAGGTCGGCGAGGGCGTCCTTCGCGCCTCGGTGCGCGAGCGCGATCAGTTCACGTGCCTGCGCGAGGTCAGGTGGTGGACCGTCGACACCCAGCTTCTCGGTCGCCATGCCGAGGTTCATGGCCAGCGTGGCCAGCCGGACCTGCGCGCCGTCGTGCAGATCCCGCTCCAGCCGACGCATCATCGTGGCCGCGTCGTCGATGGCCTGAGCTCGGCTTGCCTGGAGTTCCCGTACCCGCTCGGCGAGCCGGCGCGGGCCGAGCAGCCACCGCATCGCAGCCACGTCCGCCGTCGTGCCGGCCCGCATCACCCAGGGCGCGACCAGGAGCATGGCGAGACCGGCCGCGGCGACGAGAAACGTGCCGGCGAACGTCCGCGTGCCGATCGCGCCGAACGGCGTCAGCGCCCACACCGGCCCGAGGCGCGTACCGGGCGGGTGGTTGCGGAACATCGGCCACCACAACGGGTAGCTGAGGTTGACCAGACCGAACACGTAACAGAACACGCCGTAGCCCTGGGGGACGGCCAGGGGTACCTTGAGCAGGCCGTACCCGACGGCTCGCCAGCCCGGCCCGTCGGAGACCAGCGCACCGAGCCGCTTCGAGGCCCGGGGTGGTGGGGCTTCCACGTATACGCCGAGCAGCCGGGACGCGAGCCGGCGGTGTACCGCTCCCATCGCGCGCCCGGTCGGGGCGGCCACCACGACCAGGAGCGCGACAGTGAGCGGGAACAGCACCAGAAAGGGCGGCGCGACGGTTGGAGCGGGCTCCCGAGACATGGCGCCGGTGGCCCAGAGACAGAGGACACCCAGGCCGGGCACGAGAGCCGGTACGACCAGGACCGCGGCCGCGCTGAACACACCCACCACGCAGAACGCCGCCTGGCGCAGGGCCGGTGTGGTGAACGGAGCGCGCAGCGCGGTCATCGGCCCATTGTCGTCGGTCATGCGTCGCGAAGGCGGAGCAGAACGCCACCGCACAGGATCGCCACCGCCGCGTACCCGCACATCAGCAGCACGCTGATCCACCCGGCGAACAACCCGGGTATCGGCGACGTCACCGCGACCGAGTTGAGCAGCATCAGCAGCGGCACGAAGCGGCCGACCGCGATGCCGTCCTCACCGAACAGCCCGACCGCGATCATCGGAACGAACAGCAGGCCGAACAGCGTGCCGATCGCGGCGCCCGAGTGGCGCACCACCGCACCGACTCCCACCCCGATCAGCGCCGTCGCGGCCAGATACCCGCCCGTCAGCAGGACCGCCCGCAGGATCACCTGATCGGAGAGGGAGGCGGCCGGGATGACGGTGCCGCGGATCGCGAGCTGCCCGCCGACATAGCCGGCGAGGCTCCCGACCAGGCCGACGGCGAGAGCGGCGCCACCGCACACCGCGGCCTTCGCCGCCAGGACGGTCCCCCGCCGCGGTACGGCGGCGAACGTTGAGCGGATCTGCCCGGTGCCGTACTCGCCGGTCACCACCAGGACGCCGAGCGCGCCGAGGAGAAGTTGGGCCAAGATGGCCCCGCCGAGGCTGTTGTTGAGGATCTGGGCGGCAGTGGCGACCGGCGTGTGCGACCGGTAGCCGAGTCCCACCCCGGCCCCTGCCGTCGCCATCGAGACCACCGTCGCGGTCGTCAGCCACCACGCCGACCGGACGCTGCGCAGCTTGATCCACTCCATGCGTGCCACCCGCCGGAATCCGTACCCGTTCATGACACTTCCGTTCCGCGGTAGTCGGTGGTCTGCGACGTGAGTCGGAAGAACGCATCCTCGAGGGTGTCGTGGCCGGCCGCGAGCTCCGCGACGGTGGTCTCGGCCAGCAGCCGCCCCTGGCCGATGACCACGAGCCGATCCGCGGTCAGTGCCATCTCGGTGATCAGATGGCTGGAGACGAAGACCGTCCGGCCCTCGGCGGCCAGCGCACGCAACAGGCCCCGGATCCAGCGAATGCCCTCCGGGTCCAGCCCGTTGACCGGCTCGTCGAGCAGCAGGACCTCCGGGTCACCGAGCAGCGCCACCGCGACGCCGAGCCGCTGACGCATTCCGAGCGAGTACGTGCCGGCGCGCCGCTTCGCCGCGTCGGACAGGCCTACGACGCGCAACACCTGTTCGACCCGGGAGCGGGGGATATCGTTGCTCGCGGCCAGTGCGGCCAGGTGCGCATGGCCGCTGCGACCGGGGTGGAACGCGCCGGCGTCGAGGAGCGCGCCGACGGTCCTCAACGGCCAGTTCAGGTCTGCGTACCGGACACCGCCGACCAATGCCTCGCCGTGGTCCGGAGCATCCAGACCCAGGATCATCCGCATCGTCGTCGACTTGCCGGACCCGTTCGGGCCCAGGAAACCGGTCACCACCCCCGGCCGGACCCGGACGCTCAGCCCATCCACGGCGGCCCGGCCCCCATAGCTCTTGGTCAACTCCCGTAGTTCGATCACAAGATCGACGTTAGGCAACCCCGTCCGCGGTCATAAGCCGGCAACCACCCGGCTCCGCCCGGTGGTTTTCCCCCAGCCAACCGAAGCGGCACGGATCGCTGCGAGTCGGTGGCGTGTTCGCAGTTGGGCGCTCCGTAGGAACAGAGCACCTTTGGCAAGATGGGACCAGGGAGCGACGCCTACCGCGTGTCCAAGGTGGGAGTGAACGCCCTGACCTGCATTCTTGCGGCTGAACTCAAGGACGACGGCATCCTGGTGAACGCCGCTTCACCAGGAAAGGTTGACACCCGTTTGGCGTACGGAAAGGCCGAGTGCACGCCGGATGAAGCCGCAGATACCTTCGTATGGCTTGCCACGCTACCCACAGAAGGCCCCACTGGAGGACTCTTCTTCCAGCGACAACCCCTCGACTGGTAGTCCTGGGTCGGCATCAGTGGATGTCCGTCAGTCGCGCAGGCCGCCGGTCAGGTGGATGTGGCGTAACCCGGGACCGAAGGCGGCGACATGGTCCGCGGTGCCGTGGTGCGTCTTCGACGGTGTGAAGCGGCCTTCGCTGACGGCGACGTCGTAGGCGCCTCCGCACGCGTACTCGGCCAGGATCCCGGTCACCTTACGCTCGGCGGCCCAGGCGAGTCCGGCGTCCAGGGTGTCGAACACGCCGGAGGCGTATCGAGCATGGTCGCCGTGGAAGATCCAGACAGTCGACCGGAGCGGGCTGCCCTGGTCACTCGTCGGCCTGCGGCGCAGGCCTTCCGGTGTGAACGAGAACGAGGCGGTGAACCTGTCTGGCCGGTGCCGCACGGCGAGAACCACCGGCTCGGTGTGTACGCCCTGTAGCTCCGTGCCGGGTTCGGTGTTCGCGAAGGCGTTCCACAGGTGGAAGCAGATCAGGTCGTGGTCGGGCTCGGCCGTGGTGTAGGCAAGCGTCTTGGGGTAGAAGGAGTTGGTTCCCCCGATCCGCAGCGATGGGGCTCCGAACGTCTCGAAGACCTCGGACAGTGCCCGGTCCTGCGTCACCCATCCGCTGATGTCGGTGCTCAACTGTTGGAACTCCGTCTCCGGCAAGGCCCGATCCAGTTCGAGCCAGCCAAGGCGGTGGGCGATCTCGGCGTAGACAGAGGTAGTGGCATCACGCAAGGCATCGGCTGGCAGGATCCTGCGGTAGGCGCCCATGACGCCGGTCGCGGTGAAGGCGTCTCGTGCGCGTAGTCCGTCACACTCCGTCCACCATCGCTTCAGGCTTCCATCGACGGCCGCCATCGATTCCAGCAGAAGCCGTTCGGCCATCTCGTCCCTGCTGTACAAGCCGGGGCGACGAAGTACGTCGTTCACCCGCGCCAGGTGGTGCTGACGAGCGTCACCGAGAAGGACGCGGGAATCATGAACACTACTCATCGTCGCCGATCATGACACTCCAACAAGCTCGTGGACACCCGCTCATCGGCGTGTGCGTGCGTCGAGGACCGGCCAGCGATCGCGACTCGTCCGCGATAGAGGTCGTGGTCTCGGGTCGACGCCCAAAGCCTGACTGTTTCCGGCGGCTGCCACGGGTGTCCTCGGTATCGAACCGGTTGCCGACCTTGTCCACGCCTCGGCTGGGCACTGCTGCCAGCAGGGTGCCGGACCGGACCGCGACCACCGCGGTGGGCGCACGAACGCCCCCAAGCTCGGGCAATGCGGTGACAGAAGCGGCAGCGGGCGCCTTCGATGATGTGCGCGATGTGTGCTCGAGAGCGGATGCCACCGTGGGCCAACCGGCGCCACCGGATGCCACTGCGGGTCAACGGGCCGGGTCGCTGCCGGGGTCGGTGTGCTCGGGGTGTGGTCGTCGGTCGGCCCTGACCAGGGCGACGACGTGGGTGAACGCGGGCCACTCCCTGCCACCCGGGTGAACAAGCAGGCCGCTAGACTGGGCACTCGCGCCCTCGTAGCTCAGGGGATAGAGCATCGGTTTCCTAAGACCGTCATCTATGCAGGACGGCGGGCCGACTGCCTGCGATTCAGCCGTTTATTTCCTCTGTTTGCTGGTCGCGTTGGATAGCTGCTGCGCTCCATTGTTGGCGGCTGGCAAAACGGCCGTCTCTGTTGCTTATCTTACGCCAGATTTGCGGATTCTAACTCGTCGTCCTGGCATCTCGTGACTCAACCCAGCGGAGTGCCGTTCGGCTTCTAGCGTTGCGGGGCCCGCTGGGTGACCTGCGCCAGCACAGCTGGGCACCGACCTGGCAGGCCCGGTCACGCTTCGAGGAACGCCATGATGTCGTGGCGGAGGTGTTCGAGTGGATCCCGGTGCGGTTTGCCCTTGTCGGATGGCGTCGGCTTGGCGACGAGGTCGGCCAGTACGGCGGTAAGGCGCCGTCGTTCGGCTTGTAGGGCCGACCATGCCGAGTCGGGTAGCCGCAGCACGCTGGTGAGCAGGTCGCCAGGGTAGTGGTCGCCCTCGGCCAGGGGGTCTTGGAGAAGGACTTCTACGGCGCGGGACAGTAGGGCTGGCACGCCGATGTTCTGGCCGAGCATGATGCGCAGGTCTTCGACCGTGAAGTCGGCCAGCGGCTTGCGCCGTAGGTCGTGACAACGGGCGACCAGGAACGACGCGCCCGAGCCTGGGTCTGCCCAGACTTCCCCTTCGAGCTGCTCAATGGTCGGCACGCGGTCAGGATAGGCCTGGACTCGGGTCTGTCCATCGACCTGATCGCGCGGTGGGCGGATGCCGGCCTGCGGGCGGATGGAACTTCGCATACTGGCTGGGTGCGGCGACGGTGGCAGATGACAGTCGAAGAGTCCTTTGTGCTACCCGGTCGGGGCACTGTGGTGATGGGGCCCTTTGAGGGCACCTTGGGATCCGCGGTCGGTGTGCAGGATGCAGCTGGCCAGGTCACCGCGCCGGGCGGCGGCGTTGTCCAGCGCGGTGACGGCCAGGCGGGACTTCATCCGCGAGTCGATGGAGTAGCCGACGATGCGGTGGGACCAGGCGTCCTTGATCGCGCACAGGTAGAGCTTGCCCTCGCCGGTGTGGTGCTCGGTGATGTCGGCCAGCCACAGCCGGTTCGGGCCGTCGGCGGTGAAGTCCCGGCAGACCAGGTCGTCGTGCACCGGCGGGCCTGGCTTGCCGCCCTTGCCGCGACGCCTGCGCTTGCCGAAGGCGCTCCACCAGCCGTTGCCGGAGCAGATCCGCCACGCGGTGCGGTCGGCCATCGGCTGTCCCGCGTCGCGGGCCTCGTCGACCAGGAACCGGTAGCCGAACTCCGGATCGTCACGGTGGGCGTCGAACAATGCGTTGGCCCGGTACGCCGCCACCTCATCGGTGCCGGTGACGGGTCGGGCCAGCCACCGGTAGTAGGGCTGGCGAGCGATCTTCAGTACCCGGCACGTCACCGCCACGGGGATCCCGTCGGCGGCCAGCTCGCTCACGAGCGGGTAGAGCCTTTTCCCGGCAGGTTCGCCTGCGACAGGTAGGCCGCGGCCCGGCGCAGGACCTCGTTCTCCTGTTCGAGGAGCTTGATCCGCTTGCGGGCCTCCCGCAGCTCGGCCGACTCGCTGCTGGTCGTGCCGGGCCTCGTTCCGGCCTCGACGTCGGCCTGGCGCAGCCACTTGAACAACGTCATCGGGTGCACCCCGAAGTCCTTCGCGACCTGCTCCACCGTCACACCGGCATCACGGTGACGGGCAACCCGCACGACGTCGTCGCGGAACTTTCGGGGGTAAGGCTTGGGCACAGCGACATCCTTCCAGCCCGCCAACACGGCAAGCCAACTCAGATGTCACCTATCGGTGCAGCAGACCCCTTCGCATCGTCTACCCGTTGCGGATCGATCATGACGCCCGTCCCTTTACAACCCGGTGCGGACACGACGGCTGTATTGACGCAAAGCGACGTTACCGTAACCGATCTTCGCCAGAACCAGCCAGCGCCTCAACAACCCCGGCGCAGACGTCCTTGTCCGCGCCGAGCAACGTCTATCGGCGGGCGACCCAGACCCGACTCCGGACCTTCGATGATGTGCGCGGTGTGTGCTCGAGAGCGGATGCCACTGCGGGGCAACCGGTGCCACCGGATGCCACGGCGGGTCAACGGGCGGGGTCACTGCCGGGGTTCGTGTGCTCGGGGTGTGGTCATCGGTCGGCCCTGACCAGGGCGACGACGTGGGTGAACGTGGGCCACTCCCTGCCACCCCGGGTGAACCGGCAGGCCGCTAGACTGGGCACTCGCGCCCTCGTAGCTCAGGGGATAGAGCATCGGTTTCCTAAGACCGTCATCTATGCGTGTCGGTAGGCCGACTGCCTGCGATTCCGCCGTTCATTTCCTCTGTTTGCTGGTCGCGTCGGATAGCTGCTGCGCTCCGTTGCTGGCGGCTGGCAAACCGGCCGTCTCTGTTGCTTTTTGTGTCACCTTTCTCGATTCTAAATCCTCGTCATGGCATTTTGCGACTTGACGTAGCGAGGATGCTGTCCGGGGAAGCACGTGCGATCCTCGCCCAACCCGCTCCTTTACGCCGCACGCCGAGTTACGCCTGGGCACCGGAGTCGGAAGTGGGCGCAAACGCGTTGCCAGGCTGATGCGCCAGGCCGGGCTGCAGGGCTTCTGCCGGCGCTGCCGTCAGGGCTGCAAGGTGCGCGAGTTGGACGCGTGAGTGGATGCCGAGCTTCCGGTAGACGCGGGTGAGGTTTGCTTCGACTGTTTTGACACTGATGGTGAGGGCGGTGGCGATGTCGCGGTTGGTCGCTCCGCTGGCGGCGAGCTCGACGCAGCGCTGTTCGGCGGAGGTGAGGCAGGGGAGCGTACTGCTGTGCGCGGGGACGGGCTCCAGTTGGTGGAGGGTGCGGGTGGCGGCTTCGATCCAGGGGTGTGCCTGGTGCGTGCTGAAGAGGTCGGCGGCGCTCTGCGCCGCGGTGCGGGCGCTGGCGCGTCGGCGTCCGCGTCGTTCGGTGTGGCTGAGGGCCAGAAGGGTTCGACCGTGTTCGATGGGCAGGTGGCGGAGGTGGTCGGCTGCTGCGGTGAGGAGGTCGGCGGCCGCATCGTAGTTGCCCAGGGTGGCTTCCAGGAGTGCCTGGGAGCGGTCGAGCACGGGGAGGACGCAGCTTCTACCTAGATCAGTCGCGGTGCGACGGGTATCGGTCAGCAGTTTGCGGGCTTGGTCGAGGTAGCCGAGGGAGATGAGGGCTTGGGCGAGGTCGGCGTGCCAGCGCAGGACGGACGGGTCGCGGACCTGCTGGCGCTTCTCAAGCGTACGGACCTCTTCCAGCGCCTCCAGGGCTTCTTTCGGACGCCCGGTGACCAGGAGAAGATGTCCGAGGACGAAGAGGTTTCGGGAGAGGAAGACTTTGTTGTCCTCCCGGCGGGAGGTGTCCGCCCCGCGGCGTGCGTGAGCGAGGGCGGAGTCGGTGCACGAGGCGGTGCCCTCGACCAGGGCGGAGGTGTAGCACGTTGGTGCGGGGTCCAAGGCGGCTCTGTCGGTAAGCGACAGGGCGCGGCCGGCGTAGTCGAGGGCCAGTCCGCACCGTCCGGCGCGGATCTCGACTTCGGCGAGGCTGCGCAGGACATCCACGGTGGCTTCGGCGTCTCCGATCCGCTCGGCTTCGACGAGCAGGGGCAGCAGTGCGCTGCGGGCTTCGTCCAGACGGTCGTCGAAGATGGCGTGCCGGGCGGAGAGCTGTTCGGGCCTGGCGTTGACGGGGATGTGAGTGCTGCGTGGCAGGGACAGGGCGTGGCCGAGCGTGGTCTCGGCTTGGGGGCGGCCGAGGATGCGTTGGATGCGGGCCTGCATCGTGAGGGCCATGGCGGTGGTGGCGGTGTCGCCAGCGCTCCGGGCGAGGCTGGCGGCCTGGGCAGCCTGGGCGCACGCTCGGTCGGGATCGCCGTTGACGTTGGCCCAGATCGCCTGGCGGATGAGGATCTGCGCGGTCAGGTCCGGATGTCCGGCCGCTTCGTGAAGTGCGTCGGCGAACAGCTTGTCGCCGTTGTGCAGGTGCTGTCCGCCTGAGTCGATCAGGGAGATGAGGGCGTTGACGCGGTTGGCGGGGCTGCTGTCGTGGTGCAGGACGAGGCGGACGGCGGCCTGGCCGCGGGGCAGGTCGCCGTTGTGGGCGGCGTCGCGTACGGCGGTCAGCGCCCGTTCGGTGAGCAGGTCGGCGTCGGTCTCCGGGGTACGTTCGGCGGCGAGCAGGGAGAGCTCGGCCGCTAGTGCGGGTTCTCCGCGCAGCCGGGCGCGGGCGGCGGCGCGGTCGGCGCAGTCGGCCGACTGCGGGTCGTTGGTGTCGGCCGCCAGCGTGGTGTGACGGTCGCGGCGGATGCTGTCGCGGCTGGCTTCGGCCAGGCGGGCGTGCAGGAGCCTGCGTGTGGCGACCGGCGGTCGGGCCGCGAGTTCGGCACCGATCGCGGCGGCGGCGAACCGGATCTTCCCGTCGACCTGCCCGATGTTGATCAGTCCGGCTGCCTCGGCCTCTGCGAGAAGGTTTTCGGCGGGCGGGCCGGCGAGGCGGCTCAGCAGTTCGCGGTCGGGCCGGTCGTCGAGTGCGGCGACCGTCAACAGTTCCTGAACTTCGGCCGACACAGTGCCCAGCCATTCGTTCACCAGTCGGCGGGCGGCCGGCGGCAGGACCAGGTCGTCTACGAGACCCTGAGCGGCCGGCAGGTCGGTGGCGCGGCTGCGGGCCCCGGCGAATGCGAGGGCTAGGGCCGGGTTCCCTCCGCTGCGGATGTGGGTCTGCGTGACCTCGTAGGGGGTTAGCCGGTACGGCGACAGCAGGGTTGCGACCTGATCGGGTGTCAGCGCCGGGATGCGTACCGCACAGGGGTCCTCGCCGCACCAGTGGCCTTCGCTCCCCTGGCGCCAGGTCCGCTCTGCGGCTATGACGGGAAGGTCGGGAGCCAGGCGCAGTGCCCAACGCAAGACGGCCGCGCTGGCCGTATCCAGCCACTGGGCGTTGTCCACCACCAGTGTCAGAGGCGGGGTGTCCAGCAGCAGGGTGGCGGTCAACCGGCGCAGCCGTAGAGCGGTCCCGGCGGGATCGGCAGAGCCCGACACTCCGACGGCCTTGTCGATCCCGGTCGCGAGTTCCCGCGCGGCCGGCAGCGGTTGGAGGGCCAGTGCGAGTTCGAGCAGCCCGGTGTAGGGGACCTGGGCGTCCTGTGGGCTCGGAGCCAGCCTTAGGACAGGCATGCCCAGCTGCTGCCCGAGTACACCGGCCGCAGCGGTCTTGCCGATCCCGGGCGGACCGAACAGCACCACCCGACGGGCGCCGCGCACGACGCCCGGTACCACCGGCAGCATGGTGCCGGTGGCCCCCTGATGCGCATTCACTGCCGTCGCAGAATCTGGCACCGGATCATAGTGCGCCCGACGGTCCTTCGCGCACCAGAGCAAGGGGTTGCCCTGATTTCGGCCAGCCTCCGCCGTTCCTAGTGTCATCGCCAAAGCCGAGCTGTCACCGGTTGCCGGAGATCCCATCAACACGGGCCCTGCTGCCACACCCCTCAACCCATCTCGGCGGGAGGATTGCGATGTATCGAAGAACTGCCATGGCGGCCGCTGTCGCGGTTGCGCTTACCCTGGGCACCGTGACCGGGGTGGCCACCCAGTCGACCGCAGCCACCCCGCCCCCTACACCCACGGTTGCGCAGAGCCCGCTGTCGCTGGCGATCTCTGCAGCCGACCGCGCTGCCGACGGCGGTCACGACGCGCTGGCGAAAGGCCCCTTCGAGCAGTACGACCGTCGCATGGTGATCCCGTGGGTGGACGGCCTGTTCTCCATTGCCTACGAGCGCACCTACCGGGGCCTGCCGGTGGTCGGCGGCGACGCCGCCGTACTCGCCGACGGCCGGGGCGCCATCCGGGCGATCTCGGCCGCCACCAAGACGAAGATCAACGTCTCCGTCGTGCCGACGGTCGCCGCCGACCGCGCCGAGCAGACCGCCAAGGGCCTGCTCACCAAGGTCGACCGGGTCGAGTCGCGCACCCTCGTGGTGCACGTCAAGGACAGCACCGCGCGACTCGCGTGGGAGGTCGTCGTCGCCGGGCGCATCGCCTCGGCGCCCAGCCACCTGCATGTCTTCGTGGACGCGCGCAACGGCCAGGTGCTGGCCAAGCAGGAGGACGCCGCGGCGGGCTCCGGCACCGGCAAGTGGAACGGGCCCAGTCCGCTGTCGATCACCACGTCGCAGTCGGGCAGCACCTACTACCTGCGCGACACCACCCGCTCCGGCCTGAACTGCCAGGACTACAGCACCAACACCGTCTTCTCCGGCCCGGACGACAGCTGGGGCAACGGAGTGGGCACCAGCAAGGAGACCGGCTGCGTCGACGCCCTGTACTCGGCGCAGAAGGAATGGGACATGCTGTCGGGCTGGCTGGGCCGCAACGGCCACAACGGCAACGGCGGCAGCTGGCCGATCAAGGTGGGCCTGAACGAGCAGAACGCCTACTGGGACGGCTCGACGATCACCATCGGCAAGAACCAGGCGGGCAACTGGATCTCCTCGATGGACGTGGTAGGCCACGAGTTCGGCCACGGCATGGACCAGAACACCCCCGGCGGCACCAGCTCCGAAGCCGGCCTCGGCGAAGCCACCGGCGACATCTTCGGCGCCCTGACCGAGGCATACGCCAACCAGTCCAGCGCCTACGACGAACCCGACTACCTGGTCGGTGAGGAGATCGACCTCGTCGGCGACGGCCCGATCCGCAACATGTACAACCCCTCGCTGGTCGGCGGCCACCCGAACTGCTACTCCTCGTCGATCCCGAACACGGAGGTACACGCGGCCGCAGGTCCGCTCAACCACTGGTTCTACCTGCTCGCCGAGGGCAGCGCGCCGGGCGGCGGCAAGCCGAACAGCCCCATCTGCTCGGGCGGCCCGTCGTCGGTCACCGGCGTGGGCATCCAGTCCGCCGGAAAGATCTTCTACGGCGGCATGCTGCTGAAGACCTCCGGCATGACCCACAAGAAGTACCGCACCGCGACCCTGACCGCCGCGAAGAACCTGGACTCCTCGTGCGTCCTGTTCAACCGGACCAAGGACGCGTGGAACGCGGTCGCGGTCCCGGCCCAGACCGGCGACCCGACCTGCACCGGTTCCAGCACCGACTTCTCCGTCTCGGTCAGCCCCACCTCGGGCAGCGTCAACGCGGGCTCCTCGGTCACCGCGACGGTCAACACCGCGACCGTCTCCGGCAGCGCGCAGACCGTGTCGCTGACCTCCTCGGGCGCCCCGTCGGGGGTCACCGTGTCGTTCAGCCCGTCGTCGGTGACCTCGGGCAGCAGCTCCACCATGACGGTGGCGACCACATCCGGCGCCGCCGCCGGCACGTACACGATCACCGTGACCGGCACCGGTTCGGTCACCCACACCGCGCAGTACACGCTGACGGTCAACGGCGGCACCCCCGGCGGCACCGCCCCGGACATCGACGTCGCCAACGTGCAGGCGCACCTGACCCAGCTCAACACCATCGCCACCAACAACGGCGGCAACCGCCGCTCGACCGGCCAGGGCTATCTGCAGTCGGTGGCGTACGTCAAGGGCAAGCTGCAGACCGCCGGCTTCACCGTCACCGAGCAGCCCTGCACCTCGGGCTGCACCAGCGGCGCCGGCCCGAACCTGATCGCCGAGTGGCCCGGCGGCAACGCCAGCAACGTCTACATGTTCGGCGCCCACCTGGACAGCGTCTCGGCCGGTCCCGGCATCAACGACAACGGCTCCGGCTCGGCGGCGCTGCTCGAGGTCGCCCTCGCGCTCGCCGCGCAGAACCCGACCATGCTGAACAAGGTCCGCTTCGGCTGGTGGACCGACGAGGAGCAGGGCCTCAACGGCTCGAAGTTCTACGTCAACTCCCTCACCAGCACCCAGCGGACCGCGATCAAGGCCTACTACAACTTCGACATGATCGGGTCGAAGAACGGCGGCTACTTCATCAACAACATCAGCTCGACCGCGTCGCAGCCGATGAAGGCGTACTGGGACAGCCTCAGCCTGCAGCCGGAGGAGAACGTCGAGGGCCAGGGTCGCTCCGACGACTACTCGTTCCAGAACGCGGGCATCCCGACCTCCGGCTACGCCATGGGCGCCAGCGCCACCAAGACCTCGGCCCAGGCGTCGAAGTGGGGCGGCACCGCCGGTCAGGCGTACGACTCCTGCTACCACTCGTCGTGCGACACCACCAGCAACATCAACGCCACCGGCCTGGACCGGGCCGCCGACGGCATCGCCTACACGCTGTGGAACCGGGCCGTCGGCACGTCCACCCCGACCGACGACTTCTCGATCTCGGCCAGCCCCGCGTCGGGCACCGTGAACGCGGGGTCCAGCACCACGACCACCGTCGGCACCGCCACCACCTCGGGCAGCGCCCAGACGGTTACCCTGACCGCCAGCGGCGCCCCCACGGGCGTAACGGTCTCGTTCAGCCCGTCGTCGGTCACCTCCGGCAGCTCGTCGACCGCCACCATCGCGGTCGGCTCGTCGGTGGCCGGCGGCACCTACACCATCACCATCACCGGCGCGGGTTCGGTGTCGCACAGCACCACGTACACGCTGACCGTGACCGGCGGGCCGGGCGGCTGCACCGCCGCCCAGCTGATCCTCAACGGCGGGTTCGAAAGCGGCACCTCGCCGTGGACCGGCTCCACCGGCGTGATCGGCACCTCTATCGGGCAGGTGCCGCGCAGCGGCACCCGGTACGCGTGGCTCGGCGGAAACGGCTACACCGCGACCGAGGCCATCAGCCAGACCGTCACCATCCCGTCGGGCTGCACCAGTGCGGTACTGACCTACTGGCTGCACATCGACACGAACGAGTACGGGGCGCTCGCCTACGACGTGTTCACGATCAAGGCCAACGGCACCACCGTGGCGTCGCTGTCCAACATGAACGCTGCCACGGGCTACACGCAGCGCACCGTCAACCTCGGCGCGTACGCCGGCCAGACGGTCACGCTGACCTTCACCGGCACCGAGGACGCCTACCTGCAGACCAGCTTCGTGCTGGACGACGTGACCCTGCAGATCGGCTGAGTTCAACGGCAGGGTGGGGCGCTCGCCCCACCCTGCCGCAGGTCCTGCGCCCCTGTTCCGCTGCCGGACCGGACCTTAGCCTGAATCCGTGGATTGGATTCTGGGTGCGTTGTCGGGTTGATCTAGCCGATTGGGGGTGTGATGGATCCGCTGGCCCTGGTCTCCGTAGAACGCCAAGTAACCCGGCTCCGCCTTGACCTGGCGAGAGGCGAAGTCCATCGCCTCCGGGCGCAGATCTGCCCAACCTCGCGGGAAGCGGCCGTACCGGTCGTAGAACCTCCGCAACAGCGCGAACCCGGCCGTATCTCGCCATGCTTGGACGCAACCAGGTCCAGCTCAGCAGGGACAAGGGTCCAGTGCTCGACCAGCTCGCCGATGCTCAGAGGAGATCGACTCACAGCGGTCAACCACCGTGGCAGCGATCAGGGACCGCGCAGACCCCCAAAAAGATCAACTATTTGGCCCCTGGTCGCAAGATCGGCGTGGTTGGTCGTGAAGGGCCCGTCGGCGTGTGACCAGGTCCAGCGAAGCCGTCGGTGGGTCAGCCACGCACTAGCCTGGCCGGCGAGGTCGCGGTGCCGGCGCTGGGTCCTGTTGGTGTCGCCGCCGTCGGTGGTGAAGGCGAGCAGGGCGTAGCCGCCGGGGATGCCGGCGTGGGGCTCGCCGGGGTGCCGGCTGCCGTCGACGGGGAGGTGCACGCTGGCCAGGGCCGGTGCGCCCTGTCCGGGCAGGGTTTGCAGCATGTGGACGCGGCCGTGGTCGACCAGGTGCCATCGGCCGTCCAGGGGCAGCCTGAGCACGGTGCGGGCGTGGGCGAACAGTTCGTAGGCGTCGACGGGGTCCTGCACGACGAGGGTGGTGGTCGCGGTCATCGTGGTCACCGGGCCCAGATCGCCAGGGCTGCGGTGGTGGCGGCGCCGGCGTACCCGGCGAGCAGCAGCGGCACGGCGCGGGAGATGGCGGTGTACTTGGCCCGTACGGCGCGGGAGAGCCACCACAACTCGCGGGCGCGTGCGAGGGGGGCGGTCTGGGCTCCCGGGTCGGTGTCGCCACCGACAACGCGGACCAGGACGTCCTGGGCGGTGTCGGTGTCGGCGTAGGCGACGAACCCGAAGTCCCCACCCCGAAATCCCGGTACGCGAAACCCGCGTCCGGCACCGGTGGGGCTACTGAACCGCCGAAAGCCCTTGCGGCAGGGCTGGCGCCGCGCGCCCTTTATGGGCATCACCGCACGCTCTTCCGCGCTCGTCGAAGAGGGCCGATGCCCACCGAACTCGCACATCGTGTCCGGGGTGTCTGTCGGTGACGGCGGCAGGCTGAGGTTGCCGTGCCCGTTGGGCCGGGAGTGGGGATGGCTGAAGTGTGTTCCGCCGTGATCGTGGCTGACGTTCGAGGTGCCAACCCCGCTCCCCCCGCCGGTTGCGTCCGCTGGAGTGGTGTACGACTTGCCCGTGATGGGCGTGTTGCGTAGATGAGAGACGGCCATCGCGTCGATCCTTCAAGACGACCAAGTCAGAGAAGGAAGAGAGAACGCGATGGCCGCA
>NZ_WVUH01000680.1 GCF_017614955.1 Micromonospora echinofusca
TCGAACGGGTGGTCCGTCCGGCCCTGTTCCGGATCGGTCACGGTGACGCGGAGACCGCGCACGAGTGGACACTGCGCCGGCTGTCCGGGCTCGCCCGGCAGCCGGTGGCCCTGGCCGCCTTGCGTGCCCGGTACGCGGTGGCCAACCCCCGCACCGTGTTCGGGGTGCGTTTCCCGAACCCGGTGGGGCTGGCGGCCGGGATGGACAAGGACGGACATGCGCTCCCGGCCTGGCCGGCCCTCGGGTTCGGGTTCGTCGAGGTCGGTACGGTCACCGCGCACGCCCAGCCGGGCAACCCGCGCCCCCGGCTGTTCCGCCTGCCGGGCAGCACCGCGTTGATCAACCGGATGGGCTTCAACAACGCCGGTGCCGCCGCGCTGGCCGACCGGCTGGCCGCCCTGCCCCGGCCGCTCGGCGTGCCGCTGGGCATCTCGCTGGGCAAGTCCAAGGTCACCGCGCTCGACGACGCGGTCGAGGACTACCTGACGTCGTACCGGGCGCTGCGCGGGCACGGGGACTACTTCGCGGTCAACGTCTCCTCGCCGAACACCCCGGGACTGCGCGCGTTGCAGGACCGGGACCACCTCGACGCGCTGCTGACCGCGCTGGTGGGGGAGAAGCCGGTCGGGGAGACGCCGGTGGGAAAGAAGCCGGTGGGGGAGACGCCGGCGGCAGCGAAGCCGGTGCTGGTGAAGATCGCCCCGGACCTCACCGAGTCGGCCATCGCCGACCTGCTGGCGGTCTGCCTGGAGCGGGGCGCGGCCGGGGTGATCGCCACCAACACCACGTTGGGCCGGGACGGTCTGGCCGCCGGTGACGTCGCCCGGGGCGCGGAGACCGGCGGGCTCTCCGGCCGGCCGCTGGCCGCGCGGGCCCGTCAGGTGGTCTCCTTCGTGCACCGCGAGACCGGCGGCGCGTTGCCGGTCGTCGGGGTGGGCGGGATCGTCGACCCGGACGACGCGGCGCGGATGTTCGACGCCGGGGCGAGCCTGGTGCAGCTCTACAGCGGCTTCGTCTACCGGGGACCGGGACTGGTCCGGGC
>NZ_WVUH01000681.1 GCF_017614955.1 Micromonospora echinofusca
GGTGCCACCAGCGCAGCAGCGACCGGCAGGCCGGTGCGAGGTCGTCGCAGGTCGGCAGCGGGTACGTGGTGCCGAGTGGGGTCGGGTGGTCGGGTCGGGCGATGTAGGCGGTGGGTGTCCAGCCCTGTCCGGTGTCGGTGACCTCGCCGACGACACGGTCCGGGTAGGGGATGGCGAAGGCGGTGGCGGCTTCGGTGTCGGGTACCACCAGCCAGGTGCGTGGTTCGCGTCGGCGCAGGGTGGCCACGCCGGCTGACGGGTCGCCGGGTCGCAGGAGCACGTGCCGGGTGCCGCTGTCGCCGAGGGTCGGGCGGTGGTTGCGCCAGGCGCGGTAGGTGGCGACGAGCATGGCTCCGAGGGTGGTGTGCCGTTCGCGGGCGGTGAGCGCGTCGGTGAGGGTCTGCTGGTAGCCGGGGAGGTGCAGGTCGGCGCGGGCGTCGAGCTGGTGTGCGGCTGTCGTGGCGATCGTGGCCGTGCGGGTGAGGGTCGTGTCGAGGGCGGTGGTGGTGTCGGTGAACGCGCGGGCGGTGTGGTGCAGCAGGCGGGCGAGGTCGCCGATGGGGCCGAGGGTGGCGGTGTCGTGGCGCCACAGCTGGTCGGGTAGGACGTCGTTGGTGTCGGCGGCGATGCGTCGCAGTGCGGGGTCGGTGAGCAGCACCGGGGTCTCCTTCGTGGGTTGGTCGGGTGTGGGTGTGCGGCAGGACCGGTCGCCGGTGGGGTGGCGGCCGGTCCTGCGGTGTGTTCAGGTGGTGCTGGGGTCAGCCGATGGCGACGGCGCACAGTCGTGCGGTGGGGCGCAGGCTGCGCAGGTAGGAGCAGGCTTCGTTGAGGAAGCGGAAGCGGTCGGCGACGGAGTCGCTGGTGGCGATGAGGAGGCGGCCGTCGGTGGTGATCAGGGCGTCGCCGATGAGGGCGGTGCGCCAGTGCAGGCCGACGTAGGTGGCTTCGCCTGCCTGGTAGACGGACAGTTCGTAGGGGTTGAGGG
>NZ_WVUH01000682.1 GCF_017614955.1 Micromonospora echinofusca
CTAGACGAGTAAGTCCTAACGGTCCCGGGGCTGCGGCATAGGCGAAGGGTGTTGAAGATCCGTTTGTGACGACAGACCTCAACACCCTTCTGACCGCACTGTACGTGAAGATCGACGACTGGCTCGGACGGCCGCGCAGGACCGGGCGGCCACCGAAGCTGTCCGACGCGGAGTTGCTGACCCTGGCGGTCGCGCAGATGCTGCTCGGGGTGCGTTCCGAGGCCCGTTGGCTGCGGTTCGTCCCCGGGCATCTGCCCGGGGCGTTCCCGTACCTGCCAGGGCAGTCCGGCTACAACAAGCGCCTACGGGCGGCGGTGCCGCTGCTCAAACGCGCCATCCGGGCGGTCGCTGCGGACACCGACCTGTGGTCGGACACGACCTGGGTGGTGGACTCCACCCCGGTGGAGTGCGGCCGGTCGAGGCCGACGGTGAAACGGTCCGACCTGGCGGGGTGGGCCGGTTACGGCTACTGCGCTTCGCACTCGAGGTTCTTCTGGGGCCTGCGCCTGCATCTGGTCTGCACCCCGTCCGGTCTGCCGGTCACCTGGGCGCTGGCCACGCCGAAGCTCGACGAGCGGCAGGTCCTGGCCGCGGTCCTCGATCACGACCCCGGGCTCGTCGCTGACCGTCCGGGCCTGCTGATCGTGGCGGACAAGGGATACGTCTCGGCCGAGTTGGACCGGTGGCTGGCCGAACGTGGGGTGCGGTTGCTGAGACCGTCGTACCGCAACCGCACCCCACGCCACGACGAGCACCTGCTCAAGCCTGTCCGACAGCTGATCGAGTCGGTCAACGACACGTTGAAGGGCCAACTCGACCTTGAGCTACACGGCGGTCGCAGCATCGAAGGAGTCACCGCCCGAGTCGCGCAGCGAATCCTCGCCATGACCGCCGCGATCTGGCACAACCGCGCCACCGGCCAACCCGTGACCAGGTCCCTGATCGCCTACGACCACTGACCCGACTTCGGACTTACTCGTCTAG
>NZ_WVUH01000683.1 GCF_017614955.1 Micromonospora echinofusca
GGCCCGACTCGCCGCGCTCGCCGCCGACGCCGCCACCCGCGCCCACACCCTGCTGAGCGGTAAGGAAGGGCCCCCGCTTAACGCATAGCGATAACAAGGGCCCCTTCCTAACAGCCGGGTAGCATGGGCGGACTATGGCGAGCGAGCGCAGATCCAGGGTCGATCCGGCCCGTAGCCTGGCAATCCTGTGGCGTACCCGGGAACCGGCGAGCCGGGGCGGCGGCCCGGAGCTGAGCGTCGACCGGATCGCCCGGACCGCCATCGGCATCGCCGACCGGGACGGGATCGACGCGGTCACCATGCGTCGCGTCGGGGACGAACTGGGCGTCGGCACCATGTCGCTCTACACCTACGTACCCGGCAAGGCCGAGCTGCTCGACGTCATCGTCGACCTGCTCTACGGCGAGATGGACCGACCCGCCGAGGTGACCGGCGGTTGGCGGGCCCGGCTGGAACAGGTCGCCCGGGCGAACTGGGCGCTCTACCGCAACCATCCCTGGCTGCTCCGGGTGGAGACCACCCGGCCGGTACTCGGGCCCAACCTGCTCGCCAAGTACGACTACGAACTACGTACGGTCGCCGACATCGGCCTGTCCGACGTGGAGATGGACGCGGTACTCACCCTGGTCCTCGGGCACGTCCGCAGCGCCGCCCGGGCCGGCCTGGAGGCCGTCGAGCTGGAACGCGAGACCGGCATGACCGACGACCAGTGGTGGCAGTCGTACGCCCCCTGGCTGGAGAAGTTCATGCGCTCAGGCACCTATCCGCTCGCCGCCCGGGTGGGTACCGCCGCCGGGCAGGCACACGGCGGTCCGTACGCCCCGGAGTACGCCTTCGAGTTCGGCCTGCAACGCGTACTCGACGGGATCGCCGTGGTCGTCGGCCAGCGCTCGGCCGGGGCCTGAGTACCCGCTCCTCCCGGCCGGCCATCCGGCCGCAGGGTTGGCCACCCG
>NZ_WVUH01000684.1 GCF_017614955.1 Micromonospora echinofusca
GCCGGGGGGAGCGTGCGTTGCCGCCCGGCCCGGCGCAGCCAGACGCCCAGCCACTCGTACCACCACCGGCCCCTGGTGGGTGCCCAGGTGACGAGCAGAAGGAGGGTGGCGGTGAGCACCGCACCGGCCACCAGGGGTGCGCTGCGGCCCGCCGTGGCCCCCAGGCCGGCCAGCGCCACCTGGGTCACCACGAGCTGTCCGGTGTGGACCCGGGGCCGGAGGCCGAGGCGGGGGGCCGGCCGCAGCGGCGCCGTGATCCGTGGCCCGTCGTCCGGCGGTGCACCGGCCACCGCGCCGGTCCGGTCCGTCGGCCCGCTCACCGTCGCCGTCACCGCGCCGGCCCCCTTCGCCGTCTGGTCCCCGTGGATCGTCACGCGCGGCCTATCGTATGTGGCCGGAACGTAACCACGGGGGGTCGGATGCCGTCGCGACAGGACCAGCTGCACTCGTACCAGTTCATGGTGCAGCGGGTGGTGGCGGCGCTGGTGCTGCGGGAGACCGACCCGGCGCAGTCCCCGTTCCGTCGCGCGGCGGGTACCGCCCTGGCCAGCGTGCTGATCGCGGCGATCGCGCTCGGCGCGGTGGTGGTCTACGGGGTCCTGGTCGGCGGTGGTGCCAGCGGATGGCGGGACGCGCAGGCGGTGATCGTCGAGAAGGAGTCCGGCGCCCGGTACGTCTACCGGGACGGCCGGCTGCACCCGGTGCTCAACTACGCCTCCGCGCTGCTCATCGTCGGTGGCGCGGAGCAGCGCACCGTGCTCGTGTCCCGGGCGTCGCTGGCCGGCGTGGCCCGGGGCGCACCACTGGGCATCCCGGACGCCCCGGACTCGCTGCCCGCGCCGGACCGCCTCTCCCCGGCACCGTGGACGGTCTGCTCGGTGACCCCGGACGGGTCCACGTCCGGGCCGCGTTCCGTGCTGCTAGTCGGCGGGACGGCCCGGGGTGGGC
>NZ_WVUH01000685.1 GCF_017614955.1 Micromonospora echinofusca
GTTTCTACCGTGAGGTGGCGCGGGTTGCGTTGACGGTGGCCGACCGGCACGGTTTTGTGCTGGGTGGTGGGGTGGCGTGGCTGGTCAACGGTTTGGTGCGGCGTCCGACCGAGGATGTGGATCTTTTCAGCGATACCGATGGTGCGGCGGCGGCTGCGGCGGACGAGGTGGGTGCCGCGTTGCGGGCGGCCGGGTTCGAGGTGTCGGAGGTCGTGAGTGATCTCGGTGAGGTGTTCGCGGGTTTCGATCGGGATCAGCGGGAGTTCATGGTGGCCCGGGCGGGGCGGGCGTTGCGGTTGAGTCTGTGTCGGTTGGACCGTCACCACCGGCCGGTGCTCATGGATTTGGGTCCGGTGATGCATCCGGATGATCTGGTGGCGACGAAGGTGGCCGCGTTGGTGAATCGGCGTGAGGTGCGCGATTACATCGATGTGGCGGCGGCGGTGGGGCGCGGGTACGACCTGGTGGGGATGTTGGCGTTGGCGCGGCGGCATGATCCTGGTCTGGATGACGGGGATGTCGCGGATGTGGGTCGGTATCTGGACCGGTTGGATGATGCGCGGTTCCGGTTCTACCGGTTGTCGGTGGAGCAGATCCGGCAGGTGCGGGCGCGGTTCGCGGGGTGGCCCCGGTAGGTGGTGCGGCGGACCGTGCGCTAATCCGGTGGACAGGGTGCGGACGATGGCGGCATGTCGGATGCGCGGTGGGTGGTTGCCCGGGTGGATGTGGCCGATGGGGTGTCGCAGGGGTTGCTGCGGGAGTACTTCACCGAGATCGTGGGCCGTTGGTATGGGCGGGCGGTGTCGGCTGGTGAGGTGTCGGCGGCGATGGCGGAGGATCCGAGTGGTGATCTGTGTCCGCCGTCGGGGGTGTTTCTGGTGGGTCGGTTCCGGGGGCGTCCGGCGGGTTGTGTGGGTTTGCGGTGGCTGTCTCTTATACAC
>NZ_WVUH01000686.1 GCF_017614955.1 Micromonospora echinofusca
GAGTCCGGGCCGGGTGGGTCGGCGCCGGTCGGTGCCGACCCACCCGGTGCTCACTTCGAGGGCTGGGGCAGCTCGCAGTCGACCTTCGGGTTCGCGCCGACGTAGTTGAGCGGCCCGGCGACGACGGTCACCAGGATGGTGCCGGCCTCCGCGCAGTTGGTGTCGTCGTCGCTGAAGTATCCCCGCTGGCCGGCCGCGATCGCGCCCACGATCAGCCAGAGCACCACGATGATTCCCAAAATGGACGGTCCTCGCATGGCCGCCTCCCGGTCTGCTGTCGGTCGGTGAGGACGCCTATGTACCCCGGGCCGGCGTGGGCGCAAACGGTCGGTCCCACCGGCCCCGGTGGGTGTGCGGGTGTTCCCGTGCCGCCAGCCGGTCACCGGTCACCGTGGTCCTCCACCGTGGGCCTGCGAATCTTCACCTGTCGAGCTGCTCCGGATGTGCCAGCAGGCGAGGGCGGCTGTCCGCCGGGCTGACACCGGCAACCTGCCGGCGTCCTGATCGGCCTGCTGTTGCCCGGTGAGCTACTCGTTTTCCAGGAAGCCGGGGTGTCGACCCCGATCCGACAGCCCGGTTTCCTGGGAACGGAGTGGATCAAGGGGCAGGAGGCAGCGTGCGCGGCGGCCCCTGGACCTGGTGGGCCGCTCCCGGTCGTGTGGGCCGTTCCCGGTGGGCGTGGGCCGCTCCCGGTCGTGTGGGCTCCGGTGGGCGTGGCCGCTTCCGGGCGGCGGGCGGGGTCACCGCAGGTGACGGGAGTTGCCGGTCCCGGTTTCCGGGTGACGGCGTCGGCTGCGGGACCGGTGATGTCCCGGAACCTGCCGGCAACGGTACGGAAATTTGTGGTCCTGCATTTTTTCGGTGCTTTTCCGGCGTGGTGTCCGGTGCGTCGGCGTGACGGGTCGTATTTGCTGGCAGTGGCTTTTCC
>NZ_WVUH01000687.1 GCF_017614955.1 Micromonospora echinofusca
CCCGGCGTGGCGGTGATCGACAACTGAAGAGGTCTCCGGTATCTGGTTCTGCGACCAAGCAAGAACTTCATACCGGAGACCTCGTGGCCAGCGTAGCGGTGACGAGGCGGCACGACCTCACCGACGCCCAGTGGCAGCGGCTCGCCGCGCTGCTGCCTGCCGCGTCGGCGAAGGGTCGTCCGCCGAAGTGGGAGAAACGGCAACTCATCGACGGGATCAGGTGGCGGATCCGGATCGGGTCGCCCTGGCGTGACGTCCCGGCCGAGTACGGACCCTGGCAGACGCTCTACGGCCTGTTCCGTCGCTGGCAGCGCGACGGAACCTGGGACAAGATCTTGACCGCGTCACAGGCCGCCGGCGATGCGGAAGGCCGGATCACCTGGACGGTCAGCGTGGACTCGATGACCAGCCGCGCACACCAACACGCCGCAGGCGCCCGCAAACACGGCGACCTGCAGAAAGAGCCACCCGGCGGCGTGCACGACGAACCCGCCGATCACGCCCTCGGACGATCCCGCGGCGGTCTGACCACCAAGACGCATCTCGCCTGTGAGCAGGGACAAAAGGTCCTATCGCTGGTCGTAACCGCCGGGCACCGTGGTGACAGCCCGCAGTTCATCCCGGTCCTGCGCCGTATCAAGGTGAACCGTCTCGGGGTGGGCCGGCCCCGCACCTGCCCCGACCTGGTCCTGGCGGACAAGGCCTACACCAGCCGCGGCAACCGCGCCTACCTGCGCAAGCGTGGGATCAAGGCGTGCATCCCGCGCAAGAAGGACCAGGACGCCCACCGCAAAGCCAAGGGCAGCCGCGGCGGACGCCCACCGAAGTTCGACCCAGACCTCTACCGGAAGCGACACGCCGTCGAGAACGGCATCAACAGGCTCAAGCGCCACCGCGGCGTGGCCACCCGCTACGACAA
>NZ_WVUH01000688.1 GCF_017614955.1 Micromonospora echinofusca
CTACCAGGCCCTGTCCACCTTCGACGACCACGCCGCCCAGGCCCACCTGCACTGCCCCCGCCTCTGCTTCGCCGGCTCCACCGACACCATCACCTACGACGAACGCTGGGGCGGCGTCCACCTCGACATCGGCGGCACCCTGGCCACCCACCGCCGCCAACTCGAAGACCTCGGCTGGCAGGTACACCTCCTCGACGGCCTCGACCACACCCAGGCCATGCAACCTCAGCACGTCCTGCCCGTCCTACACCCCTGGCTGACCCGCACCCTTCACACCAGCTGACCCGCGCCCGTCCCCATCGGCCACCAGACCGACCAACGCCCGGTTCGTCCGGTTGGCCCGCACCGCCGCACGCTGCTGACCCGCCGTCACATCGATGTAGTTCTGACTCGACGCGAGACTCGCGTGCCCCAGCAACCGCATGATCTCCGCAGCACTCGCCCCATCCTCGGCCAACCGGGTCGCGAAGGTGTGCCGCAGCGCGTGCAACCGCGCACCGGCCGGCACCCGATCCCCGATCCCGGCCCGCCGGTACGCGGAATCCACCAGATACTGCAGACCACCGCGCCGCAACGGTGCACCGTGCCGGTCCACCAGCAGCGCGGAGTCCGGTCGTACCGTCCGGGCGCCGAAGCGTACGGCCCGACTGTGCAGGTACGCGCCCACCACCCGGTCGAGTTCCGGCTCCACCGGGATGGTGCGGGGCCGCCCACCCTTGCCGACCACCTCGATCCGGCGCTCACCGTCGCGCCCGACGAGCGAGGCGACCCGCAGGTCCAGCAGCTCCGCCAGGCGCAGCCCCGCGCACAACGCCAACGCCAGCACCGCCAGGTCCCGCTCCGGCCACGGGTGACGCTGCCGATGGTCGGCCCGGGACACCGAGGCCAGCAGCTCCTCCGGGG
>NZ_WVUH01000689.1 GCF_017614955.1 Micromonospora echinofusca
CTCCCGGGGTGGTGGCTTCATCGGCGGTACCCCGAAGGCGGCGGCGCTGGCCCGTCAGCTCGGCGTGGACGGCAGCCGGCTGCGGACGGCGAGCGAGCTGCCGCAGGCGCCGAAGGTGTCGGTCGGGGACCGGGTCAACCACCAGCGGTACGGCCTGGGCCGGGTCCTCGCCGTCGAGGGACACGGGCCGGGTGCCCGGGCGCAGATCGACTTCGGTGACCAGAAACTCTGGCTGGTCCTGCGGCACGCACCGATCGACCGGCTCTGACCCGGCCCGGCCGGTACCGCCGGAGCCCGGCCGGTTGACCGGACCGGGCTCCCGCGCGGAGCGGGCTGCGCAGACCCGGCCGGCGTGGCGGTGACGTCGCGCCGACCGGGTTGGCGTGGGGGCCGTGCGGAGCGGAGCGGCGGATCAGCAGCCCAGGTCGACCCCGCGTGCCCGCATGAACGCGGCCGGCTCGATCTGGCTCCAGAGTTGACCCTGGTGCACCTCGAAGTGCAGGTGCGGGCCGGTGGAGTCGCCGGTGGAGCCCTCGGCGCCGATCGTCCTGCCTGCGGTCACCCGGTCGCCGACCGCCACGGCCGTCGCACTGAGGTGGGCGTAGTGCGTCAGGTAGCCGTTGCCGTGGTCGACGACCACGGAGATGCCGTAGCCGGCGAAGTCCCAGCCGGCGTTGACGACCGTGCCGGCTGCGGCGGCGCGTACCGGGGTGCCGGCCGGAGCCGCCAGGTCGATGCCGGCGTGCAGGACGCCCCAGCGCATGCCGTAGCAGGAGGTGACGTCCCCGCTCGGCATCGGGTTCACCCAGGCGGCCTTCGGCTTCGGCTTGGGTTTCGGCTTGGCGGGTGTGCTGGTGGCCCGGGGGGCGGGTGTCTTCTTCTTCAGGGTGGCTGTCGGGG
>NZ_WVUH01000068.1 GCF_017614955.1 Micromonospora echinofusca
CCCGGCCGCGAAGTCCTCCAACTGCGCCCGCACCCGAACGAGTTCCCGCTCATCCACGCATCGCACCCAAACACCACCACGACCCGCATACAAGCGACACGCCACAACGACCTAACAAAGCACTACTGGTACCCATGGTCAAGAACCACACCCTGGCCCGTGCCATCTCCGACGCGGCCTGGACCACCTTCCGTGAGCTGTTGACCTACAAGTGTCAGTGGTACGGCCGGGACCTGGTCGTGATCGACCGCTGGTACCCGTCGTCGAAGGTGTGCTCGTCCTGCGGACACCTCACGGAGAAGATGCCGCTGCACGTGCGGACGTGGACCTGCCGGTGCGGCACCGCCCACGACCGCGACGTAGACGCGGCACGCAACATCCTGGCCGCCGGGCTGGCGGTTGCTGCCTGTGGAGCTGGCGTAAGACCTCAACGCGGAAACCTCCGTACGGGGCAGCAGGCGACGAAGCAGGAAAACCCGAGGGTGACCACGGGAACCCCCGTCCATTAGGGCGGGGAGGATGTCAAGGATGGACCGTAGCCACGGCCCCACCGGCCCTCAATACTCGAACTTGCCATGCTGTCCGTACCTGATCATGACCCCGGTCGACGGCCGGGGTCGGCGAATCACCGACCGGTCCGGGCGGCTACCGTCAGGCCGGTGAGTACCGCATCTACCCGGGTCCTGCCCGCCGGCTCCGGTATCGCCGAGGCGGCCGGCGTGCTGCGGGCCGGCGGACTGGTGGCCTTCCCCACCGAGACGGTCTACGGCCTCGGCGCCAACGCGCTGGACGCCCGGGCGGTGGCGCGGGTGTTCGAGGCGAAGGCCCGGCCCCGGTTCGACCCGCTGATCACCCACCTGGCCACCGCCGACGACCTCACCGAGCTGGCCGGCCGGTTGCCCGCAGTGGCGCAGGCGCTCGCCGAGCGGTTCTGGCCGGGGCCGTTGACCCTCATCCTGCCCCGGCCGGCGGCGATCCCGCCGATCGTCACCTCCGGCCTGGACAGCATGGCCGTCCGGGTACCGGACCACCCGGTCGCCCGGGCGTTGATCGCCGAGGCCGGCATCCCGGTCGCCGCGCCCAGCGCCAACCGGTTCGGCCAGCTCAGCCCGACCCGTGCCGGACACGTGGTGGCCGGCCTGGGCGGTGCGGTGGACCTGGTGCTGGACGGCGGGCCGGCCCGGTGCGGCATTGAGTCGACCATCGTCGACGCCCGGGGGGACCGTCCGGTGGTGCGACGGCTCGGCGCGCTGCCGGTGGAGGAACTGGTCGAGGTGGTCGGCCCGGTCCAGGTCGACCCCGGCAACTCGGGCCAGCCCACGGCACCCGGTACGTTGGCCGCGCACTACGCACCGGGTACCCCGTTGCGGCTGGTCGACGCCGCCGACGCGGTCCCGCCGCCGGACGGGGTACGCCGGGGCTACCTGGCCCTGCGGGAGCGGCCGGCTGACGGGTACGCCGCCGTGGAGGTGCTCTCGGCCGCGGGTGACCTGACCGAGGCGGCGGCCCGGCTCTTCGAGGCCCTGCACCGGCTGGACGCCGCCGGGGTCACCGAGATCCTGGCCGAACCGGTACCGGACACCGGTCTGGGGCGGGCGATCAACGACCGGCTCCGCCGGGCGGCGGCCACCTGGCATTGACAGCCCGCCGACCGGCCCTCGCGGCGGGCCACCGGCTCCGTCGGTTCAGCCGGCGAGCCGGGTCACGTCGGTGACCGTGGCGTCGGCCGGCGGGGCGAACGCCGCCGGGTCGGCCTCGGTGGAGTACTCGCTCAACTCGATGGCGGCCTCCTCGCCGGTGTTCAGCCGGCCGCTGAACGAGGCCAGCACCCCGGCCTCCGTGACGCAGACCGAGAAGTCCTCGACCAGTTCGCCGGTACCGCCCTGCGGGTCGGTGATCCCGGTGACGTCCGCGCAGAGCGACGGCTGCCCGGCGATGGTCCGTTCCGAGGTACGCACGTCGCTGCTCGGGATGATCGCGGCGGCGGCGACCAGTCCGAGCGCCAGTTCCGGGGTGACGAAACCGGCGCCGGTCACCCCGGCGACCAGGGTGGCGTCGGCGGTGGCCGCGCTCGCGGCGGCGTTCGGTGCCGCCTGGCAGTCGGCACCGTCGCAGAGGATCAGGCTCTGCGGGGTGGAGATGATCCGGTCGTCGCCGTGGACGACAGCGGAGTTCGGCGGCGCCTGGACGATGGTGACCGTGCCACCCGTGCCACCGGTCACCGTGTACGTGCCGGTGTAGGTCAGGGTCGCCGCCCGGCCCAGCCGGTCGGCGAAGCCGCCCAGGGCGTTGGCGGTGTCCACGGCGTTCTGCACGGTGTCCAGGACACCGCAGCCGGCGCCGAGGGCGACGACGGTGGAGAGGGCGGCGAGGCGGGCTGCGGTCGTACCGGAGAAGGTCGTCATGCTGACGACGGTGCGGCCGGCGGCGGCCCCCCGGGGCGACCGGCGCCGGGGATGACACGAAACCGGGAGACCGGACCGTACCGGGGGACGGACCGGCCCCGGTGACCCGGCCCGGTGGACCCGGACGGTCCCTATGCTCGGCACATGGAACTGCGGATCTTCACCGAACCCCAGCAGGGCGCCACCTACGACCAGCTGCTCGCCGTGGCCCGGTGCGCGGAGGACGCCGGCTACGGCGCGTTCTTCCGCTCCGACCACTACCTGAAGATGGGTGACGTGAGCGGGGAACCGGGCCCGACCGACGCCTGGACCACCCTGGCCGGGCTGGCCCGCGACACCAGCCGGATCCGGCTCGGCACCCTGATGACCGCCGCCACCTTCCGGCTGCCCGGTCCGCTGGCGATCACCGTGGCCCAGGTCGACGCGATGAGCGGCGGCCGGGTCGAGCTGGGCATCGGGACCGGTTGGTACGACGCCGAGCACGCCGCCTACGGCATCCCGTTCCCCGCGCTGGGCGAGCGGTTCGACCGCCTCGAAGAGCAGCTGGCCATCGTCACCGGCCTCTGGGCCACCCCGCCCGGCGGGACCTTCGACTTCGCCGGTACCCACTACACGGTGACCGGGTCGCCGGCTCTGCCCAAGCCGGTCCAGTCGCCCCGCCCGCCGGTGCTGCTCGGCGGGATGGGCGCGAAGCGTACGCCCCGGTTGACCGCGCGCTACGCCGACGAGTTCAACCTGCCGTTCGTCAGCATCGAGGGCAGCGTCACCCAGTTCGACCGGGTCCGGGCCGCCTGTACCGCCATCGGCCGTGACCCGGCCAGCCTGCGGCTGTCCCACGCGCTGGTGCTCTGCTGCGGACGCGACGACACGGAGGTCGCCCGGCGGGCCGCCGCCATCGGCCGCGAGCCGGACGAACTGCGGGCCAACGGGCTGGCCGGTACCCCGGCCGAGGTGGTCGACAAGATCGGCCGGTACGCGGACACCGGCAGCGGGCGGATCTACCTCCAGATCCTCGACCTGGCCGACCTGGACCACCTGGAGCTGGTCGCCGCCGAGGTGGCCCCGCAGCTCGGCTGAGTGCCCGCGGCCCGGGGCGGACGGTCCACCCACGACGGTGGTAGACAGTCGGCAGCAGTCACCGACAACTGGGGGTGGGCCATGACCGAGGACGGTGTCACCGGGACGCGGGTCGAGGTGGAGGTCGAGGTCGACCTGCCACCCGGGGCGTTCTGGGATCTGATCACCGACGTCACCCGGATCGGCCAGTGGAGCCCCGAGTGCCGGTACGCCGGCTGGATCGCCCCCGCCACCTGGCCGCCCCGGGCCGGCGACCGGTTCGAGGCGCACAACGAGTTCCCCAACGGCATGGCCAACGACGTACGGTGCGTCGTCACCGAGGCGAACCGGCCGGTCAGCTACGCCTGGGTGGTACTCGACGACACCGCCGACCCGCAGCGGCCCGCCGTCCGCTGGCGCTACGACCTGTCACCCGCCGACGACCCGGGCCGGACCCGGGTCCGGCACAGCTTCGAACACGGCCCGGGCGACAGCGGCCTGCGCGCCATCATCCGGGGCACCCCGGAGCAGAGCGCCGCCATCGTCGAGGTCCGCCGCCGCCAGCTGCGGAAGAACATGACCGAGACGATCGAGGCGATGGTCCGGCACGCCCGCGCCGCCGGGGTGGACGCCGACTGAGCGGACGGTACGGATGGCCGGGAGGCGCAGATGAGCGGGAGGTGCAGATGAGCGGGACGCTGCACAACTGGGCCGGCAACGTCACCTTCACCGCCCGCCGGCTGCACCGGCCGGAGTCGGTCGACGAGCTGCGCCGGCTCGTCGCCCGCGCCGGACGGGTACGGGCGCTCGGCACCGGCCACTCGTTCAACCGGCTCGCCGACACCGACGGCGACCTCGTCTCGCTGGCCGGTCTGCCCCCGCTCGTCCGGATCGACCCCCGGCGGCACACGGTGACCGTGGCCGCCGGGGTCCGCTACGGCGAACTGGCCGCCCGGCTGCACCGCGAGGGGTACGCCCTGACCAACCTCGCCTCCCTGCCGCACATCACCGTCGCCGGGGCCTGCGCCACCGGTACCCACGGCTCCGGCGACCGGGTCGGCGGCCTGGCGACCGCCGTCGCCGGGCTGGACCTGGTCACCGCGACCGGCGAGCTGGTCCGGCTGACCCGGGACGACGACCCGCGCTTCCCCGGCGCCGTGGTGGCGCTCGGCGCGCTCGGCGTCGTCACCGCTCTCACCCTGGACCTGGTGCCGCACTACGACGTCGCCCAGCGGGTCTACCGGGACCTGCCGTTCGCCGCCCTGGTCGAGCGGCACGCGGAGATCTTCGCCAGCGGGTACAGCGTCAGCGCCTTCACCGACTGGGCCGGCCCGACCGTCGACCAGGTGTGGGTGAAGCAGGTGGTCGCTGCGCCGCCGCTTTCCGTCGACGCGCTGCCGCTTTCCGACGGTGGGCCGGAGCGGTGGGGTGCCCGGCCGGCTGCCGGCCCCTGCCACCCGGTGCACGGTATGCCGGTGGAGAACTGCACCACCCAGCTCGGCGTACCCGGGCCGTGGCACACCCGGCTGCCGCACTTCCGGCTCGACTTCACCCCGAGCAGCGGCGCCGAACTCCAGTCCGAGTACCTGTTGCCCCGTGCCCGCGCCGCCGAGGCGCTGACCGCCGTGGACGCCATCCGGCACCGGATCGCCCCGGTGCTCCAGGTCTCCGAGGTCCGTACCGTCGCCGCCGACGACCTCTGGCTCAGCCCGGCGTACCGGCGCGACAGTCTGGCGATCCACTTCACCTGGATCGCGGACACCGCCGCGGTGACCCCGGTGATCGACGCCGTGGAGGAGGCGCTCGCCCCGCTGGCCCCCCGACCGCACTGGGGCAAGCTGTTCCGCACCGACGTGGAGCGGGTACAGGCCGGGTACGACCGGCTCGCGGATTTCCGGGCCCTGCGCCGCGACCTCGACCCGGACGGCCGGTTCGGCAACGAGCTGGTCGACCGGTACCTCGACTGAGCGTGGCCGGCCCGCCGCCCGGGTACCGTTCGTCCCACCCGGTCGGCGGATGCCGTTCGTCATACCCGGCCGGCGGGTACAGTTCGTCCCGCCCGGCCGGCGAGGTGCCCCGGGGACGGGGGAGTGGCACATGGCGGACGCGGACGCGCTGGTCTCGGCGGCGGTGACCGCGCTGCGCGGCCCGGACACCCGGGCCACCGAACGGCACCTCGACCAGCTCGTCGTCGGCCCCGGCGGGCCGGACGGCGTCGTCGCCGTCGACACCGCCCTGTTCCGGCGCCTCGAACGGGCCGTCGGCCGGCTCTGGACCCGTGGCTGGCAGCCCGTCGACGTGGCCCGGATCGCCACCCGGCGGACCGGTCCGCGTACCGCCCAACTGGTGGTGGACCTGCTCGCCGCCGAACGGCGCGGACACCCCGCCGGCACGGTCGGCGACTGGTGGGACGCCCAGCTCGACGCGCTCGACGCCCGGGTCCGGTGGGACCGGGACGAGGCGTACCTGACCGGGTTCGCGGCCCGGGAGGGCACCGACCGGATCGACGTACTCCGGAACGCCGTCGAGGCCGTGGCGCTGCTGGAGAGCCTGCCCCCGGTGGCGCTGCTCCGGCCGCCGCCGGGTGGCGCACCGGTCGCCGCCACCGGTCCCGTCGCCGGTTCCGCCGGTGGGAGCGGTTCCCGGATGCTCGACCGGGTACGCGCCCTGCTGGCCAAGGCCGAGTCGACCGGGTACCCGGAGGAGGCCGAGGCGCTGACCGCCAAGGCACAGGAGCTGATGGCGCGGCACAGCATCGACGACGCGTTGCTGGCGACCGGCGGGCCGCAGGCCGACCAGCCGGGTGGTCTGCGGCTCGGCACCGACAGCCCGTACGAGGCGGCCAAGGCGCTGCTGGTGCAGCAGGTGGCCGAGGCGAACCGGTGCAGTTCGGTCTGGCAGGCCGATCTCGGGTTCGCCACCGTGCTCGGCTACCCCGCCGACCTGGACGCGGTGGAACTGCTCTACACCTCCCTGCTGGTGCAGGCGACCACCGCGATGCTGCGCGGCCGGACCGAGCGCCGCCGGGCCGGGGGCGGACGGCGTACCCGCAGCTACGACGAGTCGTTCCTGAACGCGTTCGCGTTGCGGATCGGGGAACGCCTGCGCCACGCCAGCGAGCAGGCCAGCCGGCAGGCCGTCGCCGACGAGGGGAACGACCGGCTGCTGCCGGTGCTCGCGGCCCGCTCCGACGCGGTCCGGGAGCGGGTCGACGCGCTCTTCCCCGGGGTACGCCGGCAGCGGTTGACCATCCGCGACGACGAGGGTTGGCTCTCCGGTACGGCTGCCGCCGACCGGGCCGCCCTGGGTGCCCCCGCCGCCAACGCTGTCGATCATGGAGTTGTGGCGCCCCGCAGAAGCCGCTAATCGGGGTACATCACCCACCACAAGGCCATGATCGACGGTGGGTGGGCGGTGGCCGCGAGAATGACCCGGTGTATTTCGGCATCCTGGGGCCGGTCGAGGTGCGGACGGCGGACGGCCGGTCGGTACCGCCGGGCGGTCCGCAACTCCGCGCGTTGCTCGCCCTGCTGCTGCTCGACGCGGGGCGGGAGGTCGGCACGGGCCGGCTGATCGAGGGGCTGTACGGCGACAGCCCACCGGGCAACGCGGCGAACGCGTTGCAGTCGCAGGTCTCCCGACTGCGCCGGGTACTGCGCGCCGCCGGGCCGCCCGGACCGCACCGGACGCTCGTCGAGTCCGGCCCGGTCGGCTACCGGCTGGCCGTCGACCCGGACGCCGTCGACGCGTACCGGTTCACCCGGCTGGCCCGGGCCGGTCGCACGGCCCTCGCCGCCGGGGACCCGGCCCGGGCGGTGCACCTGCTCACCGACGCCCTCGACCGGTGGCGGGGTGCGGCGCTGGCCGACGTCGCCGACGCGCCCTTCGCGGCGGCACCGGCCGCCCGGCTGGAGGAACTCCGGTTGACGGCGGTCGAGGACCGGGCGGAGGCGGTCCTCGCCCTCGGCGAACGGGACGGCCCGATCGCCGAACTGCGGGACCTGGTGGCCGCCCATCCACTGCGGGAACGCCCCCGGGGCCAGCTCATGCGGGCACTGTCCGGGGCCGGGCGGACGGCCGACGCGTTGGCCGTCTACGCCGACCTGCGGCGGGTACTCGCCGAGGAACTCGGCACCGAGCCCTCCGCCGAGCTGGCCATGGTGCACCTGGCCGTGCTGCGCGGCGAGCCCGTGACGTCCCCGGCCCGGCCGGCCGCACCGGCGTCGGTCGGGCCACTGGTCCGAGCGGTCGCACCGGCGTCGGTCGGTCCACCGGCCGCACCGGCCCCGGTCCCGCTGGGCGCCGCACCGGAGTCCCCGGCCGCACCGGTCCGGCCGGCCCTGCCGGCACCGGTGAGCAGCTTCGTCGGCCGGGTCGACGAGCTGGCCCACCTCGGCCGGTTGCTCGACACCGCCCGGCTGGTCACGGTCACCGGGCCCGGCGGGGTCGGCAAGACTCGGCTCTGCGTCGAGGTGGCCAGCCGGCGTCCGGACGAGATCTGCTTCGTCGGCCTCGCGCCGCTCACCGACGGTGACCAGGTCGCCCCGGCTGTCCTGGCCGCGCTCGGACTGCGCGAGGCGGGCCTCACCGGCACCGTCGTCGGGCCGTCCGCTTCGGACAGCGACCTCGCGGCCCGTTCCCTCGGACGCCTGGTCACCGCCCTTACCGGCCGGCGCATCCTGCTCGTCCTCGACAACTGCGAGCACCTGGTGGCGGGCGCCGCCCGGCTCGCCGCAGCCCTGCTGGGCGCCTGCCCCGACCTGCGGATCCTGACCACCAGCCGGGAACCGCTCGGCATCACCGGCGAACTGCTCCACCCGCTGGCGCCGTTGGACCTGCCGCCGGCAACCGTCGGGACGGCACCGGACCCGGATCTCGTACTCCGGTCCGCCGCCGTTCGGCTCTTCGTCGACCGGGCCACCGCCGTACGCCCCGACTTCGCCGTCGACGCCGGCAACGTGGCGACGGTGGTCCGGGTCTGCACCGCCCTCGACGGCCTGCCGTTGGCGATCGAGCTGGCGGCGGTACGACTGCGGGCGCTGCCACTGGACGAGGTGGCGGCCCGGCTCGACGACCGGTTCCGGCTGCTGACCCGGGGGGACCGGACGGTCCTGCCCCGGCACCGGACCCTGCGGGCGGTGGTGGAGTGGAGCTGGGACCTGCTGACCGGGGCGGAACGCCGGTTGGCCCGCCGGCTGACGGTCTTTGCCGGTGGGGCCACCCTGGCCGCCATCGAGCAGGTCTGCGCACCGTTCGACGCGGAGACCGGCTCCGTTGACGCCGGGACCGAAGCCGTTGACGCCGAGGACACCGGGACCCACAGCGCTGACGCCGGGGACACCGGGATCGACACCGTTGACGCCGGTGACACCGACGCGGAAGCCGTGGACGTCGCCGACCTGCTGGCCGGGCTGGTCGACCGGTCGCTGGTCGAGATCGTCGACGGCCGGTACCGGATGCTGGAGACGATCCGGGCGTTCGGCGCCGAGCGGCTGACCGAGGCGGGTGAGGCGGAACGGTACCGACGGGCACACGCCGGACACCTGCTCGGGCTGGCCCGCGTCGCGGACCCGTGGCTGCGCCGGGCCGAGCAGATCACCTGGCTGTCCCGGCTCGCCGCCGAGCACCGCAACCTCCAGGCCGCCCTGCGCTGGGCGGTACACGCCGACCCCCACCTGGCGTTGCGCCTCGTCGGCACCCTCTCCGCCTACTGGCACCTGCGCGGGTCGCGCAGCGAGGTCGCCCCGCTGGCGGCGGAGCTGCTCCGTGCGGTGGGCGACGAACCACCGCCCGGACTGACCGAGGAGTACGTCCTCTGCCTGTTCCACGCCGCCTACGCGGTCGGCGTCACACCGGACCTGCTGGACCGGGCCGGTCGGCTGGTCGCCGGCCTGCCCGGGCCGCCCCGGCAGCCGTACCTTCTGGTGTTCTGGGCGCAGCTCGGTGGCCCACCCGGCGGGGACGCCGCGGACCGGGCCTGGTTGATCGGTCCGGAGCCCTGGCCCCGGGCACTGCACCGGTTCGGTACCGGATTCCTCCGGCTCTTCCAGGGGGAGCTGTCGGCGGCGGAGGCCGAACTCCGTCCGGCGCTGGCCGGTTTCCGTTCGGTGGGCGACCGGTGGGGGACCGCTCAGGTGCTGGACGCCCTGGCGTGGCTCGCCGACCGCCGGGGCGACCGGGCGGCGAGTCTCGCCCTCACCGACGAGGCGTTGGACCTGGTCGGGCAGCTCGGTGCCGGGGAGGAGGTGGCCGAACTGAGCTGCCGGCGGGGCGACCGGCTGCGGCGGGCCGGCGATCTGGCCGGGGCGCGAGCCGACTACGTGGCGGCGGCCGGTCTCGCGGCCCGGTTCGGTCTGCCGCTCGCGCTGGCGCAGGCCCGCTCCGGGATCGGCACCGTGGACCGGCTCGCTGGTGACCTGGCCTCGGCCCGGTCCCGGCAGGAGCAGGCGCTGGCCGCGTGCGCCGACGGATGGCTGGACTCCGGTATCCGGGTGCGGGCCCTGGGGGAGCTGGGTCGGATCGCCGAGGCGCAGGGGAACGTCGGGTCGGCCCACTCCCGGCACGCCGAGGCGGTCCGGACCGCCCTGGGCCTGCGGAACCTGCTCGACGTGGCCGACGCCGCCGAAGGGCTGGCCGGGGCGGTCCTGCTGGGCGGCGACCCGGCCGGGGCGGCCTGGCTGCTCGGTGTCACGGAGGCGCTGCGGGGCCCCGGCGTACCCGGCGACCCGGACCTGGCCCGGGTGGTCGCCGGGGCCCGCGCCCGGCTCGGACCGGCCGGGTACGCCGAGGCGTTCGGCCGGGGTGTGTCGGCGGGTCCGACGGCGGGACTCGCCGCGCTGGCGGCCCTGGTCGGGGCCGCCGTCCCGGGCACCAGGGCGGAGTCGGTCGGGGTCGACGCTCCGGGCACCGGCGAGGAGTCGGTCGGGGCCGCCGTCCCGGGCACCGGCGAGGAGTCGGTCGGGGCCGCCGTCCCGGGCACCAGTGCGGGGCCGGTCAGCGGCCGGTCAGCGGCCGGTGCGGGGCCGGTCAGCGGGCGGGCCGACGGTGGTGTCGAGGGAGCACGACCCACCATCTGACGAGGAGAGCCGGACATGGCCGACCCGAGCGTAGCCCCGACCATAGACCGGACCGGCGACGTGCCGGTCGACCAGCCGGGCGGCCCCGCTGCGGCAGCAGCGGCCCCCGGGCCGCCACCGGCCACGCCCGCCGGACGTCCGTCCGGCGCCGGCCCCGAGCGGCGTACCCGGTGGTGGCGCCGCCCCTGGGTGGGTCCGCTGGCGGTGGTCGCGGTCGCGTTCGTCGCGTTCTCGCTGCCTCCTTACCTCACCCTCGACCCGGCCCGCTCGCGGATCCCCACCCCCTCGGACCTCGGTTGGTACCACCCGATGCTGGTGGTGCACGTCGTCTTCGGTGCGGTCGCCCTGCTGACCTGCTGCCTCCAGGTGTGGCCCCGGTTCCGGCGCCGGTACCCGGTCGCGCACCGCCGCATCGGTCGGGTGTACGTCTTCGCCGGGGTACTGCCGGCGGTCGCGGTCGGCCTGCCGCTCGGTGCGGTCAGCCCGTTCGGGCCGGTGGCCCGGGTCAGCAACGTCCTGATGGCCAGCCTCTGGCTGCTCTGCACCGTGGCCGGGTACCGGGCCGCCCGGCAGCGCCGGTACGGCGACCACCGCCGCTGGATGGTGCGGAGTTTCGCGCTGACCGCGTCGATCATCACGAACCGGGTGTGGGGTGTCGTCTGGACCATCGCCCTGTGGCCGCAACTGGACACCACGTTCGGCGGGGACCAGGAGCGGCTGACCCAGACCGTCGCCGGGATCACCACCTGGCTCGGCTGGGTGCTGCCGCTGCTGATCGCCCAGTGGTGGCTGGACCGGACGTCGACGTCCCGCCGCTGAGCGGGTGATCCGTTCAGCCGCTGAGCCGCTGATCCGTTCACCGGTGTTAAGCGGGGGCCCTTCCTCTACCGAAAACGTTAATGGGGGGCCCTTCCTTGCAGCTTCTCGCGGAGGGTGGCGCGCTGGACGGCCCGGCTGATGTCACTGGGGGAGACGATCCCGACCAGCCGGCCGTCGGCCACCACCAGGGCCCGCCCGTCCGCGCACTCGCTCAGCCGGGGCAGCAGATCGGTCAGCTCCTCGTCAGGGCGGGCGAGGACCAGCTCGTCGGCCCGGCAGGAGACCTCGCCGAGGGTGGTACCGGCCCGACGGTCGGTCGGGATGCCGCGTACCCGGTCCAGGGTGACCAGGCCCACCGGCCGGTCGTCCTCGGTCAACGGCAGCGCCGAGTGCCGGTACGCGAAGAGGTAGTGGTCGACGAAGTCGGCGACGCTCACCCCGGCGGCGACGGTCTGCGGTTGCGGGGTCATCACGTCGGCGACCCGCACCCCGCGCAGCGCGGCACCCATCCGGGCCTGCCGTTCCTCCATGCCGGCGGCCCCGATCAGGAACCAGCCGATCAGGGCCAGCCAGAGCCCGCCGACCGCCGCGCCGGCCAGGAACTGCCACAGCCCGAACGCGATCAGCAGGGCGCCGAGTCCCCACCCGGCCCGGGCCGCCACCACGGCGGCCCGGTTCCGGTCGCCGGTCCACTTCCACACGGCGGCCCGCAGCAGCCGCCCACCGTCCAGCGGCGCGGCGGGCAGCACGTTGAACACGGCGAGGATCAGGTTGATGCCACCCAGCCAGGCGAACGCGCCGACCAGCAGGCCGTCCTGCCCGACGACGGCCAGGGCGACGGCGATCGCCCCGAAGAAGAAACCGATCAGCAGGCTGACCAGCGGCCCCACCCCGGCGATGCGCAGTTCCGCACCCGGGTTGGGGGCGTCGCCGCGCAGTTCCGCCACCCCGCCGAAGAGCCACAGGGTGATCCCGGAGACCCCCAGGCCGTTGCGTTTCGCCACCACCGCGTGGGAGACCTCGTGGGCGAGCAGGCCGGCGAAGAAGACCACCGCCGCGCTCAGCCCGGCCAGCAGGTACGCCCAGCCGGGTTCACCCGGGTACGCCTGGGGGAACTGCCGGGCGGACAGCCCCCAGGCGATCAGGCCGAAGATCACCAGGACGCTCCAGTTCACGCCCACCGGTACCCCGGCGATCCGGCCGAGCCGGAAAGTGGCCCTCATGTCCGCTGATCCGTCCGCATGTCCGGCCGGATACCCCGGCTGGCGGGGACCAACCGTCGTCGTCCGGTCACCTCGCCGGTGAAGTCGCTGACAATTCGCCGCGAAAGTGGTCAACCTGCCTGACCTGCGGTAACTCTGGACCGATGCGCCTGCGCCCACCCCTGAACAGGTTCCTCCCCCTGCTGCTCTGCGGCCTGCTCGCGGGGCTCGTCGTGGCCGCCGCCGTGCTGCCGGCCAACCTCGCCCTCGGACTGGTGGTCCGCTCGGCCGCCGGCGCGTACGCCGACCTGCCCGAGGTGCTGCGCACCCCGGCCACCGCCCAGCGGTCGTACCTGTACGCCCGGGACGGCAGGACGCTGATCACGACGTTCTACGACGTCAACCGCACCGATGTCGGGATCGACGAGATCGCTCCGGTGATGCGGCAGGCGATCGTGGCCGCCGAGGACACCCGGTTCTACCGGCACACCGGGGTCGACCTGAAGGGCCTGGCCCGGGCCGCCGTGGCCAACGGTCTCGGTGGGGAGGTCCGCCAGGGCGCCTCCACGCTGACCATGCAGTACGTCCGTAACGTGCTCAAGTCCGACCCGACGCTGACGCAGGAGGAACGGGAGCAGGCCACCGCCGAGACCGTCGGGCGCAAACTCCAGGAGATCCGCTACGCCGTCGCGCTGGAGAAGCAGCTCGGCAAGGACGAGATCCTCAACCGCTACCTGAACATCGCCTACTTCGGGGCCGGCGCGTACGGCATCGCCGCCGCCAGCGAGCGCTACTTCGACAAGACCCCGGCGCAGCTCACCCTCGGCGAGGCGGCGCTGCTGGCCGGGCTGGTGCAGTCGCCGGAGGCGTACAGCCCGATCGGCGGGGACCTCGACGCGGCGGTGGCCCGCCGGTCGTACGTGCTGGACGCGATGGTCGGTACCGGGGCGATCAGCCGGGAACAGGCCGACCAGGCACGGACCGAGCCGGTGGAACTGAAACCCACCGAACAGCCCAACGGGTGCGTCGCCGTCCCGTCGGCGCACGACGACTGGGGCTTCTTCTGCGACTACCTGCGCCGCTGGTGGCTGGAGCAGCCGGCGTTCGGGTCGACCGTCGAGGAGCGCGAGCAGGCGCTGCGCCGGGGCGGCTACACGGTGGTCACCTCGCTCGACCCGGTCGCGCAGGCGTCCGCGGTGCGCAACGTCGCCGACGTCTACGGGTACGACAACCCGCGTGCCCTGCCGGTGGCGGCGGTGGAGCCGGGTACCGGCCGGGTCCGGGCGATGGCGGTCAACCGGCACTACAGCCTCGCCGACAACCCCGCCGGTCAGGTCAACCACCCGAACACGGTGAACCAGCTGGTGGCCGGTGGTGGGGCGATCGACGGCTACCAGGCGGGTTCGACCTTCAAGCTGTTCACCATGCTGGCCGCGCTGGAGGCGGGCCTGCCGCTGGACACCGGTTTCGACGCGCCGAGCCGGCTGCCCACCCGGTACCCGGACGACGGGCCGGACAACTGCAACGGCACCTGGTGCCCCGGCAACGCCAACCCGGAGCGGATGGACGGCTACCGGACCATGTGGGACGGCTTCGGCCGCTCGGTGAACACCTACTTCGTCTGGCTCTCGGAGCGGGTCGGCCCGGCGAAGGTGGTGGAGCTGGCGCAGCGGCTCGGGATCACCTTCCGGGCCGGCACGGATGCCGCGTTCGCGGCGGACAACGCCGCCAACTGGGGTTCGTTCACCCTGGGCGTGGCCGCCACCACCCCGCTGGAACTGGCCAACGCGTACGCCACGGTCGCCGCCGAGGGCGTGTACTGCGCGCCGCTGCCGGTGGAGTCGGTGACCGCGCCGGACGGGACCGCCGTACCGGTGCAGCCGTCCTGCCGGCGGGTGCTCGACCCGGACGTGGCCCGCGCGGCGACCGACGCCGCCCGCTGCCCGGTCGGTCAGCAGTCCGCCTTCGGGCGCTGCGACGGCGGTACCGCCACCGGCGTCGCCCGGATCATGGACGGCCGGCCGGTGGCCGGCAAGACCGGCAGCTCGGAGCAGAACGCCACCGAGACCTTCGTGGCCTTCACCCCGCAGCTCGCCGTCGCCGGGATCGCCGCGAACCCGGACGACCCGACCGACTCGGTCGGCGGCCCGGTGCAGTCGCAGGTGATCGCCGCGGTCGCGCAGATCATGGCGGACACGCTGAAGGGCCAGCCGGTACGCCCGTTCACCCCGCCGAGCGCCGCGTTGGCCTTCGGTGCCGACGGCCCGTCCGGACCGCCGAGCGACCCACCGGTGGACCGCCGGGCCGGGCAGCAGGAGAACCGGCAGCCGGCCGGGGGCGGCTGGCGCAGTGGGCTGGCCGGTACCGGTACGACCGGCTGAGCCGGTGACCGGGTGGCCGGTACCCGGGTCGCCACCTCGACGCGTTAGGGTCCTGATCTGCTGTGGACCGACGCTGGGGATGGGGAGAAGTGGCAGAACTTACCGGCAAGGTCGCCCTGGTCACCGGCGGTAGCCGGGGTATCGGCGCGGCGATCGCCGACCGGCTGGCCCGGGACGGGGCGGACGTGGCGATCACCTTCGTCAGCGCGGAAGGGCCGGCGAAGGACGTCGTCGCCGGGATCGAGGCGCGTGGGCGGCGCGGGCTGGCGGTCCGGGCCGACAACGCCGACGGGGAGGCCGTGGCCCGCGCCGTGGACCGGGTGGTCGCAGAGTTCGGCCGGCTGGACATCCTGGTCAACAACGCGGGGGTGTTCTCGCACGGGCCGGTGGAGGAGGTCACCACGGCCGACCTGGACCGGGCGATCGCGGTGCACGTACGCGGGGCGTTCCTGGTGACCCAGGCGGCGGTGCGGCACCTGACCGAGGGGGGCCGGATCATCAGCATCGGCAGCAGCTTCACCGGGCGGGTGGCCTTCGGTTCGGTCAGCGTCTACGCCATGACGAAGAGCGCGCTGAACGGTCTGACCCGGGCGCTGGCCCGGGAACTCGGCCCCCGGGGGATCACCGTGAACGTGATCCATCCCGGCTCCACGGACACCGACATGAACCCGGCCGACGGCGCCACGTCGGACCGGCAGCGGTCGTTCATCGCCCTCGGGCACTACGGCGCGGCGGTCGACGTGGCCGCCACGGTCAGCCACCTGGCCGGTCCGGGCGGCCGGTACATCACCGGTGCGGCCATCGCCGTCGACGGCGGCATCACCGCCTGACCGGTACGGGCCCGGCAGGTCGCGGCGCCGACCGGGCCGTTCTGTCGGGACAGGGCAGGACGGGACGGACGTTTCGCGGGCGATCCGGGATAGTGGGGCGGGTGACCGACCTGACCGACGACGGATTCCGCTGGCTTGAGGACCTTGACACCGCCGAGGCGACGGACTGGGTGGGGGAGCGCAACGCCGAGACGGTCGCCGGGTACGCCGACGACGACACGTTCCGGCGGCTGCGCGACGACCTCCGGCAGGTACTCGACGCCGACAACCGGCTGCCGTATCCCACCTGGCGCGGCGAGCATCTCTACAACTTCTGGCGGGACGCCGCCCATCCCCGGGGACTGTGGCGACGGACCACCCTGGAGAGTTACCGGAAGCCGGAACCGGACTGGGAGGTGCTGCTGGACGTCGACGCCCTGGCCGCCGCCGAAGGGGAGAACTGGGTCTTCAGCGGCGTCGCCATGCTCCGTCCCGGGTACCGCCGCTGCCTGGTCAGCCTCTCCCGGGGTGGCGCCGACGCCACGGTGGTCCGCGAGTTCGACGTCGCGCAGCGGGCCTTCGTCCCGGACGGCTTCCACCTGCCCGAGGCCAAGACCACGGTCGACTGGATCGACGAGGACCACATCTACGTCGGCACCGACTTCGGTCCGGGCTCGCTGACCAGCTCCGGTTACCCCCGGGTGGTCCGCCGCTGGCGGCGGGGCACGCCGCTGGCCGAGGCCGAGACCGTCCACGAGGGTCACCCGGACGACGTCAGCGTCTACGCCACCCACGATCCCACCCCCGGGTACCCCCGGGACTTCGTCGGCCGGCAGTTGGACTTCTTCCGCAACGAGAGCTACCTGCGGACGCCGGAGGGCGACCTGGTCCGCATCGCGGTACCCGAGGACGCGAGCTGGGACGTGCACCGCGAGTGGCTGCTGGTCCGGCTGCGGTCGGCGTGGACGGTGGACGGGGTCGACCATCCGGCCGGTGCCCTGCTGGTCGCCCGGTTCGACGACTTCCTGGCCGGGCGGCGTGACCTGACGGTGCTCTTCACCCCGGACGGGCACACCGCGTTGAGCTACCACGTGTGGACCCGGGACCATCTGATCCTGGTCCTGCTCCGGGACGTCCGGAGCCACCTGGAGGTGCACACCCCGACCGCCGACGGCTGGCAGTGTCGTGCCCTGGCCGGCGGGGACGACTTCGACCACGTCGCCGTCGTGGACACCGAACCGGACCTGAGCAACGGGTACCTCGTCTCGGCCACCGGCTACACCCGGCCGTCCACGCTCAGCCTCGGTGAGGTCGACGGACCGGTGCAGCAGCTCAAGGCCGAGCCGGCCTTCTTCGCCCCGGACGGGCTCACCGTCCGGCAGTTCTTCGCCACCTCCGCCGACGGCACCCGGGTGCCGTACTTCGTCGTCGGCGACCCGGCGGCCACCGACGCGCCGACCCTGCTCACCGCGTACGGCGGGTTCGAGGTGCCGATGGTCCCCGGGTACGACCCGCTGGTCGGGCGGGGCTGGCTCGCCCGGGGCGGCACCTACGTGGTGGCCAACATCCGGGGTGGCGGCGAGTACGGTCCGCAGTGGCACCACGCGGCGATGCGGGAGCGCCGGCCCCGCGCCTACGAGGACTTCGCGGCGGTCGCCACCGACCTGGTGCAACGGGGCATCACCACCCCGGCCCGGCTGGGCATCCGGGGTGGCAGCAACGGCGGCCTGCTGATGGGGGTCATGCTGACCCGGTACCCGACCCTCTTCGGGGCGGTCGTCGCCACCGTCCCCCTGCTCGACATGCGCCGCTACCATCTCCTGCTCGCCGGAGCCTCCTGGATGGCCGAGTACGGCGACCCGGACGACCCGGCGGACTGGGCCTACCTGCGCGAGTTCTCCCCCTACCACCAGGTACGCGCCGGGCAGCCCTACCCGCCGGCCCTCTTCGTCACCTCGACCCGGGACGACCGGGTGCACCCCGGACACGCCCGCAAGATGGTGGCCCGGCTCCGTGGGCACGGGTACGACGTCGCCTACTACGAGAACGTGGAGGGCGGGCACGGTGCCGCCGCCGACAACGCGCAGCGGGCCTTCATCTCCGCGCTGACCATGCACTTCCTCTGGCAGCACCTGACCGCAGCGGGGTGACGACCGGCCCGGACCGGACCGGACGGTGTGACCGGTCGGTCCCGGCAGGGTCCACCGGCGGCGACCCGACCCCGACCGACCGGTCGGGGTCGGATCGACCGGCCGCTGACCGTCCGGTGTCCGGGACCGGCCCGACCCGTCGGGGAACGCTGATCGGCCCGATCCGGTCACCCACCGTTCCGGTCCCGGTACCCCGATGATCGGCAGGGACCCGCCCCGCTCAGCCGGTTACCGCACCCCGGCCACGGCCGCAGAATCTGCCGGGTGACCAGTCCCACACCGTCCGAACCGGACCGTCCATATTCGCCGCTGCCGCCCGGGTACGCCCCGCCCGCCGCGCCGGCCCGGCACCGTTCGTCCGCGCAACGCACCGCCATCATCCTCGGCTCGGTGGCCCTGTCGGTGCTGCTGCTCTGCGGCGGCTGCCTGGCCGGCCTGGGCGCCCTCACCGACGACGACCCGACCGGGGCGACGCCGGACCGGGCGTCGGCCGAGCGCACCGCCGCTGCCGCCGGCCCGACCGTCGGTACGCCGACCGCCCCGGCCGCCGTCCCGGCCACCCCGTCGTCGCTGCCGACCACCACCGGGCCCACACCGACCGCCGCCGCGCCGGTGGTGCAGACCCGGGAGGTGACCGAGCAGGCCCGGATCCCGTACGCCGAGCGGACCGTGAAGGACCCCTCTCTGGCCAAGGGGAAGCGGGTGGTCCGGGTCCGTGGGGTGGCCGGCGTGCGTACCCTCACCTACCGGATCACCGTGACCGACGGCGTGCAGACCGGTCGGGTGCTGGTCCGGTCGGTGGTCACCCGGGCCCCGGTGACCCAGGTGGTGGCGGTGGGCACCAGGGAGACGTCCCGCTGCGACCCGAACTACAGCGGCGCCTGCGTACCGATCGCCAGCGACGTGGACTGCGCCGGGGGCGGCGGCAACGGGCCGGCGTACGTGCAGGGGCCGGTCCGGGTCGTCGGTGACGACATCTACGACCTGGACCGCGACGGTGACGGCGTGGGCTGCGACTGACGCAACCATTGCGACTGACGCAACCGCGCGACCGGGCCGACGACCTCGGGCCGGCTCGACCATGGCCGCACTCACGTCGGTGCGGGACGGCGGTCGGTCTCCCCGGCCGCCGTCCCACACCGGGGTCAGTCGCCGGGCGTCGACTCCGGCTTGTGCCCGACCACCAGTTCCCAGGTACCCGGGAGCACCTCGACCTTGTCGAAACCGGTCCGGGTCAGCAGCCCGGTGTAGAACTCCACGTCCCGCAGCCGGCTGACGCAGCTGTCCACGCCGATCAGGAAGTACGACCAGAAGAACTGCATCGCCAGCCGGTCCGGGGTGCGGAACTCCTCGCAGATCAGCAGCATCCCGCCCGGCGGCAGGGCCTGGTACGCCTTCTCCACCAGCCGCCGGGCGACGTCGGTCGGCCAGTCGTGCAGCACCCGGACGAAGGAGAGCACGTCGTAGCCGGTGGGCAGTGGCTCGGCGAGAAAGTCGCCGCCGACGAAACCGAGCCGTTCCCCGTGCCCGGAGCGGGCCCGGGTCTCGTCGACGAGGGCTTCCACCGCAGGCAGGTTGTAGACGTCGACGGTCAGCTCCGGGGCGTCGGCGAGGACCCCGACGGCCAGCGTGCCGTCGCCGCCGCCGACGTCGAGGAACCGGCGTCGCCCCGGCCAGAGCTGGTGGGCGTGCCGGTGGAACGTCTCGACGACCGGGCCGAGCCCGACGGCCATACTCCGCTCGAAGGCCGCGGTCTGCTCGTCCGTCCGGGGCGGCCAGGCGAAGTCGTCGTCGGTCAGGCTCACCTCGCCCCGCAGGCTCTCCGCCAGCCGGCCGTGCAGCAACCGCCACGGGTACCGGTCCCGGTCGCGTTCCTGCGCGTCCGGGCCGACGACCGCCACCACGGCCGCCCTCAGCCCTGGGACGGCCCGGTAGGTGGCCGTGCCGATGTCGTCGCCCGGCTCGTCGCGGACCAGGCAGCCCAGGCTCTCCAGGCAGTCCAGGAACTTGTACAGCCGCAGCGGGCGGACCCCGAACCGGGTGGCGAGGTCACCGAGGGTGGCCGGTCCCGGCTCCAGTGCGTCGAGCAGCCCCAGTTCGAGGGCGGTGGTCAGGACGTCCATCGCCTTGGGTCCGTTGACCAGCAGGCTCATCAGGGCCCGTGGGGAGAGTGTGACGTTCAACGGCGGTTCTCCTGCAACTCTTCCTCCAGTGCGTCCATGAACTCGTCGATCTCGTCGAGGGTGTTGTAGACGTGCGGACCGATCCGCAGGTAGCCGCGCCAACTGCAGATCAGGTTCCGGGCGGCCAGGCGGCGTTTGACCGCTTCGCCGTCCGGCACGTCCAGCCCCACCACACCGCCCCGGCGGTCCGGTTCGACCTGGCTGACCACCCGGATGCCGGCGGCGTCGGCCCGGGCCAGGATCCGGTCCGTGCAGGCCAGCGAGTGCGCCCGGATCGTGTCGATGCCGATGCCGGCCAGCAGGTCCAGGCCGACCTGGGAGACGAGGGCGGTGAGCGGGAACGGGGTGCCCCCGGCGAACCGTTGGGCGCCGTCGGCCCACCCCGTGGAGGGCTGGAAGCTCAGGGCCCGGTCACCGGCCTGCCATCCGGTCGCCGCCGGCTCCAGGTCGGGCAGCAGGTCGGGCCGGGCGTACAGGAAAGCCGTCCCGATGCCGCAGAGCCACTTGTGCGCCCCGCCGAGGACGAAGTCGACGCCGAGCGCGGTGACGTCGAACGGGACGACCCCGATGCTCTGGTACGCGTCGACGACCACCAGGGCACCCGCCTCGTGCGCCCGGGCCACCAGCCGGGGCAGGTCGAGGGTGGCCCCGGAGGAGAAACTGGCGTGCGGTACGCACACCAGCAGGGTGCGCTCGTCGATCCGGTCGGCCAGGGCGTCCTCGTCGAACCGGGGGCCGCCGGAGCCGACCACGTCGACCACGGCCCCGTACCGGCGGAAGGCGTTCCAGATGAACGGGACGGTCGGGAACTCCAGGTGGGTGGTCAGCACCCGGTTGCGGGGGGCCCGGTAGTCGAAACAGGAGGCGATCCGGGTCAGCAGGGTGCTCAGGTTCGCGTCGGTGACGATGCTGCCGGGCGGGGCGCCGACGAACGCTTCGAGGCTGGCGACGTACCGGTCCAGGCCCTCGTGCCAGCCCAGCCAGACGTCGTCCCGCCAGGTGCACAGGGTGTCCCAGTAGCGGGTCAGCACGTCCTGCGCGCCCTGTGGTACGGCGCCGGTGGAGTTGCTGTTCAGGTAGACGCCGGTGCGCAGTACCGGGAACCGGGCGCGTAGTTCGTCGTTCACGCCGGCTCCGGGGCGACAACGGGTTCGGTCACGGGGTACGGCCTCCAGTTCGGCGCGGGGATCGGGTGGTGAAGACCGGGATGGACCGGACCTCGGCGAGATAGGGGGTGCCCTCGGTGTAGCCGGTGCCCGGCCGGGTGCCGAGCATCCGGACGGCCAGCCGGTAGTGGGTCTGCCGCCACTGGAGGACGGCGGCGGCGAACTCGGTCATCCGCTGGTCGAGCAGCTGCCGCTGCGGCCCGGTCAGCCCGCCGGACCCGACCGCCGAGCGGTACGCCTGCTCCACCGACGGCTGGCCGGCGAGCAGGCGGTCGCGTAGCTCCGGTACCGACCGGTAGGCGGCGGAGTCCAGCCGGGGCTCCTCCGGCGGGCGGCACAGCGACTCCATCAGCTTGTACGAGCGGGACTGGATGGCGCTGGCCCCCTCGGTGTAGACCCGGAACGTCCGGAACGACTCGGGCTGCATCGTGGCCAGCAGCGAGAACAGCGGAGCCGCGAGGTTGAGCTGGTCCCGGGCGTACCCGAGCCGCTCGGCGGCCGGCTCGACGAGCCGTTCGTCGAGCGCGGTGATGGTCGCCCGCAGTTCCCCGGCGAGCAGGGCGAACGTGCACTCGTACGCCTGGAGCACCCGGATGAACAGGTACTCGTCGTGGACCAGGTAGACCGGGAGCATGGTCAGCTCCAGCAGTTGCGCCCGACGGGCGTCGACGGCCGCCGCGTGCAGGGCGGCTGCCGCGGCGGCCGGCTCCCGGTCGGCGACGGAGTCGGACAGGCCCAGCCGGGTCAGGGCCGGCGCCGCCGACCGGAGTCCCAACCGGTACCGCTTGACGACCAGGGCCGGCTCCGGCCGTTGCTGGGGGAGCAGGTCGGTGGTGCCGGCCCCGGCGGCCGACTCGAACGCCAGGGCGTCGGCGACCAGCGCGAGGAAGAGCTGGTCCCGGTCGCGGCGGGCGGCGGTCGGATCGGTGGTGACGCCGACGGTCGGTACGTCGTCCACGTGGTCCGCCCCCGGCATCCGGAACAGGTTCAACGCCAGGTAGCTGCGGTAGTCGTACCGGCCGTCCCACTTGTCCAACGCGACGTCGAGGAAGTCCCGCAACAGCCGGGTCGGGGGGTGTTCCCCGGGGCCGGTGACCGGTCCGGCCGGTGGTACCGGTTGGGCGTCGCGGATCTGGTCGAGCAGGGCGAGGAGTTCCTTGTCGACGAAGTGCTTGCCGGTCCGGCGGAATTCCGCCACCACCGCGGAGTACGGAAAACTGCCGGGATCAGCGCCACCGGACAGCCAGTTCGTCAGCTCGCGCACGAACCGTACCTCAGCAATCTTAAATTTTGATAGACACGGACGGTTGCCTTCTGGCTCTTTCGGAGCCCGGTGCCGGATGTCGGACGGCGCTGTCAGGACATGTCGGCGGGAGAAGTGTGACCGCCCCTGGGGAGATTGGCGCGCACCTCCCAGAGCTCCGGGAAGAAGCGGTGGTCGATCAGCTTGGCGAGCATGGTGGCCGGGGAACCCGGGGTGCCGAGTGGGCCGTGACTGCCGATCCGAATGGCGATCTTGTAGTGGCGGACCCGCCACAGCGAGATCCGCTCGTCCCACTCCACCATCGCCTCGGCCAGCCGGTACACCGGGTCGGCCGGGTCCGCGCAGTAGAGTTTCAGCAGGTCGATGCCGCGTTCGGCGAGGAGCCGGGCGAATGCCTGGCCGAGTCGGCGGCTGGCCGCCTGGGCCTGCTTCCAGCCCGGCGACTCGGCTCCCGAGCCGTTGCCCAGGGCGGGTTGCAGCGCCTGGAAGTCGGCCGGCGTCAGGTGACGGAACATCTCCAGCTGCTCGGTGACCAGCCGGATCCCCAGCGCCGCCCGGTTCAGCAGCAGTTCCGCCTGGCTCAGTTGGCCGTCGTCGATACGTGCCGTCGCCTCGCTCAACTCGGCCACGGCCAGTTTGAGCCACAACTCGGTGGACTGGTGCACCACCTGGAAGAGCAGTTCGTCGCGGTGGATCCGCTCCTCCGGACGTCGTTGCAGGTCGAGCAACGTGTCGGTGCGCATGTATCGGGCGTAGTCCGTGTCACCTTCACCGGGCAGCACGGGTGAGTAGTCTCGTTTCACGAAGTATTCCCTTTCCGCCGGTGTCGGTGCGATCCGACCCGCCACGGTCCCCACGAATAGTTGCGCTGCTCATTATCCATGGACCATTGACAATCTATTGACCGCCCCCGGATCTTGCCCGCTGCGCAAGGAAGGGCCCCTTCTTATCGCTTTTCGCATAAGAAGGGGCCCTTATTAACGGGTTTGACTAGCTCAGCCGTGCCCCCACGTGGATGGCCACCGCGTCGTGCGCGGGGATGTCCGCGCGGAACCAGCCGCCGGAGTCCACGGTGATCACCGGGCCGGAGCAGGTACCGGCACCGAAGTTGCCGTGGATCACGTCGCAGTACCGGCCGGCCGGCAGGCCGGTGTAGTACGAGCGGCCGGTGACGGCGAAGTCCTCGTCGTTGATCGTGATGAAGCCCTTGCCGGTACGGCTGAAGGCGATGTGCTGGTAGCCGTTGTCGTACCAGTTGGACAGCCCGGCACCCTCGGTGGCGTTGCGGAAGCCGACCATGTTGGCGATCACCTGCCAGCGGTGCTCGCACTCCCAGCCCGAGAAGCAGGTGGTGTTGAGGGTCTTGTTGGCCCCGTCCGAGGGCGGACCCTGGTCGCGGTTGGCGAAGGTGTAGCTGGACATGACGGTGGGCGATCCGTACGGGTAGGCCAGCATGAAGGCGTTCGCCAGGGCGTAGATGCCGCCGTCGCGGTAGGTCAGCACCCCGCCGACGTCGCGCTGGGTGTCGTGGTTGTCCACGAAGGTGGCGGCCACGCTGCTCGGCAGGTGCCCCCAGCCCTCGCCGAAGTTCTTCAGGTAGGCCAGCCGCTCCGAGCGGAACACCCGGGCCAGGTCCTTGCCGTAGCGGAACTCGTGCACGTCACCGTTGCCGGTGTACTCGCCGGGGCCGATCGGTTCGCCCGCGCCGTAGATGACCTCCTGGACGATGTACGCCGACCGGGAGAGCTTGCCCTTGATTGCCGCGATGTCGGCGGCCGGCATGTGCTTGCTGGCGTCCAGCCGGAAGCCGTCCACGCCGAGGGAGAGCAGGTCGTTCATGTACCCCGCGATCCGGGTACGGACGTAGTCGGACTCGGTCTTCAGGTCGGAGAGGTTGACCAGCTCGCAGTTCTGCACCTCCCACCGGTCGTTGTAGTTGGTGATCTCGTTGCCGGCGTTGCGGCCGCAGTAGTGGAAGTCCTGCGGACCGTAGATGCCCGGGTAGTCGTAGTGGCCGTACGTCGAGCCGGCCCACCCGGTGCCGCCGTTGTCCTGGCCGGACATGTGGTTGATGACGGTGTCCACGATGACCTTCACGCCCGCCGCGTGACAGTCGTTCACCATGGTCTGGAACTGCGCCCGGGTGCCCTTGCGCGACTCGATCCGGTAGCTGACCGGCTGGTAGGCCAGCCACCACTGGTTGCCCCGGACGTGCTCCTGGGGCGGCGACACCTGCACGTACCCGTAGCCACGCGGGCCAAGGAAGTTCTTGCATTCGTTTGCGACGGAGGGCCAGTTCCACTCGAACAGGTTCGCGATCACCTTCTTGCTCCCGCTGGGAGCCGCCGTGGCCGGGGGAGTGGCCACGGCGAGGGGAGTGAGCAGCGCGGCAGCCATACCTGCGGCGAAGGCCGAGGACAGCAGTCGACGTCTACGCATCGAGACTCCTGACAGTTGGGGGATGGTGGTGATGAACACAGTGGGGGAACGTTCCGGTTACCTACTGCAAGGTAACTGAAATTTTGCGCAAAGATTACAAGGGGATTTCAGCGAGTGTCAATGCATGGATGGGTCTCGCTGTCCCGCAGTGCCGACGTGGCCGTCCGGATCGGGCCGACGGGCCTGGCCGACCCGGCCGGCGCCGGGCAGTGGGCGGTCAGGGGCGCGCCGGAGGCCCGGTCCGGGTCGCGGGGG
>NZ_WVUH01000690.1 GCF_017614955.1 Micromonospora echinofusca
GCCCGACCCCGGTGAACTGCCCGACCCGCCGCCCGGCGAATCGCCGCACCTCGCCGTCGGCGGCGAGACGGTCGCCCGGCAACGCCTCCGGGACTGGTTGCCGGACCTGCCCCGCTACGACGACCTGCACGACGACCTGGCCGGGGACGGTACCTCCCGGCTCAGCCCCTACCTGCGCTTCGGCTGCCTCTCCCCGTTGACCGTGGCCCTGGCGGCTGCGGGTGGTGCCGGTGGCCGGGACAACCCGTTCGTCCGGCAGCTCTGCTGGCGGGACTTCTACTACCAGGTCACCGCCGCCTTCCCGGACATCTCCCGGACCGCCTACCGACGCAACGCCACCGAGGACTGGCGGTACGACCCCGACGCGCTGGCCGCCTGGACCGAGGGGCGTACCGGCATGCCGATCGTGGACGCCGGGATGCGGCAGCTACGCGCCGAGGGCTGGATGCACAACCGGGCCCGGCTGATCACCGCGTCGTACCTCACGAAGACCCTCGGACTGGACTGGCGGGCCGGAGTGGAGGTCTTCTCCCGTTGGCTGCTCGACGGGGACGTGGCCAACAACTCCGGCAACTGGCAGTGGGTGGCCGGTACCGGCAACGACACCAAGCCGTACCGCCGCTTCAACCCGGTACGGCAGGCCGAGCGGTACGACCCGGACGGCGCGTACGTCCACCGCTGGATGTAAGGAAGGGCCCCTTCCTATCGCTTTTGGTATAGGAAGGGGCCCTTCCTAACAGGTGTGTGCACGTGGTCAGCCGGCGTCGGCCAGGTCGGCGTGCAGGGCCTCCACCAGCGCCTCCACCCGGTCGAACCCGGCCAGCCGGCTCGTGGCGTACCCGAAGCTGTAACCGCGGACCGGATCGGCCCACGCGCAGCTCCCCCCGATCCCGCCC
>NZ_WVUH01000691.1 GCF_017614955.1 Micromonospora echinofusca
GGCTGACCCTGCCACCAGCCGCCCGCCGAGGCACCACTGGCTGACTCCGCCACCGGACGCCCGCCGAGGCACCACCGGCTGACCCCGCCACCAGGCGCAAACCGAGGAACACCACCCAGCCCGTCACCCGAAAACGATCATGGAGTTGTGGTGGGGACGAAAGACCCCGTACGGGGCCCGTCCGGGCACCACAACTCCATGATCAACGAGGAGGGGGCGGTCAGAGGTACTTTTCGGCCTCGTCGCAGACCTTGTCCAGGTCCTTGATCGCGGCGTTGTACGCCGTCCGGTTGTTCGCCGCCGCCGCGCTGAGCGCCGTGGTCAGCTTGTCCAGGCACTTGGCGATGACCTGCTTCTGCCGCGCCTGCTCGTCCCGGTCGTTCTTCGTACCGGTCAGGTCCTGCTGGGTGGCTTCCAGCTTGTCCTTGGCCGACTGGAGATCGGTCTTGAGCTTCTCGATCTCCTTGGTGTTCGCGCCGATCGTCGTGTCGCGCTCCTTGACCTGGGCGGTGAGCTGCCGTTCGGTCCGCTCCAGTTCGTTGCTCTTCGACAGGTACAGCCCGGTCATCACGCCACCGAGCACGAAGAGCAGGCCGGCGACGATGCCCAGGATCAACGCGGTACGGCCCTTGCCCGCGCCACCGGTCGCCGGTGCGCCGTAGGCAGCCGCAGGCGGGCCGGACATCGGCTCACCGAACGGCGCCCCGGACATCGGGGCACCCGGGTACCCGGGCTGCGCCGGCACCGGCGCCCCGGAGACCGGCCCGCCGGGCGGGGCGGACTGCGGCGCGCCGTACATCGGCTGGGTCGGCGGGGACGACTGCGGGACGCCGTACCCCGGCGGGGCGGACTGCGGCGCGCCGTAGAGGGGCTGCGTGGGGGG
>NZ_WVUH01000692.1 GCF_017614955.1 Micromonospora echinofusca
CGGCTTGGGGGGAGCCTCCGGCTGGTACGGGTCCGGGGTGCCCGGCTCGCTGGCCCGGTAGACCCGGGCCGTCCCGGCGCGGGGCGCGGTCGCCGGGCCGATCTCGTCCGGCGAGAGCCGGCGCAGCCCTGGTACCGAGGCGCTGGCGCGGGCGGGGCTGGCCGCCTCGTCCGCCGGTCGGCGTGGCGCCGGGATGACCGCTGCCGGTGCGGCGGCCGGTCCGGCCACCGCCGGGGCGTTGTCCACCGGGCCGGGTACCACCGGACCGGGTGTGGCCGGCGTGACTGCCGCCGGCTCCGGGTTCGCGGTCCCACCCGCCGGCTTCGCCGCGTCGGTTGCCGACCCGCCGGTCGCCCCGGCGCGGTACGTGGTGCCGCCGCTGGCCGGGGCGTTGACCGGCGCGTCAGGTGCCGGTGCGGTCGCGGTGGCCACCGAGGCCCGGCCGCGTACCGGTGCCGCCGTACCCGCCGGTCCGGGACGGGCACCGGTTGCCGGGCCGGATCCGGCTGCCGGCCCGGAGTTGTCGGGAGTGTGGGGCTGCACGTCCGGGGCAGCCGTGGTCGCCGGAACCTCTTGCTCGCCCATCTTCGCCCTCCGCGCCCACGTCCGCGCCCCGACCGGTGGTACCGGCCCGGGTGTCCCTCGATGCCAACCGTGCCATATTCCGGCACGCCAGCACAGTCGGACCGGCGGGTGTAGGACCGGTCAGTCGGTGGTGGGCGTGGCCGGGGCCGACACGCTGGTGCTCGCCGACGCCTCCGCGCTACGCGAGGCGTCGGCGGTCGGCGCCGCGTCGGTGCTGCTGGCGGTCGGGGCGGCGCTGGCGGTACCGGTGCCGGTGGGGCTCGGCGTCGGGC
>NZ_WVUH01000693.1 GCF_017614955.1 Micromonospora echinofusca
GGGGTGGCCCCGTCGGGCGGGACGCCGTCCGTCGGCGGGGGAGGTGCCGACAGGCCCAGCGGCCCACGGTCGACCACCTGCCCCGGCAGGGGGACCGTCCCCGGGCCGGCCGCCGGGGTACCGGCCAGCGACAGCGAACCGAAGGCGGCCCGGACCCCGGTCAGGGTGCCGTCGGCGGCGAAGCAGTAGATCCCGACGTCGACCGGCGGGTTCAGGGAGGCCGAGGTCGACTCGACCGAGAAGCAGGTGCCGGTGACCCCGGGCAGCGGTCGGGCCACCGACACGGAGAGCGCCGACTGCCGGTCGGTCAGCACCCGCAGCCAGTCGGTGAACGGGTGCTGCACCCGTGGGTCGATCTCCCCCGGCAGGTCGCCGTCCGGGTCGGCGACCCGGACACAGCCCGGCGAGGTGGGCAGCGCCCCGGTCGGCAGCGCGCACTGGAAGAGGCCGTCGCCGGTCCGGGCCAGGGCGACGTCGGCGGTACCGCCGAGCGCGCTCTGCGGAATGTCCACCCGCCAGGTGTCGTCCGTGGCGTTCGTCACCGTCACGGTCCGCTCGGGCCGTCCGGGCACGCTGAACCGGTACGTGGCGGTCAGGTGGCGGTCCTGGGCTGCGGCCGCCAGCGCGGCGAGCTGGTCCCGGGTGGCGTCGGCGCCGGCCGGCGCCCCGGTGGTGCCGGCCGGGGAGGGCCCGGTCGGGGGTGCCGGCTCCGTCCCGCCACCACAGCCGGACAGCAGCGGCAGGGCCGTCACGACCAGCAGCACCGGACCGGTGACCGCCGAGAGGGTGGAACCACGTCGCCGGGACCGCAGGTCGCGGGCGGTGCCGGCTGGTGTCGGGCGTGGGGCCGGGG
>NZ_WVUH01000694.1 GCF_017614955.1 Micromonospora echinofusca
CACCACACCCAACGCCTCCGGCCACCAGGCCAGCCGCGTCGCCACCGTCAACCCCGCACCGGTACCCATCTGCGCCACCACCACCGCACCGGTGTTGAAGCCGGTGGCCCCGCTTACCCGCCCCGAAGCGTCCACGAACCCCGACACACCCACCGTCGAGGCCATCAACGCCTCCCGGCCGTGCTCCACCGCCCGCAACCGCACCATCGCCAACTGCTGCCGGGCCTCCGCCTCGTCGAACGTCGCGTTGTTGGTCTGCACCGCCAGGATCTGCGCCCCACCGGTGACCGTGTCCCGCACCACCGCGTCGTACGCCACCTCGAAACAGATCACGTCACCGACCGTGACCGCACCGGTCGACACCACCCCCGGCCGGTCCCCGGCCACGAAATCCGACCGCACCCGGTCCACCTGACTACTGACCATCCGGGCGATGTCCCGCATCGGCACGTACTCGGCGAACGGCACCGGATGCCGCTTCACGTACGTCTGCTCCAGATCCGGGCCGCTACCCGGACGCCACAACAGTCCCGCGTTACGCACCTGCCCCGCACGGGGACCACCCAGCACCGCACCCACCAGGATCGGCGCCCGCACCGTGTCCGCGGCCAACGAGATCCGCGCCGCCGCGTCCGCGTTACGCAACGGATCGATGTCACTGGAGTTCTCCGGCCACACCACCAGCTGCGGCTGGACCACCCGCCCCGCCGCCACGTCCTGCGCCAACCGCACCGTGGCGTTGACGTGGTTGTCCAGCACCGCCCGCCGCTGCGCGTTGAAGTCCAACCCCAGCCGCGGCACGTTGCCCTGCACCACCGCCACCGTCACCGCACCCGAACCGACCGTGCCACCC
>NZ_WVUH01000695.1 GCF_017614955.1 Micromonospora echinofusca
CCCCGGGCCCGGTGGCAGGACGCCAGGCGTACCCCCAGCACCACCTGGCGGGCCGCCTGCCGGGCCTGCTCGGCGGCGGTCGCCGCCGCCGCGATCTGTCCGCCGGCGAGCAGGGTCGCCGCCACCGTCCGGTGGAGGGTGACCACCCGGGCCGGGTCTGCCAGCACAGCCAGGGCCAACGCCGCCTCGGCGGCCTCGGCCGCCGCCTGCCCATCGTCGAGTTCGGTGTGCAGCACCGCGAGCCCGGCATGCAGGGTGAGCAGCACGGCCGGGTCGGGATAGCCCTCGCGCAGCAGCCCGTCCCGGGTCTCCGCGACCACGCAGGTGGCGTAGCGGGGGTCGCCGCCCCGGCTCAGCACCTCCGCCCGGGGCACCACCGCCTCGGCCCGGACATGCGGCGGGGCCGACGCCAGCAGCACCTCCGCCCGCTCGACCTCGACCGCCGCCGACGCCGTGTCACCCCGCCCCAACGCGAGGTCGGCCAGGCCCAGTCTGGCCCGGGCGACCAGCACCGCGTCGTCGAGCACGGTCGCCGCCTCGACCACCTCCCGGTAGCCGGCCGTCGCACCGGCCGGGTCGGCCACCCCGAGGCAGTCCGCCTCGACCAGCCGCAACTGGAGCCGGACCGCCTCGGCCGGCGAACGCCCGGTGACCAGCTCGACCGGGGCGACCCCGAGCCGGTCGGCGAAGTGGGCGATGGCGTCCCCGGAGGGCACCCGCCGGCCGCTCTCCACGGCGGACACGTAGGCGGCGGTGTACCGGGGCTCGGCCAGCGCCCGCTGGGTCATCCCCCGGGCCGCACGCAGCCGCTGGATCCGGGCACCCAGCTCGGGTCCCGGCACCGTCACGCTC
>NZ_WVUH01000696.1 GCF_017614955.1 Micromonospora echinofusca
GGGCGCCGCCGACACCCCCACCCCCGACCTGCGGGTCGCCTGCGGGATCGGCCCGGACACCCCGGTCCTGGTCTACTGCGGCGGCGTCAACCCGTCCCGGGGCGTGGACACCATGATCGACGCCCTGCCCCAGCTCCCCGGGGTGCACGTCGCGCTGGTCACCCTGCACCCCAGCGGCAACAACGCGGCCAGCGAGGCGCTGCTCGCCCGGGCCGGGGAGATCGGCGTCGCCGACCGGGTGCACCTGCTGCCGTACGTCGCGCACTGGCAGGTCTCCGCGTTCCTGGCCACCGCGAACGCCGGGGTCATCCCGATCCACCACAAGCCCAACCACGAGCTCGCCCTGATCACCAAGTTCCTGGAGTACTCGCACGCCCGGCTGCCGATCGTGGTCAGCGACGTGCGGACGATGGCCGACACGGTCCGCTCCACCGGGCAGGGGGAGGTCTTCCGGGCCGAGGACGTCGCCGACTACGTCCGCGCCGTCGGGAAGGTGCTCGCCGACCCGGAGCGCTACCGGGCCGCGTACGACCGGCCCGGCCTGCTCGCCAGCTGGACCTGGGAGGCACAGGCCGAGGTACTGGAGTCGGTCTACCGCCGGCTGCGCCCCGACCTGACCCCGACCGACGCCCCCGACCGGGTGACCGTCGCCGCTGGCTGACGTTTCCGAAATGTCGGCTTGAATGCGGTGACACGCCGACAATCCGCTCCGGCCTGGGAATGTCCCGATCGGACCGAACGGTGGCAGCGGGCGGTCCACGACTGGTCGTAGGATGCGCGGGTGCGCCGGAGGGGACCGGCTGAACTGGTACCCGGTCACTCCTCCGGTCTGCCGTCACCCC
>NZ_WVUH01000697.1 GCF_017614955.1 Micromonospora echinofusca
CCGGTCCCCTGGCCCGGGTCGTCCCCGGGGCTCACGGTGACCCCGTGGTCCCGTCCGTCCCCGACCGGGACGATCTCCCCGGCCGTGATGATCTCCTCGGCCGCGCCGGGCTCCCTGGCCGTGACCGTCGCCCCGGCGCCGACGGGGTGCCCGGCGCCGTCCCCGGGGCCGACGCCCCGGGCGGCATCCGTCGAAGCGCGGTGACGGGGCGCGACGACGACACCGGTCCGGCCCCGCGTCTGGCCCGGCTGGTCACCGAGTTCACCGCGCCCGCCGTCCTGGCCACCCTCCTGCTGGTGGTGATCGGCTGGCACAGCACGCCGGGTGGTACCGGCCTGGCCTGGGGACTGTTCGCCTCGTTCTTCGCCAGCGTCGTCCCGTTCGCCTACATCGTCGGCGGCGTACGCCGGGGCCGACTCACCGACCACCACGTGCGGGTACGCGAGCAGCGGCGCCGGCCGCTGCTGGTCGGACTGGCGTCGGTACTGGCCGGGCTGCTCGTCCTGACCCTGCTGGGGGCACCGGGTCCGGTACGCGCACTGGTCACGGCGGGGGCGGTCGGCCTGGTCGTCGGTGCACTACTCGCGCCCCGCTGGAAGATGTCGATCCACGTGGCGGTGGCGACCGGTGCCGCCGTGGTGCTGGTACTGGCCTTCGGGCCGGGTCTGCTGCTCAGCCTGCCGGTACCCGTACTGGTCGGGTGGTCCCGGGTACGGCTGGGTGACCACACGGTCGGGCAGGTCGTGGCCGGCGGGATCGTGGGCGCCGCCGTCACCGGCCTGGTCTTCGGCTTCGGCCGCTGAGCCGTCGGGCGGGGTTCGGCCGTGGAACCGTGGGGCG
>NZ_WVUH01000698.1 GCF_017614955.1 Micromonospora echinofusca
GCGGTCGAGGAGGTCGCGGCGCATTTCCGGGGGTTGGGTCGTAAGACGAAGCGGCTGTCGGTGTCGCATGCGTTCCATTCGCCGTTGATGGCGCCGATGCTGGACGAGTTCCGTACGGTGGTCGCCGGCCTGTCGTTCTCCGCTTCTGATGCCACTGTCGCGTCGACGGTGACCGGTGAGTTGACGACTGCTGCGGTGTGGGCGGATGTCGACTACTGGGTGGAGCACGTGAAGGCCGGGGTGCGGTTCGCCGACGCGGTCACCGCCAGTGGTGTCAGCACCTTTGTCGAGATCGGTCCGGACGCGATCCTGACCGCGCTCACCGGGCAGGTGCTGGAAGAGGCCACCGCCGTTCCGCTGGTCCGCAGGGACCGGGACGCTGCGCTGACCTTCACCACCGGACTCGGCAACCTGTGGGCCCGGGGCGTGCACGTCGATTTTTCCGCGCTGGTCGCGGGCGGGAAGCGGGTCGACCTGCCGACGTACGCCTTCCAGCACCAGCGGTACTGGCTGGAGGCGACGGCGAGCGTGCCGGCGGATCCGACCGGTCTCGGGTTGCACGCTGCCGAGCATCCGTTGCTGGCGGCGGCGATGAGTCTGGCCGGGGCGGACGAGCACGTGCTGACCGGCCGACTGTCGGTGGCGACGCATCCGTGGTTGGCCGATCACCAGGTGATGGACACGATCGTGCTGCCGGGTACGGCGCACGTGGAACTCGCGTTGCACGCGGGGCACCGGGTCGGTTGCGACACGCTGGACGAGTTGACCCTCCAGGCGCCGCTGGTGCTGCCCGCGACCGGTGCGGTGCACGTGCAGATCACCGTCGGCGAAGCCGACG
>NZ_WVUH01000699.1 GCF_017614955.1 Micromonospora echinofusca
CGTCCGGTCCCGGCCGGGACGGTACGCACGGTCTTGGCGCCCGCCGCGGGTGTGCTGCGTCGGGTGGTCCGGACCGGTACCTCCCGACCACCGTCGAGGACCTGGAGGGCCGGCCGGAACGGGTCACCGGACCGGCTGGACCGTGGGGTACGCCGCTGCTCGGCGGACTCCCGCACGGTCCGGCCCCGGGGGGTGTAGGCGCGGGCCTCGGAGATGCCACCGAGGCCGGGCTCGGGCTGGGCACCGGAACCACCCCGTGCCGAACCGCGCCGGGTCCCTGGCGGGTCCCGGCGCGGTTCATCCGATCTCGGTGGCACCGGTCATCCCCCCGTGCCCTGCTGGCTGGTGATCGACGGCTGGCCGCCGGCCGGCTGGGGTACCCCGATCAGCCGCCCGTCGGGCAGCCGGATGAAGGCCGGCTGCTCGGACTCGACCAGCCCCAGCTTGCGGGCGTTGGCGGCCAGGTTGCCCGGCGCCTCCGCCTCGGCGATCTCCTTCTTGAGCTGCTGCTCGTCGATGTTGAGTTTGGCCTGCTGCTGCTGGAGCTTGTCGAGCCGGAAGGCGTTCTCGTTGATCTTGGTGTTGATCACCAGGATGCCGAGCACGCCACCGACGACCAGCGCCAGGATCAGCGCCACGAACGGCGCCCGGGGTACGGTGACCGGCGGCGGCGGGGCGACCCGCAACCGTGGCCCGGTCGGGGTGGCCGGCGCGGTCCGCGTCGCCACCCGCTCCACCGGCTTCAGTGCCGCACTACCCTGCACCGTGAACTCGTCCACCCCCCGGCTACGAGCCCCCCGCAGGTGGGTACCCCGGTCCACAGTCGGCACCCGGG
>NZ_WVUH01000069.1 GCF_017614955.1 Micromonospora echinofusca
GCCCCACGCCGACGCCGACGTCGACGCAGCCCAGCGGGACCAACCTCAGCATCGGGGCCGGCTCCGACGGTTCCAGCAAGGCCGACGGCACCAGCTACGGCAACGTGCGGGACGGCAACATGAGCACCTACTGGGCCCCGAGCGGCTCGACCGGCTCCATCTCGATCAAGTGGGGCTCCGTCACCGCCGTGTCCAAGGTCAACATCCGTCCGGCCGCTGGCTCCGAAGGTGCCATCGGTTCCTGGCAGCTCATCAACCACGACACGGGCGCCGTCCTGGCCTCCGGCAGCGGGGCGGGGGTCATCTCCTTCGCCCGCACCTCGCTGACCAAGATCACCTTCAGGATCAACAGCTCGACCGGTACGCCGAAGGTCGCCGAGTTCGAGACCTACGCCAGCTAGATCGCCCAGCCCAGCAACGTCGTACCCGTCCGTGGCACCGGTCCCGGTGCCACGGACGGGTCCGGTTCACCGGGCGGTCGCGTACGCGGCGCAGCCGATCAGTTCGAGCGACACCTGGAGCCGCTCCAGGCTGATGTTCCTGGCAATCGTGTCCTCCGGGGTGTGGTACGGCGGCTCCAGCAGAGCCGGACTCTCCTCACCCCGCCAGGAGAAGTTGGCGCTGGCGATACCGACCTCCTGGAACGACTGGTGGTCGCTGGAGCCGCGCTGGGTCACCGGCGAGATCCGCGGGTCGTAGCCCAGACGCACGGCGGCAGCGCTCACCTCGTCGGTGGCCCGGTTGGACTGGCCGGTGAACGACAACTGCCAGTACCGGGTCGCCGGATCCCAACTGGTGGCCACCATGTCGTTCTGGTACACCGCGAGGAACCGGTCCCGCTCCGCCTGCGCGAGCTGCTGCACGTGGTACCGGGAACCGATCAGTCCCTGCTCCTCCGACCCCCACAGCGCGAACCGGAGAGTGGCCTCGACCGGGATCGCCCGCAGCACCCGGGCCAGCTCCAGGCAGAGCACCGTACCGGAGCCGTCGTCGTTGGCGCCGGGGGCACCGGTCACCGTGTCGTAGTGGGCGCTGACCATCACCACCGGTCCCCCGGCACCCGACCGCCCGACCCGCTCGGCGAGGACGTTGTTCGAGGTCAGACCCCGATGGGCGGAGGTGGACAGGGTGAGCGTGAGCCGTCCGGCGGCGAGCAGGGCCCGCAGCCGTTCCTTCTGCGCCTGCGCCGCCCCGACCACCGGGATCGGCACCGGCGACCCCGCCGAGCCCGGCAGGGTGGGCGAGAACGCCGACGTCCGCCGGGGCGGTACGCCGTCCGCCGCGAGAAACACGACGGCCGCCGCACCCCGGGCCAGGGCGGTGGCCACCAGTTGTTCACGCCGGGCGGCCACGTAGTCGACCAGCACGATCCGGCCGACCACGTCCGCCGGGTAGTTCTCCGGTGCGCCCGCGCCCACGTCCACCGCGTCACCGCTGACCGTGGTGTCCAGTGCGGCCTGCGCAGACGCGCCCACCTGCCAGTTCAGGTCGGTTGGCAGCCCGGCCGGCGAGGCGAGCTGGGCGAGGAACTTGTCCGCCACCGCGAACGGTTCCAGCCGGGTGTCGTACCCCAACCGGTCCAGCTCCTTGGCCAGGTAGTCGGCGGCGCGGCGTTCGGAGGCCGTGCCGCCGATCCGGGGCCCGATGTCCTCGCTGAGCACACGCAGGTGGGACAGGGCCCGCTCGGCCGACACCTGCGCGATGATCTTGCGGTCGTCCGGGGTGATCGTCGGCGGACGGTGGGCGCCGGGGCGCTGGTCGGTGGCGGCCCACGTGGGCGTGGGAAGAGCCACGGTCGCCGCGCCGCCGAGGGCCACGGTCAGCATCCGCCGGCGGTTCACTGTGGAGCGGTCCAGGTGGGTCGGGGGTGTAGCGGGATGGTCGCCGTTGGTCATACGTCCTCCTGATCCCGTAGGGAGCCCGGCCGACCGGTGGGTGACCGGGCTCACCGGACCTCGAACCTATCCACGATCCACACCACTGCCAAGATCCGTACGCCCGATCCCCGGTGGACGGTGGCACCGCCCGGAGCAGCGCCGGTCCGGTCAGGAGGCCACCACGGTGGCCGGCCCCGATCGACGGTTGACCAGGTAGCCGAAGGCCGCCGCGGTGAAGAACATGACGATGCCGTACACGGCGGCCGGGATCGCGATCCGGGTGTCGTCCAGCAGCGACGGGCTGATCGCGACCGCGATGGCGAGGGTGCTGTTGTGGATGCCGATCTCCATCCCGGTCGCGATGGACTCCGGCCTGCCCACCCCGACCAGCCTCGGCACGCCGTACCCGACGGCCAGGCTGACCACGTTGAACAGCAGGACGATGGCGCCGACGGCGAGGAAGTAGTCCGCGAGATTGGCGCGTTCCTTGACCACGGCACCGGCGATGACCGCGACCAGGACGACCACCGAGAGAACCTTCACCGGCGTGGCGAGCCGGTCGGCGAGAGCCGGGACACGCGCCCGGATCGCCATGCCGAGCGCGACCGGGACGAGCACGATGGCGAAGACCTGGAGCACCTTGTCGAACTGGAGTCCCACCGACCGGCTGTCGGACAGGAAGTAGTCGGCCGACAGGTTCACCACCAGCGGGAGGGTCACCACCGCGAGGACCGAGTTCACGGCGGTCAGCGTCACGTTGACCGCGACGTGGCCGCCGAAGAGGTGGCTGTAGAGGTTGGCCGTGGTACCCCCGGGCGACGCGGCCAGCAGCATCATGCCGACGGCCAGCTCCGGCCGGAGGCCGAAGGCGAGGACCAGCCCGAAGCAGATGGCGGGCAGCACGACGACCTGACAGCCGAGGGCGACGAGCACGAGTACGGGGTACGCGGCGACCCGCCGGAAGTCGGCCCACGTCAGCCCGAGTCCCAGGCCGAGCATGACGATCGCCAGGGCGACGGGTAGTCCCACGGAGGTCAGCCAGGAGTCCATCCGTCGATTCTGGCCGGGACGTGACCCACGCAACATCCACTGGATCGCCGAGTCTGGATGTCTTGCCGGCTCCCGGGTCGTCTGTTCCCGTTGCCTCAGGGCACCATCCAGGACAGGACCGGGGTCGCCTGGAGGCCGACCAGCAGCGCCATCGCGGCGATGAGCACGAGGCTCCAGCCGAAGGTCCGGCGGAACAGGTCACCCTCGCGGCCGTGCAGTCCCACCGCGCTCGCCGCGATGCACAGGTTCTGTAGGGAGATCATCTTGCCCACCACGCCGCCGGAGGCGTTGGCCGCCGCCATGAGCACCGGATCGAGGCCGGCCTTCTCCGCCGCGCTCACCTGGAGCGCACCGAACAACGAGTTCGACGAGGTGTCGGAGCCGGTGAGCGCCACACCGAGCCAGCCGAGCACCGGTGACAGGACGGCGAAGAACCCGCCCGCGCCGGCCATCCAGGTGCCCAGCGTGGTCGTCTGCCCGCTGGCGTTCATCACGAAGGCCAGCGCCAGCAGTCCGCAGACGGTCAGGATCGCCCAGCGTAGGTCGACGACGGTGTCCCGGTACGCCTTCGCGGCCGTACGCGGGGCGACCCGGAGCAGCGCCATGGTGATCAGACCGGCCAGCACCAGGAGGGTGCCGGTCGACGACAGCCAGTTGAGCCGGAACAGCGGGATCGTCGACGGCGCTCCGGACGCCGTCTCCAGGTGCAGACCCGGCCAGTGGAAGGTCACGGTCACCAGGTTCAGCACCTCGGAGACCGCCGGGACCTGGGACAACGCGAAGATCGCAACGATGGTGGCGTAGGGCGCGTAGGCACGCCAGACCTCGGCTCTCGCATCGACGTCGGCGACCGGGAGCGGGTGGTGACCGCCCCGCGCGGCGACGCCGGTGCGCCGCGTACCTGGTCGACCGACGCCGGTGTTCCCCCCAGCTGACCGGTCGATGCCGGTAGCCCGCCCACCTGGTCGACCGCTGCCGGTCGCGGCGGCCAGCGACGGGCCGCGACGGCGACAGCCACCGCGCTGACCAGCGCCGCCACGATGTCGGCCAGGGCCATCGACAGGTAGTTCGACGTCAGGAACTGCGCCACCCCGAAGGTGAGGCCGCAGACCAGGGCGACGTGCCACGTCTCGCGCACGCCGCTGCGACGGTCGACCAGCCAGACCAGGAGCAGCGGTACGAACACCGCGATGACCGGCACCTGCCGGCCCGCCATCGATCCCAGCTCGGCCGTCGGCAGGTCGGTGACCCGGGCGAGGGTGGTGATCGGCAGGCCGAGGGGTCCGAACGCGGCCGGCACGGTGTTGGCGACCAGCGCCACGACCGCCGCCGACATCGGCCGGAACCCGAGGGCGAGCAGCATGACCGTCGTGATCGCGACCGGGGTGCCCTGACCGGCCAGGCCCTCCAGGAGGGAACCGAAGCAGAACGCGATGACCAGCGCCTGCACCCGTCGGTCGTCGCTGATCCGGGCGAAGGAACGCCGCAGCACGTCGAAGGAGCCGGTCAGCACGGTCATCTGGTAGATCCAGATGGCGGTGACGAAGGTCCAGGCCAGGGGGAAGACGGCGAAGGCCGCCCCCTGACCGGCGACCAGCACCGCCTGGCCGGCGGGCATGGCGTACGCCAGGCAGCTCACCAGCAGCGCGACGGCGAGGGCGCCCCAGGCGGCCAACCAGGCCCGGACCCGGAGGACCCCGAGCAGGACGAAGAGGGTCAGGATCGGCAGTCCCGCCACGGCCGCGCTCCACGCCACCGAGCCCGCCACGGGATCGAGCACAGGACGGTACATCTGCCCCACCTTCGCGCGCAGTCGCTCATCCCGACCCGGATGAGGCTTGCTGCGATCCTGCACCAGGCACCGGGCGCGACAGATCTTCCAGATTGCGCAGCGGCCGGCCGGTGACCGGCACGGGCCACCCGACGCCCGGACCGCCCGTCGGTCCCGGCCGGCAGGGCCGATCGGGACCGACGGGCGGTGGCACCCGTCAGCGCGGGCGGCTCACACCCTGGTGATGCGGACCGCGTCGGCGACGACGTAGCCGGTGCCGCTGGTCCACCGGCTCACCCCCACCCGGTCGCTGTCCCCTGCGGACAACGGGAACACGCCGAGCGACACCCATCGACCGCCGTTGACACGCTGGTTCACCCGTACGGTCTGGTTGCCGGCGGTGGTGGTCACGACGTACGGGGTCGCGTCGTTGTAGCCCGGGTCCGCCGGGTACCAGACCGAGATCTCGTAGTTGCCGGTCGCCGGCAGGTCCGCCCGGTACCAGGCGACGTCGCTGGCGGAGACCGGGGTGGCGAACCGGTAGTCGGCCCCGAACCGCTGGCTGGAGTAGGCCGAGGTGCCCCAGTTCGCGCTGGCGGTGAAGCGGCCCGTGGTCGTGTTGTCCAGCGTGACGCTGAACGACGGTGGTGGGGTGGTCGACCCGGTCGAGACGTCGAGGTAGTCGCGGTCGATGTAGATCCGCACCCCGCCCCAGGTCTCGTAGCTGTCGCCGGTGTACTGGTGGATGCGCTGGTGGTCGGCGTAGTACGTGTCCGGGCAGTAGTCGCCCGCGTCGGTGTCGGCCACCCCGTTCCACCAGCCGAAGAAGAGGTGGTCGACGCGCGTGTAGCGGGTGTCGTGGTAGGCGCCGCACAGGTCCCGGACCCCGGAGGATCCGCTGGAGTACATGCCGGACAGGTAGCCGAGGGCGTGCAGCCGCTCGGTCCAGCCGGACAGGTACGACAGCACGGCCGCCCGGCACGAGTCACTCGACGGGTAGTGCTCGATGTCGTTGTAGAGCACACTGCCGGTGGGGATGCCGAGGGCCTGCGCCGCGCTCACCGCGCTGGTGGCCCGGGTCGCGCCCTGGGACCGGGCGGTGGCCGGGTCGTACGACATCTTCGGGGTGCGCGTACCGCAGGGGGCCTGGTAGTCCAACTCGATCGGGATCAGGTGCCAGCCGTTGGCGGTCTGGTTGGTCACCCAGGTCGCGGTCAGGTTGGCCTGGGTGCAGGACCGGCTGGAGCCGCTGATGTAGATGCCGACGGCGCGGTACGGCGAACTGCTGCGCCACGCGTTCATCGTCGACTGGGACGGGGCGGTGCAGGTGTCGAAGCCCTTGCCGGTGTAGGTGCCCGGCTGGGGACCGACCGCCGCCGTGGTCACCGGCGCGCTGCCCGTCGCCCCGCTGGCCGTCGCCCCGCTGGCCGTCGCCGCGCTGTCGGTCACTGCCCGCAGCGTCGCCGGGGCGACCGGCCGTCCACCCGCGCCGAGGGTGGCGGTGGCCAGGATCCGGCGTACCGCCGCCTCGGTCTCCCGGGTGTGCACGGCGGTGACGAGGACACCCGCGTCGCGTACCGCGAGTTCGATGGTGCCGTCGCGGGACGGCAGGGTGTCCGCGCCCGCTCCGCCCCTGGCGGTGACCGGGACCGCCGTGGCCAGGCGGTCGGCCGGGACGGTGTCGAGCGGCTCGACGACCAGTCCGGCGGTACGGCCGGTCAGGTCGTCGGGGCACCAGGGCTCGTCGCCCGGTTGTCCGAGGTAGACGGTGGGCCGGTCGAACCGGACGCACGCGTGCGGATCGGCGGACAGGTCGACGACCTGCCAGTTGGTGGGTACGGCCACCCGGTAGCCGTGGTAGTCGACGGTCTGTTGCCCGGTGGCGGCGGCCGGGGTCGCGGGGACCGTCACCGCTGTGGCGACCAGGGCGGCGGCGAGGCTGGCCGCGATCCTTCCCGTGCTCATCGCGACCCCCGGTTGGTAGGTTTTTTACCGCATACAAGAGTTGGCATGCAGGATTTCTACCATCCGGAAGCGGCGCCAGCCATAGAGGAATGCCAATCGTTTTGGCAGCCGGGCGATGGGCGCCACGACCCGGCGTGGCGCCGCCGCTCACATCCGGACGACGTGCCCCACCCGCGGTGGCGTACGACCGGCCAGGACCTCGTGCCACACCCGTTGCAGGCCGGCGGGGCCGGCACCGACCCGGACGTCGAGCCAACCGGTCACCACCCCCGCGAAGCGCCGCCAGGCGTCGGTGAACCGCTGATCGAGCCCGTCGCTCCCCCAGTCCTGTCGGCGTTTACGCATCTGCACCGGAGCGAAGAACACCTCGCCGGCGGCGTCGGCGTTGGGGGTCTGACTGGTCAGTCCGACCGCGACGTCCCGCACGAGCTGTCCACCGAGGTGCCGCCGCAGGGCCGCGCGGGTCGCCGGCGCGCCGGACAGGTCGAGGTAGGCGGTCGGCACCACGTCGAGGTCGGCGATGTCGTCGTAGGAGAGCACGGTGTCGTAGCAGCCGAGCGACCTCGTGAACGCGAGGTTGCCGGCCGAGGTGAGCCCGACCAGCCGCACGCCGCGACCGCGCAGCTCGCACGCGGCGGCGTAGGCGGTCTTGCTGGACGCCGAGGACAGCACCAGCGTCGCCGCTCCGTAGCAGCCGTTGTCGACGACCTGGTCGGCCAGCATGAAGGAGGTGAAGAACAGCGGCCTGAACAGGATCAGCAGATCCTCCTGGTCCGCCCGGTAGGCCGGATCCCCGGCGGTCGACCGGTAGGCGTTGTACGGCGAGGGCAGCTCGGCCCGGTGCCCGCTCGTGTCGCGGAACCCGGACGCGTCCACCCGACCCGGCCGCACCACCAGGTGACCGGCGGACGGGAGGTAGCCGTAGACCCGTTGTCCCACTGCGACCCCCGCGACCGTCGACGCGACCACCTCCGCGAAGCCCCACAGGGGAGGAACTCCCCACTGCGGCCCGAGCCCCCGGGGACCGGGCGGGAAGAACCGCCAGTAGCGCATCGTCTCACCGAGTACCGCGTAGGTGACGTTGTTGGCGGTGAGGCCGACGCGGTCGACGCGGAGCAGCGCCTCGCCGTCGGACAGGTCGGGTGTCACGCCGTCGACGAGGACGGTGCGGGCAAGGTCGTCGCGGGCCACGGCGAACGTCCAGGAGACGGGCATGCTGTGACGCTAGGCAGCCCCAGGAAGCGAGACAAGTGCACTGTGAGTGCAAAATCTCACTCGCGGCCCGGCCCGGGTGCGGCGGAGCCGCACCCGCCCACGGCTGACGGATCAGGCCGCGCTGGCCTTCGGAGCGCCGGGGCCCGGATCGATCCTGGTGGGACCGGCTGCCGACGGACGTACGTCGAAGTCGAAGATCTCGGTGGGCAGGTAGACGGTCGCGCACGAGTTGGGGATGTCGACCACGCCCGAGAGCCGTCCCTCGATCGGCGCCGCACCGAGCAGGAGATACGCCTGTTCGGGCCGGTACCCGAAGCGGGTCAGGTAGTCGATGGCGTGCAGACAGGCACGCTGGTAGGCCAACTGCGAGTCGAGGTACCGCTGCTCGCCGTCGAGGGTCACCGAGACCCCGGAGAAGGCCAGCCACTGGCTGTACTGCGGCGGGGTGTTACCGGGCAGGAAGATGGCGTTCTCGGTGACGCCGTACGTCTGCATACCGTTCTTGATCAGGTCGACGTGCAGGTCGATGTAGCCGCCCATCTCGATGGCGCCGCAGAAGGTGATCTCCCCGTCGCCCTGGGAGAAGTGCAGGTCCCCGACGGACAGGTTGGCGCCGGGCACGAAGACCGGGTAGAAGACCCGGGAGCCGGCGGTCAGGTTCTTGATGTCCTGGTTGCCGCCGTTCTCCCGGGGCGGCGCGGTCCGCGCGGCCTCCGCGGCCACCCGGTCGAAGTCGGCGCCGGTCAGCGTGCCGAGGATCGCGTCCTGCGGCTCGGGCGGCAGGGACAGCGGTGGTACCCGGTCCGGCGCGGTGGCCCGCAGCGCCGCCTCCCGCTTGTTCCAGGTGGCCAGCAACGCCGCCGACGGGGCGGTACCCATCAGCCCCGGATGCGCGATACCGGTGAACGAGACCCGGGGGATGTGCCGGGAGGTGGCCCGCTGGCCGGAGAAGTCCCAGATGGCCTTGTAGGCGTCGGGGAACTGCTCGGTGAGGAAGCCACCGCCGTTGGTGGTGGGGAAGATGCCGGTGTAACCCCAGCCCTGACCGGCCAGGGGACCGCTGTCCTCCTGCGGGATGGGACCCAGGTCGAGAATGTCGACGACGAGCAGGTCACCCGGCTCGGCACCGGTGACGGCGAACGGACCGCTGAGGGCGTGCACCGTTTTCAGCGGGGCGTCCCGGACGTCCTCGGCCGAGTCGTCGTTGTGGATCGCCCCGTCGAACCACTCCCGGCAGTGCACCCGGAACGACTGACCCGGTCGTACCGTCGCCACGGGCGGGATGTCGGGGTGCCACCGGTTGTGTCCGATCTTCTCCTGATCGGTGAAGCGTCGGGTGGAGTCGAGGCCGAAGATCAGTTCGGGCATGACGTGCTGCCTTTCGTTCGTCCCGGTGGTGCGGGGCAGGTGGGCCGGACCGTCCGCCGCCCGGTCACCACCGGGGCAGACGGGCGTGGGCGGGATGACGCGATCGCCGAACCGGCCGGCCGCCGGGCACCCGGCTCACCACGTCCGGCGTTTCCGCGCTGCGCTCCGCCCGGTCGACCGCCTGGCGCAGCGCGGTCGGGGTGCGGACGAGTCCCGGCGTGGAGAACACGCGTACGGCCCGACCACCGCAGGACGGGCAGTGCGTCGACATGCCGGCCGTCCCGATCGGGAGGATGGTGTCGAAACTGCCGTCCCGCTGGCACCGGTACTCGTAGGTGGCCATCGCCGCCCTCTGCCGCAGCATCCGTACGACGGCGGCCGACCGGTGGCCGGCGCGCCCTGACCTCCCGATTGTGAGCGGCTATCGGGACAAATTGCCGCTGAATGGCAAAAAAGCCACCGTCCGGGCCCCTACCCCGGTCGTCCCATCGCTCGAACGCGGGACGTGCCCCAACCGTCGCCGGACGCGCAGCACGCAGGTCAGCATCGGGAGGGTGAACTCGCCGGCAGCGGTCTCCGGCCGGCCCGCGAGGAAGGCACGGATCCGGTCGAGCGTGGCGCTGCGTTCCGGCTCCGGCATGACCAGCAACCCCGCCCGGGTGGCCAGTCGCGACGAGCGAGTCGGCGGTGCGCCGCTGCCCGTGCGGGAACCCGGCCTGCTCGGGCGCACCGAACCGGGCCGGCCCGCCGTGGCCCTGCCCGTCCGGTTGCCGGGCGCGCTAACCGCCGAGGTACGTCAGCACGGCCAGCACCCGCCGGTGGTCGTCGTCGGAGGGCGGCAGGTCGAGCTTGGTGAAGATGTTGTTGATGTGCTTGCTCACCGCCTTCTCGGTGATCACCAGGCGGGCGGCGATGGCGGCGTTGGACCGCCCCTCGGCCATCACCGCGAGTACCTCCCGCTCGCGCGGGGTCAGGTCGGCGAGATGGGTCAACCGGCCTCCGTCGAGCAACTGCGCCACCACCTCCGGGTCCATCACCGTGCCGCCACCGGCGACCCGGCGCACCGCCTCGACGAAGTCACGGACCTCCCCCACCCGGTCCTTGAGCAGGTAGCCGATCCCACCCGTCCGGTCGGAGAGCAGCTCCCGGGCGTAGACCTGCTCCACATACTGGGACAGGATCACCACCGGCAGGCCCGGCACCGCCCGGCGGGCGGCGATCGCGGCGCGGATCCCCTCGTCGGTGCCGGTCGGGGGCAGCCGCACGTCGATCACCGCCACCTCGGGACGGGTCGCCACCAGCATCTCGGCAAGACCGGCACCGTCGTCGACCGCCGCGACCACCTCGAAGCCGTACGCGGTCAGCATGCGGACCAGACCGTCCCGCAGCAGCGCCAGGTCCTCGGCGATCACGACCCGCACGGCAACTCCACGTCGATCTCGGTGGGACCACCGGGCGGGCTGCTGACCCGGACCGTACCGTCGAAGGCGGCCAACCGACGTTCGATACCCCGCAGGCCGGTACCGCGCTGCGGGTCGGCGCCGCCCCGCCCGTCGTCGCGTACCCGCAGCCGCAGCCGCGTCCCGTCGTCACGCACCTCGATGGTGATCCGCTCCGCCCCGCTGTGCCGGACCGCGTTGGTCAGCGCCTCGGCCGTCACGAAATAGGCGGCGGACTCGACCGGGGCGGCCAGCCGCCGGGTGAGCCGCACGTCGAGATCGACCGGAACCGGGCTGGCCAGCGCCAGGGCCTGCACCGCACCGGGCAGTCCCCGGTCGGCCAGCAGCGGCGGGTGGATGCCCCGCACCAGGTCCCGCAGCTCGCTCATCGCCGAGTGCGCCCCGGCCCGGGCGTCGGCGAGCATCGCCCGGGCGGCCACCGGGTCCCGGTCGAGCAGGTCCTCGGCCATGCCCAGGTTCATGCTCAACGCCACCAGCCGCGCCTGGGCGCCGTCGTGCAGGTCACGTTCGATCCGGCGCAGCTCGGCGGCGGACGCGTCGACCGCCTCGGCCCGGGTCTCGGTGAGCTGCTCGACCCGCGCCGACAACCGGGCCGCCGTGGTCGGCGCCAGCAGCCACCGGGCGAACCGTGCCTCGGCCCGGACGAGATACCGGGGTGCCAGGTAGGCCAGCAGCAGATAGCCGACGCCGATCGGCACTGCCGCCCAGGCGGCCGGTTGACCGTCGATGACGATCCCGTTGAGCTGGAACACCGTCTCCGGCGGCAACACCGCCCGGACCACCGGCGCGAGCACGCCGAGCACCCCGGCCAGCCACAGCGCCGGGCCGAGCAGGCCGAAGACCAGCCCGAGCAGCATCTGGCCCGACAGCCACCCGAGGTCGCGCCAGGTGGCCGGGTCGGTACGGAGCACCCGGGTCCGGTCCGCCAGGCCCGCCGGCAGCGGCGGCCGGTACGGCGTCGGGACCGGCCCGCCGGCAACGTCCCCGGTACGGAGACGTTGCCGGTCGGTGACCTGTCGGATCCGGCGTACCAGGGCGACGTAGGGCGGCAGGGCGAACCCACCGGTGAGAACCAGGGTGACCAGGGCCGCCCCGAACAGCGCCAGACACTCCACCGCCAGCCGGAGACCGACCAACAGTTCCCGCTGCTCACGCCCTACCCGCCGGACCGTCTGCTTCATCGCCCCGAATTCTCCCCTGCGGACGGGGCCAGCGACGAACCCACCGCTTCGGTGAGGACCGGCGTCACAACGCGGGCCCGTGGTCGGGTCCGCGCCGGCCAGAACGCGGCTCGGCCGAGCAGCGCGGTCAACGCCGGCACCAGCAGCCAGGACAGCACGAACGTGGACAGCAGCACCCCGACCGCCACCGCGAACCCGACCTGCGCCAGGGTCGCGGAGACGAGCAGGGCGGCAAAGGACGCCGCGAGGATCACCCCGGCGGCGGCGACCGGTGGGCCGGCGTGGCGCAGCGCGAGCGCGACGGCTGCCCGGCCGGAACGGCCGTTCCGCAGTTCCTCACGGACCCGGGCGATGATCAGGATGTTGTAGTCGGTACCGATCGAGGCGACGAACATGTACACGATCAGCGGCAGCGTGAACGCCAGCCCCGGCGCACCACCGATGGTCTGGAACGCCAGCACCGAGGCGCCGAGGGTGGCCACGAACCCGCCGACCACCGCACCCATCAGATAGATCGGCGCGAGCAGGCCCCGCAGCATCAGCAGGAGTACGACACCGATCAGCACACCGGCAGCCGGGAAGATCACCTTCATGTCCTCCGCGACCACCGTACGCACGTCGACGAAGGTCGAGGTTTCCCCGCCGACGTAGGCGGTCGTCCCGGCGGGCGCGGCGGCGTGCGCAGCCGGTCGCAGATCCCGTTCGACCTGGTCCATCGCGCTGCCGCTGAACGGGTCGGCCGACAGCAGCAGGTCGATCCGGGCCACGTCCCCGTTGACCTGCACCCCGCCGACGCCGCCCACGATCGGCAGGTCGGTGAGCTGCTGCGCGTACGCGCTGGCACGTGCCTCGGTCAGTCCCGACCCGGTCAGGTAGATCGACGTCGGGTTGAGGGCGCCCGCCGGGAAACCGTCCCGCAGCCGGTCCAGGGCGTGGGCCGACTCGGTGCCGGTCGGCATCGAGCCCAGGTCGTAGTCGGCCCGGTAGCTGAGGGCGCCGGCCCCGAGCGCCGCCAGCACGGCGACCGAGGCGAGCGCGACGAGGGCCGGCCGGCGGGCCACCAGGACCCCCGTCCGGGCGGCGATCCCGTGGCCCGGCTCGTCCCGCCACTTCCTGGACGGCCAGAAGGCACGTGGGCCCAGCAGCGAGAACACCGCCGGGATCAGGGTCAGACCGGCGAGCACCATGACGAGCACGGCCAGGGCGAGCGCCGGTCCGAGGATCCGGAACGAACCGAGCCCGGACAGCAGCAGCGCGCCGAAGGAGACGGCGACGGCCACGGCGGAGACCGCGATGGCCCCACCGACCCGGCCGAGCGCGGACACCATGGCGGTCCGGCGGTCCTCACCGAGGCGCAACCGTTCCCGGTAGCGGAACAGTAGGAACACCACGTAGTCGGTGCCCACGCCGAACAGCACGATCGGCAGCAGCCCGGTCACCGAGCCGTCCAGCATCACCCCGGAGACCTTCGCCCCCAGGGCGAGCAGGGACACCACGCCCTGTCCGACCAGCGCGATGATCAGTACGTTGAGCAGGGCGATCCACGGGCTCCGGAAGATCACGACGAGCAGGACCACGATCATGACGAGCATGCCGACGCTGACCAGGATGTCGAGGATCTGGCTGTCCTTGGCGGCAGCGGCCGCACCGGTGTAGCCGGCAGCCAACCCGGTGCCCCGCACCAGCTCCCCGGTCCTCGTCCGCAGCGCGTCGACCGCCGCCAGGGTCTGCTCGTGGTGGACCGCGTCGCGGAACGACACCTGCGCCAACTGCACCCGGCCGTTGGGGGACAGCGCCTGCGGCGACGTGCCCACCGTCCGCACACCGGCGATCCGGGCCTCGTCGAGGGCCGTCACCACCTCCGCGACCCGGGTCCGGTCGGCGGGGGTCAGCGCCGCCCCGTCACTGCGGGACAGCACGAGCACCGCGCTCGCGCCGCCGTCGTCCGGCGCCGGGAACGCCCGCTCGGCGAGCGCCGCCGCCCGGGCCGACTCGTAGTGCCCGGGCAGGAAGTCCGCCTGGTTGCCGCCCATGACCGCGGCCGGACCGTCCACCCCCAGGACGGCGAAGCTGGCCCCGCCCAGCGCCAGGACCGCCACCAGCCAGACCACGATCACCCGGACCGGCCGGCGGACGACGGCCGCCCCCCATCGTTCGAACACCCGTGTGCTCCCCTCACGTCGTGGGTCCGGCCGGCTGGCCGGACCCGAACATGACGCTATGGGCGACCCGGGTACGTGATCGATGGTGCGTGGACGCCTCTTCGGGGTGGTGCCAGCACCACCATCGCCGGGTCGCCGGGCCACCGGTACCGACCGAACCCGCACCCGGGGTCACCTCGTTGGAACGGTGGGTCGTCCACCAGCCGACCCGCACCCGACGACGGCAGGACGGGGAACGGGATGGTCCGACGCGGTGGTCGTACGTTGCTCGCGCTGCTCTGCCTGCTGCTGGCGGGCTGCAACGGCCAGCCCGGCCCGGCACCGGCGGACGGGGGCCCGGCACCGGTCGTCAGTCCCGGCCCGCACCGGACGGACCCCTTGGGCCTGGTCGGCGTGTGGACGCTCACCGGGGTCGCCGAGCGCGACGCGGGCCGGGTCCTGTGGTTCGCCCCGTACGAGGTGCGGATCTTCGGCACCCGGTGCGCGCCGCTGTCCGGTGGCTGGCGGGCGGACCCCGACGGCCTGTTCGTCGCGGAGATCTCCGGCGCCTCGGGCCACGACGGCGAAAGCTGCTGGGCCGCCAGCATGTCGACTCCCGACTGGCTCCGCCGGGCCACCGGCTACCGGATCGAGGGCAACTCGCCGGTCCTGCTGGACGCCTCAGGTCGGATCACCGCCCGGCTGATCCCGGGGGCCAGGCTCCCCGCCGGGACGGAGGTGACGCCCGGTGAGCCGTCCGGGATCCCCGACGAGGTACGGCCCTCGTTCGCCCCGGCGGCGCCGCTACCGCCGGCACGGGTACCCGCCGACCGGGACACGCTGGTCGGCCGGTGGGTACCGGTGCGGGGCAACCGGCTGGCGTACGTGGAACTGGCCACGGACGGCGCGTGGCGGGGCTCCGACGGGTGCAACAGCGAGGGTGGGCGATGGGTGTCCGGCACGGCGGGCGCGCTGCTCGTCACCACCCGCCCGGTCACGCTGATGGCGTGCGACAACGTACCGGTGGACTACTGGCTCTGGGCCGCCCGGCGGGCCGCCTTCGACGGCGACGTCCTGGTGCTCCTCGACGGGCAGGGGACGGAGACGGGCCGACTACGGCGGGCTCCCCGCTGACCCGGCACCGGCCCGACCGACATCCGCAACACATCGACGAACATTGCGTCAAAGGGTTCCGGGAACCGGCCAACGTGCCGCATATTCGTGACATGAAGCGGTTGCTGGCGCTCGTGGTGTGCCTCGCCCTGCTGGTCGGCTCCCCCGCGTACGCGGGTTCGACCGTCCGCAACCCGCTCAACGGCAGCGCCGACCCCACGCTCACCTACGTCGACGGCAACTACTACCTGGCCACCACCCTCGGCGACCGGATCGGCATCTGGCGCTCCCCCACGCTCGCCGGCCTGGCCACCGCCCCCGAGACGACCGTGTACCGCGACCCCGACCCGAGCCGCAACAGGCAGGTCTGGGCGCCCGGGCTGTACCGGTTCGACGGGCGCTGGTACATCTACTACACGGCGAGCGACGGCACCGACGCCAACCACCGCATGTACGTGATCGAGTCCGCCGGTGCCGACCCGCTGGGCCCGTACCAGTTCAAGGCCCGCATCGCCGACCACGGCGAGTACGCCATCGACGGCGAACCGTTCGTCCACAACGGACGCCGCTACTTCGCGTGGAGCGGCCCCGGACGAGGCATGGGCGGCCCCGCCCAGATCTACCTCCAGGCCATGGACACCCCGTGGTCGACCACCGGTGCCCGGGTGGCGCTACCCGCCAGCGGCGGCTGCACCGAGGTACGCGAGGGCGCGGTCGGGCTGCGCGGCCCGGGCCGGCTGTTCCTGGTCTACTCGTCCTGCGACACGGGCAAGCCCGACTACCAGTTGTGGATGAAGTCCATCGCCGACGGTCTCGACCCGCTGGTACCCGCCAACTGGGTCCAGCACGCCGGTCCGGTGTTCTGGCGCAACGACGCGGCCGGCGTGTACGGGCCCGGGCACAACGGCTTCTTCACCTCCCCCGACGGTACCGAGAGCTGGATCGTCTACCACGGCAAGACCACCTCCGCGTACACCTACGACGGCCGGACCACCCGGGCCCAGCGGTTCACCTGGAACGCCGACGGCACGCCGAACTTCGGCCGCCCGCTCGGGCTCGGCGACCCGCCCGCCGCCCCGTCCGGTGATCCGTGGTCCAGCCAGGACCCGGGATCGGCGCGCGGCTACGTCGCAGGTGACGAGAAGCAGTACTTCGACCGCACCCCCGACGGCAACCTCGGCCACTGGTGGCAGCAGCCCGACGGCACGCTCCGGTACGACACGTGGGGCGGTCCCGTGGCCGGTCGGCCCACCGGTTTCCTGGCCGGGGCCGAGCAGCACGCCTTCGCCCGTACCCCCGACGGCCGGCTCCGGCACTTCTGGTGGGCCCCCGGTGTCGGGGTGCGTGCCGAGGACTGGGGCGCCGGACTGGCCGGTGACCCGGCCGGCATGGTCACCCCGAACGGCCAGAAGCACGTCTTCGGTCGGGCCTCCGACGGCACCCTGGCACACTGGTGGCAGGAGACCGACGGCACCGTCCGCCGGGACAACTGGGGCGGCAGTCTGGTCGGTACCCCCACCGCCTACACCTTCGGCGCCGAGCAGCACGTCTTCGCGCGCGGTACGGACAACTCGCTGCGGCACTACTACTGGTTCCCGGGCATCGCCGGCAACCGGCCCGCCCTGGACGACTGGGGCGCGGTCGGCACGGTGCACTCCGACCCCACCGGATTCGCCTCCGGGCAGCAGCAACATGTCTTCTACCGCACGGCGGACGGCAGTGTGAAGCACCGTCTCTTCGACCACGGCGACTGGCAGATCCGCACCGACAACTGGGGCGGCAACCTGGCCGGGGCGCCCTACGCGTTCCGGCACGGTCAGACGCAGCACGTGTACGGCCGGGGCGTCGACGGGGCGCTGTGGCACCTCTGGTGGCAGCCGGGCGCGCCGGTACGGACGCAGAGCCTGGGCGGCGCCCTCACCAACGACCCCGTCGGCATCGCCTTCCGCGACGAGCAGTACCTGTTCAGCCGGTCGGCCGGCGGCAGCCTGCAGACCCATCGGGGTACGACGGTGACCGTCTGGCCGGCCGGACAGATCGCAGGAGATGGATAGGCTTCGTTGTTACGGGCGCCCGGCGAAGCGTCCGGTGGTGAGGAGGACCCGATGACACCTCAACCGTGTACGGACGGCACGTTCCGGCATCTGTCCGTGGATCTCGACTACGACGACTCGCCCAGTGGGGAGGGCGGGAAGACGGGCTTCACGCTGTGCTCGGCTCCGGACCGTCCGGTCTGGAGCAAAGATCAGTCGGTGATCGACACCGTTTACGAGATGCATCTCAGTGACACGTACGTCGACATCGCCGCGTTGCCGCCGTGTGTGGAATGCCTGCGGGTGGCGGAGTTGCTGGCCGACCCCGAAACGGCGCCGCCGCTGCACCGGAGGCCGCCCCGGCCGACGCTCGCCTCCGGGTTCACCGGTGACGAGATTCGGCGCCTCCTGCGCACCGACATCGCCACCGGCGCCCTGCTCGGCCAGCAGGCGGCCGTGCATCTGCTGGCCTTCACCGCGGTACCGGACCAGCCGGGCTTCGGTGACCTCGTGGGCATCCTGGATCTGCCGTGGGACGGCGAAATCGTGCGGATGGGGCAGGTCACCTCATGGGCGGCGGTGGTCGACTTCGCGACGGCCGCCGACGTGCCGGACCGTGACCGGCAGATGACCGCCATGGCCGCGAGCCTCGCCGGTGGGCCGCCGGTCGGCCTCGCAGCCTCCGTCAGCTTCGCCAGTGATCCGGCGGCGGCCCGGCGGGTGATCGAGGCGATCGCGGTCGCCATGGGTCACGGCGACCGGTGGGAGCTCACCGAGCGGCCGGCTCCGGGCGCCCACGCCTGACTGCGGCCAGGTGTGCCCCGGGCGTTTCGGTCACCCGACAGCGGGAACCCGGCCGACGCGGAACAGGGCGACCGCGAGCGGACCGGGCGCACGTCGGGGAGGGTGTCGTGCCGCAGCAGAGCTTGTCCACCACCGTCCCGCAGCGGCTCACGCCGGTGGCGGGGGCGCCGCTGTGGTGCGACGCGCAGGAGCACGGACTGCGCGGCGACGGGGTGACCAACGACCAGCCGGCGCTGGCCGCGCTGGTGGAACGGCTCGGGGAGGGGTACGCGGCCGACGGCCGGGCCCGGGTCGTCTACTGCCCGCCGGGGATCTACTCGATCCGGGATGCCGGCACGGTGTGGCGCAGCGGTGTCTCCCTGATCGGGGCGGGTCCCGCCGCGACCCGGTTCCTGCTCAGCAACGAGGGCAACCGGGCGGCCCCGGTGCCGCTGGCCTTCTGGACCACGGTGCAGCACGGCGCCGACCGGGACCGGCACATCGCCGACTGCACGTTCGCGGACTTCGAGATCGACGGCTCGGGTGTGGCGATGGCCGCGTACAGCTACCTCGCCAAGGGGCTCGGGTTGCAGTACGTGGTGCGCGGGGTGTTCCGTAACCTCTACATCCACCACACCGGCGCGACCGGTCTGGGCTGCGACTTTCTCCAGGACAGCCTGATCGACGGGGTGGTCGTGGTCGGCTGCGGCCGGCTCGACAGCGGCCAGCAGATGGGCGGTGCCGGCATCGGGATCGGCATCGGCGGCTGGGGTGACATCGAGCGGCTCACCATCGCCAACTGCACCACGGTCGGCAACGGCACCAACGGGATCTTCCTGGAGTTGCAGAAGGACTACTGGACGCCTCCGCGTGGCTACCGCATCATCGGCTGCCACAGCCAGGCCAACCGGTTCGGCATCTCCGACTGGGGCGCGGACGGCCTGATCGTCTCCGCCTGCACCCTGACCGACAACCTGGAGGCTGGCTTCGACGTCTCCGCCAACGGCACGGCGGGCGTCGCCGGGCGCGGTGGCCTGCTGACCGACTGCGTCATCGACCGCAATGTCGGCAGCGGTGTCAGCATCGGTGACACGCCCGGCCCGTACACGGTGCGCGGCAACCGGGTCAGCGGCAACGGCGGGTACGGCTACCACCAGCACGATCTGGGCGACGGCTACCACGGTGCGGCCCGCGACGTGGTGATCGACAGCAACGAGATCCGGGACAACGGGCTGGACGGCATCCGCATCGACCGTCCGCTGACCGAGGCGACGATCGTCAACAACCGCATCCGCAACAACGGGCAGCGATGTGCGCCACCGCACGACGGCTCCGGCGACACGGTGCGCTACGGCCGCCGGGCGATGAGCGACGGGTCGGCCCACTGGCCCCCCGACGGGCACCGGGGCAAGGTGCTGCACGTCGGGTCACGCACGGCGACCGTCACGGCGAACAGCGACAGCCACCTCAGCCTGGCCGAGATACGCCCGGACGCACCCACCGGCTGGAACGAGGACACGCCCCCGCCCGGCGCGGCGTACTCGCTGCCGGGCGGCCCTGACGTACGGGCCGGCATCACCGTCGATGCGGTGCTGGACTCGGCCACCGTCCGGGGCAACCGCATCGGGGACAGCCGCGACGAACCGACGCAGACCCACGGGCTCTGGGTCACCGAACGGGGATGCTGTGTGTCCTGCCGGGTCGAGGACAACGACCTCGCCGGGAACGCCGAGGCGGCGGTACGCCTGGACACTGCGCCTGTCGGTGGACGGTGGGACCGCAACCACGAGAACACGCCCTGACCCGGGCAGGCGGGGCACAGGCCCTACCGGGGTGTCGGCGGTTCACCGGTCCGTTCGACGTGAGCCGTACGCGGGTCCGAACACCACCAGCAGCGCCAGGTCCTCGGTCACCTCGGTGAACCGGTGCTCCTCGCCCGCCGGGACGAAGATCACCGAACCGGGGCCCACCTCGGCGGTACCGTCCGGCGTCACGATCCTGGCCCGACCGGCGGTGACCACGTAGATCTCGTCCTCGCTGTGCGGGGTCTGGTCGTCCAGCCCACCGGCCGGGATGCAGTAGGTGCCGACCGACAGGTCCGGCACTCTCAGGTGTTCCACCCAGTCGGTCGCCGCGCTGGCCGGCGGAGTCCACGCCCCCGCTCCTTCGATGATCTGCATGGCGGAAGCCTAGTCAGCCGGGCCCGGGGCCGACGCCCGCGCAGCGTCACCTGCCGCGTCGGGCCATCCGCACGCCGTACACCACCGCGCCGACGAGGAGTACGACGCCCAGGAGTTGCAGGCCCGGCGAGTCGTCGGCTCCGCCGTAGCCGACAGCGGCGAGGCCGATCAATCCGGCGAGAACGACAGGTAGGTATCTCACGGGGTCTCCTCCGGTTCGTCTTCGACCCACTCGAGCAGGTCACCGGGCTGACAGTCGAGTACCCGGCACATGGCTTCCAGGGTGCTGAACCGGACGGCCTTGGCCCGGCCGTTCTTCAACACCGCCACGTTCGCCGGCGTGAGCCCGACCCGCTCGGCGAACTCACCCACGCTCATCTTGCGTTTCGCCAGTTCGACGTCGATGCGGACGACGATGGGCATCAGATCACCGCTTCCATGTCGGTCCGCAGCGCGGTGGCCTGTCGCAGCAGCGCCCGCATCACCACCATCAGCAGTCCGAGCACCGCGACCCCTATCAGGGTCAGCAGCATCAGCAGTGGCATCGCGGGGTCGGACCATTTCGGAGCGAAGTAGAGAAACACCCCCAGCAGTGTCGTCCACGCGGCGACGACCGCCCACACGATCACGTCCACCCACACCAGTGCGGCGGCGCTGAAGATGCGGTCGGTCCTGACCATGGTGAGCAGTTTCCAGGTGGACACGATCACCACCTGGATGCACAGCACCCCGAACACCGAGACGGCGGTCATCGGCCATCTGAGGTAGGCGAGGTCCGGGGACTCCTTCGCCATGTACGCGAACTGCCCGGGCAGTGAGAGCGTCTGGAACACGACCAGGATCCCGAACAGCAGCACGAGGAAGACTCTGAGTGGGGCAACCGCCCGGTACTCTCCGACCATACATCGACTCTCACCCGAAATCTATCGAATGTCAATAGGCTAGCCGTCGACGGCCGCCTCTTCGTGGTCGTGCAGGTCACCGAGGTCCCACTCGGGGAACGGGTCCGGTAGCGTCTGCCAGGTGTCGACCCCTGCGGCGATCTCCGCCGGCCCGAGCAGGCAGCGGTCCAGCGCGGTGCGCAGCCCGTCGGCGTCCAGGTCGACGCCGATGAAGACCAGTTCCTGTTGACGGTCCCCGAAGACCGGGTGCCAGCGTGCCGTCAGCTCGGCCCGCTCGTCCGGGTCGTCCGGCCACTCGCCGGAGACCACCACCGGTATCCCGGCCGGGTCGCAGCGGGCGGACGGACCGGCTTGCGACCAGAGGGCCTGCACGTCGGGGCGGCTGGCCAGCCAGAGGAAGCCCTTGGAGCGTACGACGCCGAAGCGGTCGAGCCCTTCGGTGAGCAGGTCCCACAGCCGCTGGGGGTGGTACGGCCGGTGATCGCGGACGACGATGCTGGAGATGCCGTACTCCTCGGTCTCCGGCACGTGCTGGCCGTTGAGTTCGGCCACCCAGCCGGGGGCGGTCTCGGCGCGTTCGAGGTCGAACCGTCCGGTGTGCAGGATCTCGGCCGGGGCCACCTGCCCGTGGGTCGCCCGTACCTGCCGGGCGGCCGGGTTGAGTCGGGTGACCAGTGCCTCGACCCGGCTCAGGTCGTCGGCGTCGACCAGGTCGGTCTTGTTGACCACGATCACGTCGGCGAACTCGATCTGGTCGACCAGCAGGTCGGCGATGGTCCGGTCGTCGTCGGCGTACGCGGCGAGACCGCGCTGTTCCAGCGACTCCCCGGCCCGCAGCTGGGCCAGCAGTCCCGCCGCGTCGACCACCGTGACGGTGGTGTCCAGCCGGGCCAGGTCGTCGAGCACCTGCCCGTCCTCCACCCCGAAGGCGAAGGTGGCGGCGACCGGCATCGGTTCGGAGATGCCGCTGGACTCGATCAGCAGATAGTCGAATCGGCCCAGCCGGGCCAGTCGGGCGACCTCGTCGAGCAGGTCGTCGCGCAGGGTGCAGCAGATGCAGCCGTTGGTCAGCTCCACCAGCCGCTCCTCGGTCCGGGACAGCGTGCCGCCGTCGCGGACCAGGGCGGCGTCGATGTTGACCTCACTCATGTCGTTGACGATCACTGCGACCCGCAGCCCGTCCCGGTTGGTCAGTACGTGGTTGAGCAGGCTGGTCTTGCCGGCACCGAGGAAGCCGGACAGTACGGTGACCGGCAGCCGGCCGGTCACGGCTGGTCCACCACCTGGCGGCCCTTGTACAGCCCGCAGTGCGCGCAGGCCCGGTGCGGCACCACCATCTCCCGGCGGGGACACGGGCAGGGGGTGAGCTGCGGCACGCTCGCCTTCCACTGCGCCCGCCGGTGCCGGGTGTTCGACCGCGACATCTTCCGCTTCGGTACGGCCATGCCAGAACTCCTGGTGAGGGGTGGGAGTGATCCGCAGCAGGCTAACAGAAACGGTAATCATTGTCAGATGCGGGTCGGGTGGCCCCGCGAATACGAGTGAGCCACTCCCGCCGGACGACTACCATCCGGTGACCCGTCGAACGGGTACGTCAGGCAGCCACGGCGACACCGTCGGGAGAAGGAACACCATGCGCAGACTCGTGTACTACATCGCCAGCACCGTGGACGGTTTCATCGCCGGTCCGGACGGCGCCGACCCGACCGGCCCCGACGGCTTCTGGCCGGTCCCGCAGGATTACCTGGCGCACCTCGTCGCCGAGTACCCCGAGACGCTGCCCGGTCCGGCCCGGACGGCGCTGTCCATCACGGGCGATGGGCGGCACTTCGACACCGTCATCGGGGGTAGGAACACGTACGAGATCGGCCTGAAGGCCGGGGTCACCAACGCCTATCCGCACCTGCGACACCTGGTCGTCTCCCGCACCATGACGGTCAGCCCGGACCCCACGGTGGAACTGGTCGACGGCGATCCCGTCGCCGCCGTGCGGGCCCTCAAACAGCAGGACGGCCGGGACATCTGGCTGGTCGGTGGCGGCGAACTCGCCGGTGCCCTGTACGCCGAGATCGACCGGCTGATCATCAAGCTGGCGCCGCTGACCATCGGCACCGGAATCCCGCTGTTCGGTCGCGGTACCGCCTTCGAGCCACGGTCCTGGCAGCTCACCGGGCACACCGTGCTGCCCTCCGGGACGGCCGTCCTCACCTACGACCGGACCTGACCGGCGGCAGGTACGACGACGGGCCGCCGACACCGTCCCGGTGCCGGCGGCCCGTCCCCGGCGGTCAGTCCTTCGGACCGCCCTCGTGCGCGGTCGACCACTCCGGGTTGCCGAGCGTGGTCACCCACTCCCGGATCTTCGCCACGTCGCCCGGCGCGAAGGCCAGGCTGAGCATGAGCAGCAGGCGGGCCTTCTGTGGCAGCAGGTCGTCTCCGGCGATGACGCTGCCGGTGGTACCGCCGTACACCGAGCCGGAACCGGTACGGGTGGTGCTGACGAAGACCACTCCGGCGTTGACGGCGGCGGTACGCGCCGCACCCTGCGCGGACGAGATGCCGCCGGCCCCGGTGCCGGCGGTGACGATGCCCTTGACCCCGGCGTTGGCGAAGGCGGTGATCGCCTCGCCACCGGCCTGCTGGTACCCGTGGACCACCTCGACCCGGGGCACGGCCGTGGCCGGCACCGTCGACAGGTCGAACGGGGTGTACCAGGCATTCTTGTTGTCGCAGTCGGCCACCCGGGCCGGGGCCCGACCGACCTTGATGTTCGGTCCGTCGATCCAGCCCAGCACGCCGAACTCGCGGGTCTGGAAGGTGTCCATCCGGTAGGAACTGGTCTTGGTCACGTCCCGGGCGGCGTGGAACTCGTCGCCGAGCATCAGCACGGTGCCGTAGCAGTAGGTGGACTGGCTGGCGGCCAGGACGATGGAGTTGTAGAGGTTCGCCGGTCCGTCAGCACCGATCACCTGGGGGCCGTCCGGGGTGACCGCCGCCCACGGCCGCATGGCGCCGGTCATCACCACCGGCTTGCGGCTGCGCACCGTCAGGTCGAGCCAGTAGGCGAACTCCTCCATGGTGTCGGTGCCGCTGGTGACGACCACCCCGTCGGACTCCGCCAGCGCCTTCTCCACCGCCAGGGTCAGGGCGTGGAACTCGGCGATGGTGTACCCGCCGGAGCCCTTGTTGCCGAACTGCACCGTGGTGACGTCGGCGACCTGGCCGATCTCCGGCTGCAACTGCCCGACCAGGCTCTGAATGGTGATCGAGCCGGAGCGGTAGTTGGTGAAGCTGCTCCGCGAGGTGGCCACCCCGGAGATGGTGCCGCCGGTGCCGATGACGGTCACCTTCGGCTTGCGGTTCTGCACCGCCGCAACCGCCTGGGTGTACGCGACGCTACGGATCCCGGTCGGGCCGACCACCGCCTCGACGCCGCCGGTCGGGGCGCTCCCCGCTGGGCCCGACTCCGGGCCGAGGGTGACGACGGTGGCGGCGAGCGCCACGGCGAGCAGGGGTACGAGGATGACGTTGGTCCGACTCGACCGATTCTTCAGATGCGACAAGGAAGCCTCCACAAGGGGATGGATAGCCGCATCATCCAAGCCGGGATTTTCCTTGGTGTTACGTTGCGATTTCCCATTCATACGTCGCGGAGCGTGGCCACATGGTAGCCAGAATACGCCGCTGAGCTGGGCAAATGTGCCTGATAGCAGGCACCGAAGTTAGCCACGGGAAGAACGAGTCCTACGGCGCGCTCCACAATGAAAAACTGTTTCCCGGCCGCCGGGGAAACAGGAACACCTCTACGGCCGCTGTGCGCTCCCCCCGCCAGGTGGAGCGCCCCGGACTGAAGGTGGGGTCATTACCGGGTCAGGCCGACGAGGGCGGCCAGGCGGGTCGCGTCGGCCCGCCCCGGTAATGACCCCACCTTCAGTCCGGGGC
>NZ_WVUH01000006.1 GCF_017614955.1 Micromonospora echinofusca
CGACGAACCCGACCCCTCGACCGGCAGCACGAGCCGTACCGGTACCGCCCAGCTCACCCGAGCCGCCGCTCCCGCCCGCTCCCGCACCGGCACCGCCGCCAAGGTCGTCATCGCGGGTCTGCTCGTCGGGTTCCTCACCGGCTTCCTCGGCGTCGGCGGCGGCTTCGTCATCGTCCCCGCCCTGGTCATCGTCCTCGACCTGCCGATGCCGGTCGCCGTCGGCACTTCCCTGCTGATCATCGCGATCAACTCCGCCGCGTCGCTGGCCGCCCGCACCGGCCACGCCCACTTCGACTGGACGATCATCATCCCGTTCACCCTCGCCGCGATGGCCGCCAGCCTCGCCGGCAAGAAGATCGCCGACCGGCTCCCACAAACTGTCACCACCCGGGCGTTCGCCGTGCTGATCCTCGCCGTCGCCGCCTACACCGCCGGACACACCCTGCTCACCTGACAAGCCCGGACATCCGAACGAAGGAGAAACTCTGTGACCACCTCGGCCCCGGACCGCCTCGACGTCACCGCCCTGTTCCAGCGGCTCACCGGCGGCGGGCAGGTGAGCATCGTCGACGTGCGGACCCCGGCCGAGTACGAGACCACCCACATCGACGGCGCCGTGAACGTGCCACTGACCGTCATCGAAAGTCACGCCCCACAGGTCGCCGCCCGCCTCGACGGCGATGTCGTGCTGATGTGCCAGTCCGGCACCCGCGCCGAGCAAGCCCGCCGCCGCCTCACCGCAGCCGGCGCCGGCGGCCTGCGGGTCCTCGATGGCGGTGTCGAGCAGTACGCCGTCACCGGCGGCGACATCGTTCGCGGCAGGGCCCGCTGGTCGCTGGAACGTCAGGTACGCCTGGTCGCCGGCGGCCTCGTCCTGGCCGGGCTGGCCGCCGGCCTACGCGCCCCCAAGGCCCGCTGGCTCGCCGCGGGTATCGGCGCCGGACTGACCTTCTCCGCCCTGAGCGACACCTGCACCATGGGCCGCATCCTGTCCGCCCTGCCCTACAACCGCGGCCCCCGCGATCACACCCCGGCCGAGATCATCGACCGGCTGCCCGCCATCACGGCCTGACCCGCCGGCATGCATGCCGCACCTCACTCCGGCGCCGGCTCCCGGCCGCAGATAATCGCGTGGAGTCTCGTCGCCGCGCAGCTGCTGCTCATCGCGGCGGTCGCTGTCGCGCCGGCCCGACCGGGCTGGCCCGTACCATGGCCGGTGCGGCTGGCCGGCGCAGCCGTCACGGTTGCCGGGGCGGTGCTCGCCGCAGCCGCCGCGGCCGGACTCGGCCGCGGCCTGACCGCCTCACCGCTACCCAACGACGCTGCCCGCCTGCGCACCACCGGGCTCTACCGCCGGGTACGCCACCCCGTCTACAGCGGACTGCTCCTGGCCGCCGCCGGGTGGATCATCGCCTCCGGCAGCCTGCCTCGGGCCATCGCCGCCGTGGCTCTGGCCGCGCTGCTCGCCGCGAAGTCCCGCTGGGAGGAAACCCAGCTCACCCGCCGTTTCCCCGACTACCCGGCGTACGCGGCCCGGACCCCGCGCTTCATGCCGCGCCCCTGGCCGCGTCGCTCACGCCAGGGCCAGCACCCGCAGCAGTAGCCGCGCCGCGTCGCCGCCGGCGTCCACCGCCACCTCGACCGCCTGGGGCACGTCGAGGTCGTCGAGCAGGGCCGCAACGACAACACCGATGGCGGCCTCACCGGTGCCACCCGGGCGGCCGGCCGCCGCGTACAGCTGCTCGAGCCGGGCCGCCGCCGTGTCGAGATCACCGGGACGATACTGCCACACCGACCGCCACGGCCGGTCCAGCAGCAGCATCCGCACCGCCGCCGGGGAATGATCACGCAACAGATCGGCGACCAGGGTCAGGTTGCCGGTCGACTTGGCCATCTTGGTGCCGTCCTGATGCACCGCCCCCACGTGCAACCGCGCCCGCGCGAACGGTGCCACCGACGTGACCGCCTCGACCATCGCCGCCTGATACGCGTGGTGGGGGAACACCAGATCCTCCCCACCGGCCAGCACGTCCACACTCGGCCCGAACACCGACAGCGCCATCGCCGCGCACTCCGCGTGCCAGCCCGGGCGGCCCGGCCCCCACGGGCTCGGCCACGCCGGCTGGCCCTCACCCGACGGCCGCCACACCGCCACGTCGAACGGGTCGTCACGACGCGGATCCTGCGGATCGTCGCCGTACTCCGAGCTCCGCGCGAGCGCCTCCGCACGCGACAACCCGCACGCCGCGGCAACCTGCGCCCCACGGAAGTACACGAACCCGTCCCGCAGATACGCCCGCCCGCCGGCCAGCAGGGCCCCGGCGAGCTGCTGCACTGCGCTGATGTGATGCCGCGCCCGCGGCTCGTGCGCCGGACGCCGCACCCGCAACGCGGTCATGTCCTTGTCGAACAGGTACTCCTGCTGCAACGCGAACTGGTCGAAGTCACTGCCGCGCAGACCCGCGGCCCGGGTCAGCACATCATCGACATCAGTGACGTTGCGGCAACCGAGCGTCTCCACCCCGGCCAGCCGCCACACCGACGCCAGCAGATCCGACCACACGAACGTCGCCGCGTGCCCCAGATGCGTCACGTCATACGGGGTGATCCCACACGTGTACACCCGAGCCGTACCGACCACCGGCACGACCGCACCCGACAGCCGTAACGCGGCCCCGGAACCGGCCGCACCCTGCCCGGGGTGGTTCGAAAAGACCGTGCCGGCCGCGTGCGAAGAGGTCATGACCCCATGATGCGCCCGCACGCGCCGACCTGCCCCGCAGGCCGCACCCAACGCCCCCACGGCTTCGGCACCACCAACCCGTGGACAACGGCGGCCACGCCCGGCGGTAACGTGCCAAGCGAGCATGCCTGGCCAGTGGCCGGGCCTACCGTGACCTCGACCCGGCGCCGAGGCCGACTGCGGCGAGCACCGGCATGCCGGCGGGAGACACCATGATCTTGACCTATCTGCCCAGTCCCTCCCGGGGAGTCTGGCACCTGGGCCCCCTACCCGTACGCGCGTACGCGTTCTGCATCCTGGCCGGCATCATCGTGGCGGTCCTGATCACCCGCCGCCGGTGGGTCGCCCGCGGCGGCCGCGCCGAAGACGTCCTCGACGTGACCGTCTGGGCGGTCCCGTTCGGCATCATCGGCGGCCGGCTCTACCACGTCATCACCGACCCAGAGCTGTACTTCACCGCCGGCCACCACCCCATCCAGGCGCTGTACATCTGGGACGGCGGCCTCGGCATCTGGGGCGCGGTGGCCTTCGGCGCGCTCGGCGCCTGGATCGGCTGCCGCCGCCGCGGCATCGCCCTGACCGCCTACGCCGACGCCCTCGCACCTGGCCTGGTCGTCGCCCAGGCCATCGGCCGGTGGGGTAACTACTTCAACCAGGAACTCTACGGCCGGGCCACCACCCTGCCGTGGGCGCTGCACATCGACCCTGCTCACCGACCCGCCGACACCCCGACCGTCGCCCTCTACCACCCGACGTTCCTCTACGAATGCCTGTGGGACCTCGGCGTGGCCGGCCTGGTGATCTGGGCCGAACGCCGCTTCAAGCTCGGCGGCGGCCGCGCGTTCGCCCTCTACGTCGCCGCCTACACCGTCGGCCGCGCCTGGATCGAAGCCCTACGCGTCGACCACGCCAACCACATCCTCGGCCTGCGCCTTAACGACTGGACTTCCCTGATCATCTTCCTCGCCGCCGTCCTCTACCTCTGGCGAGGCCCACGAACGGCGAACGACCCGGCCACCCGAGTGAGCACGCCGGACGAGCCCGCGCCGCACCCCTCGAATGCATCGGAAGACAAGGACGCCGTGCAGCCCCGCTGAACCCTTCGCCGACGACGGCGAGGCGATCTTGTGCGCCGCGCGGTACGACCCTCCCCTCCCTGCTGCCGGAGGCGGGGCTGAACCACTGCTTCAGCGGTCCGAAGGGGCAGAATAGATCGGGTGAGGGCGTCGATTGTGTATTTCGCGGATTGCCCGAATTGACGGGCGGCCGGACAACGGTTGCGGGTGGCGTTGGACGCTGTCGGTCAGGCCGCGGTGAATGTCGAATTCGTGGTGGTCAGCAGCGAACCGGAGGCTGCGGCGGCCGGCTTGGCCGGGTCGCCGACGTTCCTGATCGACGGGGTCGACCTGCTCGGAAACGAAGCGGTACCGGCGGGGTTGACCTGCCGGGTTTTCCGGACAGAGTCCGGGAGCCTCGCCGGGTTGCCCGAGGTAGCCGACCTGGCCAGGGCGTTGAGGAAGAGGGTCGTGTGATGACGCCGGCCGATGGCTCGATCCGACCCGTCGATATGGCTGCTGCGGTAACACCTTCGCCGCCGACGAGGTCGCCGAGCTCGGCATGACGCCGGGTGTGTTCGTGTGCACCGGGTGCGCGTTGTGGGCGGCACGGCGGGCGACCACCTTCGCTGTGGTGCGGCGGCTGCCGGCCGCGTCACTGAAGGCGCTGGTGCGCTGGGCCCGTCCGCACGCCCACGCGTTGAGCCTAGAACAGGCCCGGACCGCTATCCCGATCTTGCCGAGCGGCGACCTCGACCGGACCGCGGCGTTCTGGACGCGGATCGGTTTCATCGAGACCGACCGCTACCCCGGCTATCTGCTGCTCAACAGCGGTGACGCCGAGCTGCACTTCTCCCAGCCAGACGGGGCTGTCTCACCGGGCGAGTGCTTCGTTCATATCGGTGACGCCCGGCAGCTGTGGAAACGGCTGAAGGAAGAGGCGGTCGACGGCATCGGCCCGATCACGGACACCGACTACGGACTCCGCGAGTTCATCGCCGCCGATCCCGACGGCAACCGCGTCCGGTTCGGCAGCCCCACACGGTGATCACTCTTCTCGATGCCGACACCCCGCTTCAGAAACCACCGCGAGCGCACGTTCGGGGCCGTGTGACTTGCATCCGGTACCTGGCGTCAGGGTGGAAACGAAGACCGCCGACTCGGTGGTGTCGGCAGCTGATCATGCCTCACCGTCCGGCCGGGTCCCGCCGTAGTGGGACTACCAGGCGCGACGCCGTGTCCGCGTTCTGACGGCGCAGGGCGTCGTTTTCCGCGGCGAGAGCGGCGATCACGGTGGCCGCGGCGTCGAGGTGGTGCTGCAGCTCGCGACAACGCGCGCGGCTGGCCTTCAGATCGTGTCGCAGGCGGTCGAGGTCGTCGTCGCGGCGGCGGGCGGCGGTCCCGGCCGGGCTTCTGCTGACGTGGGCATCCCAGGTGGCGAGGATGTCGCTGGCGCGGTTCATGGTGGCTCGGCTGACCCCGGCCTCCCGGTAGAGGTTGTTCTTGGTCAGCCGGCCGTCGGTGTGCTGGGGTGTGCCGGCAAGCAGCCGTTGCATCGCCTCGAGCAGCTGGCGCCGGGTGGCCGGGGAAACAGCGGCGGTCATGGGGTTGCCCGGTTGAGGACGTGCTCGACCTCGCTCAGCTCGGCTTCGATGCGGCGGCGGTGGTTTGGCGCGAGCGTCCCGGTGTCCAGTAGCCGGTTCAGGGAGGACCGCTCGGCGGTCCAGATTGGCAGGTGTTCGCCGGCGATGATGCTGTTCGTGCACCGGCCGGGCTGGCAGCGGTCCAGTAGCGGACCACGGTGCCCGGGCGGCGCGATCGCGTCTTCGAGGCATTTCGCGCCGACGGGGTCGTTGTCGTTCATGGTGCAGTGGTTGAGCTTGCCGAATCGGATGTTGATCCGGGTGCGGCGCAGCAGGTCGTGTTCGACGCGGATGTCGCCGCGGCGGGCCTTGCCGGTGGCGCGGAGCTGCTCGGCTTGTGCCCGGACCGCGGCGAAGGCTTCCCGGAGCCGGGCGGCGCCGGGGCCGTATCCGACGGTCTGGCCGGCGGTGTCGGCGTCGAACAGTTCGGTGAGCCGCTCGAAGCGGCGGTCGGTGATGGCCGCGTCCAGCTGGCGGGCCCAGGACGGGTCGGTGTCCATGTAGCTGCCGGTGACCCGGTTCGCCAGCGCGCGGGTCGTGACGTGTTTGAGCTGCATCCCGACGGCGATCTCTGAGCCGGGGAACTCGCGGGTGAGCATGGCCATGGTGCGCCGGAACATGTGCGGGGTGACCTTGCCGTCCGGGATCGCCTCCAAGCCGCTGATATGCCGCCACCGGTTGACGTGGTCGATGAAGTCGGCGATGGCGGCGATGCTGGCGAACCCTTCACCGGACCAGGTGTCGGTCACCGCGGCGAAGGTGAGCTGGTCGTGGCGCGATAACCGGCCGGCCAGCTCGATTGCGCGGGCGACCGGCGGGGTGATCCACCAGTGCTTGACCGGCAGGTCGGGGTCGAGTTTCTGCCGGACGGACCGAACGGCGGGGCTGCCGTAGTAGTCGACGAGCGCGTCCTTGGTGATCGCGCGCAGTTCCGACTCGCGCATCATCGACAGCGCCGCAGTGAATATGAAACACGCGTTGCGCAGCATCACCCGCTCGATCGCGACCTGGCGAGGACCGAGGTTGTCGTGCCAAGGCCCGCGGGTGCCGTCCGGGCGGGTCACCGTGGCGAGGTCGGGCAGCAGGCCGGGATGGCAGCGGCCGGCAGTGACCAGACGCGCGACGGCGTCCCGTCGGACCTGACCGTGCGGCTTGCTGACCTGGAAGAACGACGGTCCGACCCCGACGATCCGGGTCACCACGCTGAGGTGGGCGACGCTGCCGTCACCTTCGGCGCCTTTGGCGCGGCGCATCGGCACCCTCGTCGACGGATCAGCCAGCCAGGCCTGCAGCCGCTGGTCGCCGCCGGCGTCGCTGACCGCCCGGGACCGCAGATCGTCGGCGTAGGCGCTGACCCGCAGGATGTCGTCGGCGAACACGTCGATGTAGGCCCAGCAGTTACGGATCAGCGAGAACCAGGTCTGCGGCGGGATCGCTGGCGTGCGCAGCGGCGCGACGATCGGCTGGTGCGCCACCGCATTCGGCGACATGCCAGGCCAAGGGTCGCAAGACAGGCCGCCCCCGCTCAACGCGTCCCGGAAACGGTGCAGGGCCTTGATCACGTGCACCATGTTGCAGACGGTGCCTGGCTCGCTGGCCGCCTGCCGAGAAGCGACGTAGACCTTGACGTCCTCGATGCTCCAGCCCTGCAGATCGGCGGGGAGTTGTTGCTCGACACCGAATCGGGCCAGCGGCCGTAGCTGCGCGATGCGCTGAGCGACCGTCATCGCCGACAGCGGATCGGGCCGCAGATGGACACCGGCGGCCAGCACTGCGGGGTGGCGGGGGTTGAGCCAGAGCATCGCCAGTTCCCGCGCCAGCAGATTCCAGCCTCCCTGCAGGTCATGGAACAACAGCCGGATTGCCACGGGCGGATGATGCGCTGCCTTATGCACTACCCCGTTCAGGTCCCAGCGGCCGGTATCGCCGAACCGGGGAACGATCGCGCCCGGCAGCAGCGGATGGGACTGCACGACCGGTTCGTCGTCGCGGTAGAACGCCGACCGCCCGACCGCCGCCGGGTGAGGGCTGCTCATGCGTCGAACTCCACCCTGGTAGCCGCCGGCAGGACCAGGACGATGCCGTCCTCGGCGATCTGCCGCCGCGCCTCGGCCAGCTCGGCGGCCGTGCGCGAGCTCAGCACCTCGTCCAGGTTCGTGCGGCTTTGCCCCCACAACGTGTGGAAGTGAGTGGGGGTCAGCCGCAACGCGAGCTTCTGCAAGTGCTCGGCGAACAGCAGCAGCTGCGGCAGGTTCGACGGCAACACGAACGCGTTGCGGCATTCCAGGCAGCGCAGCGGCGCCACCGGGCAGAGCTGTCCGGGCCGGCCGAACGGCGACGCGAACGGGTCCGTGCAGTCGGTGACACCCATGTTGAGCTGCCCGGACCGTAGCGCCTCCACCTCGGCCGGATCCAACCCGAGCACGGTCGCGGTCTGAGGGTCGGCCAGCGACTGGGCAGCGTTCTCGTCCAAGACTGTCGGGCCGGCCAACGCGGTGTCCAGCCAGCGGTGCTGCGCGGCGGTGATGACCTCACCGGCGATCACGCGTAGGGTGGTGCCGTGTGCGTAGTGGCCGCGGAACGTCTTTTCGGAGTGGTCGTCGGCGATGTCGCTGATCCGGCCGCGGAACGCGATCGCCTTCTCCACCTTCGTAGACTTGCGCAGCCGGCGAATGTCCGCCGGCCCGGACACCGTCACACCGTGCAGGCGCAGCCAGTCAGTGAACGCGTAACCCCTCGACCGGGTCAGCAACCTGGCCACCAGCGCCGCGCCCGGCCGCGACACCCGCAGGAACAACGGCACCGGACTGATCCCGGCCAGCCGGGCCAGCGGCCGGTTCAACTCCAGCAACTCGGCGACGATCTCCGCGGCGTCCAGCCGGGACCCCGCCGGATGCAGCGTCCCCGCCTCATCCGACTCGGCGGTGAACGTCTGCCGGCGGCGCACCTGGGCCCGGCCCTTGGTGAAGGTGATCGTCACCCCGTGCGGGCCGAACTCCAGATCGTCCTCGGTCAGCCCGGTGATCTCCTCCGGCGCCCGGCCGGTCGCCGCCATCAACAAAATTCGGTAGGCATGCAGATCCAACGCGGTCACGAACAGCTCCGCCAGCAGGAACTGCACCAAGTGCCGCTTGCTGTGCCAAACCCCGCCCGGCGCCAGTTTGTGTAGGGCGGCCGGGAACTGCGCCGCCGGCGGTAAACGGTCCGGGATCTGCTCGCAGGCGCCTGAGTCCGACCAAAGCGCCCACAACAGGTTTTCCACCGCCAGCCATCCGCCGCGTTCCGGATCCGTGCCACCGGCGGCCAGCGCCCGGCCTCGCCGGATCCGGGCCGTCGTCGCCCGGCGTGCCACCAATGCGGCTCGAATCAGCTTCTTCTTGTCGGCTCGGCTGAACTCGTCCAGCTCACTGCTCGAACCCCGCCGAACCCCGACCGCGCCGTCGACCCACCCCTGCCACCCAGCGGCCACCGACCGGCCCGGATGCTCCATGCGCCGGGCGATCAACGCCCGGACCCGGCCCGCATGCCAGCCCGGCGTCCGCGAACCCGGCCGGCGCTGCGACGGCAGCACCCGCACCCAGTCGGCGACCACCCGCTGCAAATCCGGCTCGCCGCGCGCCAACGACGCCGCGGCCGCGTCCGGCATCGTCGCGTCGACGTGCGCCAGCAACACCTTCACCGCCGTCAGGTAGGAACGAGCCGCGCCTTCGCGCAATCGGGCGGCCGCCACCAGTTCCACCCACTCGTCGGCGAACTCGGCCGCCAGCCGCCCGCATCGAAACGCTCCTGGCTCGAACGACAGCTGCACCGTCGCGGACTTCAATCCGGCCGCGCCCGTCGCCGGGACCGTCACCTGCCGGCCCCCGATCCGCTCGACGGGTGCTGCGGCCCTCTGCGGGGCCGGGAAACCCGCCCGGTGCTCACCTCTGCGGGGCATCGGCCTGCCCGTCCAACGCGTGGCGGGCGATCTCGGCGTAGGTCGCTCCGCCGGCCACGGTCCAGGCTCGGAACGCCTGCGCGACATCGCGCATCGGGTCCTTCAGATAACGGATGTATCGGTAGGTCGTCGCTGGGCTGGCGTGGCCCAGCCGGCGCTGGACCTGCAACAGCGGGTTGCCGCTCATGTGCTCCAGCAGCGTCGCCATGCTCGCCCCGCGCCGCTGAAGCTCCTGCAACGCGAGCTCGGTCAGATAGATCAGCAACCGCAACGCGAACGTGTGCCGCAGGTCATGAAACACCCAGCAGCGGCCCGGCAACAACCCTGCCTGCCCGTCACCTGCCTGAGCTCTCATCCGGTCCCAGGCCGCCCAACGCACCCGATCCCAGCCCGACGCCGTGAGCATCCGTCCACCCGTGCCCACGAACAACGCCAGCGGGTCCAAACCGTCCCCGGTCTCGAGCACCGCGAGCCGGCGAAGCCGCGGATCCATCCCCCGCACCGACCGGGTCACCACCGCACCGTCCAAGAGCCCGCGGACCTTCGCGCCGTCGGCCTCCAGCCGGGTCACGACGAACAGTTCCCGCCGCCGGCGCCGCAACACCGACTGCGCCTTAGCAACGATCTCCGGACGCTCCAGCAGCAAATACGGACCCAGTAATTCGGCCGCGTCGGCCGGGACATAGACCCTCCGCGGGCGCCCGAACTTCGCGCACGCCCCCAGCTCGAACTCCACCGCCCGCGCCTGACCGTCACCGAGCAGCCCCAGCTCGGGCAGCAACACCGTGGACCATTCCTGGATCCGCATCCCGGTCAGCAGCGCCAACTCACACGCCGCCCGGTTGCGATGCGGCCGCCAGCCCCGGAAACGCTCGTCAAGGCCCGCGCTCGCAGCCAACCCACCGAACCCGACATCCCGCAGGAACAGGTACTGCTCCAAGCCCATGTGCCGGACCCGAAGATCACGACTGACCCCCGTCGACAACGAACGCCGGCCTCGGCCCGTGGCCCGCCACGGCCGACGGGCGATCATGCCCCGCCGGACCAAGAAGTCATACAGGCTGCCGATCGCCGCAGCATCGCGATCCCACGCCGCCTCGCTGATCGTCTGCTCCGCGTCATCAAGGCGCCAACGCCGGAACTCCTGCAGATCCGTCTCGGTAGCCGACGTCAGATCCGCACCCCGCGCCAGCAGGAACCGCAGCAACATCGTCGTGGTGTACGCGTACGCCCGCATCGTCTTCACGCTGCGCCGATCCAGGCTCAACTCCCGGAACCAGGAACACAGCGGCTCCACCGGCGTCATCGATTCCGACAACACGATCGGCGTACCCACCGCAGGAGCCCACCTCGCCAACAAGCCCGACAGCTCTGCGGCGCCAAGGCCCGCTATGCCGCCAGCCCGGTGGGCCTTCGGTACATCGGAGAAGAACAGGTGCATGAGAACCCCGCGAGCGATCGACGAGCATGCCAATCACTCAACGGACGAGACGGCGAACCGATACGCATCGATCCTCAGCTGAGACACATCAGTGTCTCTGGAGAACCATCCCACTTCGGCTCGTGCACCAAGCCCGGCCCCTCAGGCACCGCTTCGACCGGGGCCGCCAACATGGGCGCGACCGGCCGTTGCAACGCCGTCGGCGCAGCGCTTGGATGTGGGCGTTGGGGGGTCATCTCCAGCCGCGCCTGCACCGGCCGCGTGTGCCGCTCATCTTGGCCTCCCCACGTCCATCGTGGGAGGCAGGCGGGCTACGCCGGGTGCAGATCCGCAAGAACGGATGAGTCAGTGAGGAGCACAGCGGCGTTGGGTTCCACCCAGGCATCCCGAGGCCCCGTACCACATTCGGCCATGATCAGGGCGTTATCCACAGGCTCCGTGCTTATCCACAGCGCGTCGCCGGCCCGTGGCGAACGACGGCGCCAGCGGCGAACCTGGATCTAGTCGGCGAGGCCACCGCTCAGCTGCTGGCCACGGCCACGGGCAGGTGGAGCAGCTTCGGCCGCAGGCCACCGACAGCTGGTCCCCGCGGCCTTGCTCGCGGGGGCCAGCCCCGTTGCCCGCGCAGCGCCATGCCCTCCAGTGCCGGGGTCTCCTACGCGGCCTCCGAGGCCTGCGCGGACGTACGGTCGGAGCATGGACGTGCTGCTGCGCGGTGGACCCGGCGACGGGCAGGCAGTGCCTGGCGGCAGGGAGATCGTTGTGTGGCAGGCCTGCCTCTACGAGACTCATCAGAGTTCGAGCACCGGAACGACCGCGACCTTCGCGTCTACCGGCACCGTGGCGACTGTTGCGAACCTTACGGTCGAGGCGCCCAGGACGGCTGCGAATAGCCCTTCGGTCACTTAAAGCCTCGCCTTCACCGCCACCCGCACGACACCTAGTCGAACATGCGTACGATCGCGGGATGGAAGAGGTGGTCCGGAGGTGGTGGAACGGCAGCTGGGGGCGCCTAGCGCGCCGCGACGTCTGGCTCGTCCGCCAGACGCGCTGGAAGGTGGTTGCCCGCTCCGGAGACAGCGAGACGGGCAAGGTGCTGCGGTGGGAGTTCGACACGCAGCGGGACGCCGGCCTGATGGTGGAGCGCCTCCTTCGCGCCGACGCCGCCGGGCAGTGGCGTGAACAACAGGTTGGGGCCACGCCCCGAGCCGTCGTCGAGGATGTGAGACCGGCGGTAGGTCGGCCTCCCCAGGGAGCCGAAAGTGGAGAGCCCGATACCGGCATGAGGCGGGGCGACTAGCCGCTATCCGTCTGCAGGGCGTCCTACACACTCGCGCCGCTGGGCACGTCCTCCCAGAAATCGCTGCCGCGCCTCTGCCACTTGCTACTTCCGCACCGATGAAGCTGGCGAAGCTCGCGCTACAGCGGCAGGATGGCGGCCCGCACCGGTTGTGCCGGATAGAGCACGATCTTTAGGCTGCCACTCGTTCGGCGCCGCCAGCGCGGGGGAGGGTGAATGTCGCTGACCGACAGCATCAGTGGGGACCTGCAGGCGATGGGCGCAGGAGTGAGCGCCGCGCAGCAGGAAGCCGCCGCGGTCAACTCCGCCGTTGAACAGGTCGCCGCACGCGCCGCCGCTGCGGGCTTCGCGGGCATCGCGGTGGGGCTGGCACGGGTGCGCGAGGTGGTTGGGCAGGTCCGGGCACGGCTGACGACGGCCGGGGGAGTCTTGGGCGAGGCGTCGCGATCAGTCGCTGCGGTGCCGCAGCAGCCCTCACCGCAGGAAACCATCAGCGTGCTCACGCCCGTCGTTGCCGCCCTCTCAACGGTTGATTCCGCAGTCGCAGCGGCGGCGGCCGGAATCGAGGAAGCACGGCGACTCGCCGCAGCGACGCTGCAAGGAGGTCAACCCGGGCCAACACTGGCCCGCCTGCAGCAACTCGGCCAAACCCTCGCGGCCGTCAAGACCCGAGGGGGCGGAGCACGGCAACACGTCGAAGCGGCACTGGCGCAAGCCCGGCAGGTCGGTGATCTGGGAAACTGACGACGGGCGGCGGCAGCAGCCGACCGCCCGCCGCACGTGACGCCACCGAGATTGTGGCGCCAGCAGCCGATCGCACCGGATCCGACCCCGCCACGACGAGCGGCGGGCAGGTGCCTGAGGGACTCGCCGACATTCCGGAGCCAGCCGACCCCGTCTGGGTGCGAGTCGACCCAGTCGCCCTGCCCGACACGCTCCGGCGTGCGATCGGCCGATTCGAGCCACGGCCGGCCGGCAGCACCCGCCCTACAGCCGGCCTGCTCAACGACGAGGCCGTCACCTCCGGAGGAGGAGACCGGTCGCTGGCTGCCGACCTCGTCCACGACCCGCTGCGAGGACCCCCGGTCACCTTCTACGACCATGTCGAATCAAAGGCCGCCGCCCACCTGCGCCGCACCGGCGCGACCGAGGCAGACCTCGCGATCGACAACACCGTCTGCGGCACCAACGACCGAGACCGGAGCTACCCCTGGACCTGCGACAGAATTCTCCCCGCCATCCTCCCGCCGGGAAGCCGCCTGCGCCTGTGGGTCACCCGCGACGGCGGGCACAGCTGGTGGCACCGTACCTACACCGGAACCGGAGAAAGGATCAAGTGATGACGCTGCTGCTCCGTGACTACCACGGCCATCCATACCCGCTGAGCAGCCCCGATGAGGCCGGCCGCCGCTTCGACGAGCAGATCGAGACGATCATGCCCCACGGGGGCTGCGGCCAGACCATGACGATCGGCCCCGCTGACCAACCCGCGCTGCGCATCGACATCGACATCGACGCCGATCGGGCCGCGGTGCTCTGGCTACCCGACGACGCCTACGCCGCCGACCTCAAGCCCGACACGTCCATCACCGTCTACGAGTCACCCGACACAGGCTTGCTAGACATTCCGGCCGACCTCGCTCGCGTGGCGGTAGCCACAGCGCGGGACGTAGTCGTGGAGTACGTGGCTACAGGTCGCCGGCCCATCAATGTGCCATGGACGCGCAGGGCTGCATCCTAGGCCCAGCCGTAACTGAGCAGCCGCGATCGACAGCTCACCAGCAAACAGCTAACCGATGACTCAGACGAGCTTCCGCCTGGAGATCGAGCTCGGCTATCCCGCCTCATGCCTTCGCGGTCCACATCTCCGACGGCGGCGGCTACCTCAACCACCCATCAGTCCCGGACCCCGAGCGGAGGGCTCAGCTTCGACCTCGGCGGACTACCGACTGAGTACCCCGCCGAGCAACTGGGGTCCGGCGCGAAACGGTTGTGCAGGTCGCAGCCAGCATCCTCAAGACAGACGGCAAGCCGACTGGTCTGCCCGCGGGCAAGCATGTAGCGCCAGGCGAGGAATGCCGCTTTGCTGGTTCCTGCCCAGGATTCGGTTACTGCTGCGGGATCCGCAGGAGCGGTCGGTGACGGTAGAGTCGCGTACCTCCGGCTGACATCTCCGGCGAGTGGTGGCTTGCCGGCATCTGTGACGGGACTCGAAGCGCAGTGACGACGACCACGACCGTGCATGACGTCATCAAGGCGATCCGCGACAACTCGTTGAGTAATCGTGATCGTGGTACCGGCTTCGAGGAGTTGATGCTCCAGTACCTGAGCACCGACCCGCAGTGGACCGAGCAGTTCAGCCGGGTGTGGATGTGGGCCGACTGGCCGGGAACGGAGCACGACAAGCGGGATGTCGGCATCGACCTGGTCGCGCAGGACCGCGAGACGGGTGGCTACTGCGCCGTCCAGTGCAAGTTCTACGAGCCGCACCACACCGTGGAGAAGGCGGACATCGACTCCTTCTTCACCGCCTCCGGCAAGGGTGGCTTCACCCGCCGCCTAATCATCTCGACGACCGACAAGTGGAACGTCCACGCTGAGGCAGCGCTAGCCGATCAGCAGGTTCCGGTCACGCGGATCGGGCTCGACGAGATCGCGCAGAGCCCGGTGCAGTGGCACATGCCCACCGTTGACCGCCGCGTCGAAATGACGCTTCGCGCCAAGAAGTCACCGCTCAAGCACCAGCGCGAGGCCATCGACGATGTCTTCGCCCGCTTCGTCGAGCACGATCGCGGTAAGTTGATCATGGCGTGCGGGACTGGCAAGACGTTCACCAGCCTGAAGATCGCCGAACGGCTGCAGCGCGAGCGCGCGGTCGCTGGAGAGTCAGAGCACACCTCAGTGCTGTTCCTGGTTCCCTCCATCGCCCTTCTGTCGCAGAGCCTGCGCGAATGGTCGTACGAATCTGACGTGACGCTGCGCGCGTTCGCGGTGTGCTCGGACACCAAGGTCGGCAAGCAGCGGGCCGCCACCGGCGACGACAACGACATGGCCACCTACGACCTGGCGCTGCCCGCCACTACCGACCCCGACCGCCTGATTGAACAGATGGCCAGGGTTGAGGCTGAGCCGGGGCTGACTGTGGTCTTCTCCACCTACCAGTCCATCGGAACCGTGGCGGCGGCCCAACGCAAGGGCCTGTCCCGCTTCGACCTGATCCTGTGCGACGAAGCCCACCGCACAACCGGTGTCACGCTGGCCGGCCATGACGAGTCCTCGTTCGTCCGGGTCCACGACGACACGTACCTCGGCGGCGACCGCCGCCTCTACATGACCGCGACCCCGCGGATCTACAACGAGGACACCAAGTCCGAGGCGAGGAACGCCGACGCGTTGCTGGCGTCGATGGACGACGAGACGACGTACGGCCCTGAGTTCCACCGGCTGGGCTTCGGAAAAGCCGTCGAGCAGGGTCTGCTCACCGATTACAAGGTTCTCATCCTCACCGTGGACGAGGGCAGGGTCGCCAAGACGCTGCAGCAGGGTCTCGCTGGCGGGGACTCCGAGCTGAGGCTCGACGACGCCGCAAAGATCATCGGCTGCTGGAACGCGATGGCGAAGCGCACCGGCACGTTCGCCGACGGCTCCGGGTTCGCCGAGGGCGACGCGCCCATGAAACGGGCTGTCGCATTCGCCCGCTCCATCGCCGACTCCACGGCGATCGCCAAGCGTTTCACCGAGGTGGTCGACGCCTACGACGACGCCGACGACGAGGTGCTGCGCTGCGAGGTCGAGCACGTCGACGGCACATTCAACACGCTGCGGCGCAACAGGCTGCTCGACTGGCTGAAGCAGGACCCGGGCCCGGCCAACGCCCGCATTCTGTCCAACGCCCGCTGCCTGTCCGAGGGCGTGGATGTGCCCAGCCTGGACGCGGTCCTTTTCCTGCACCCCCGCAACTCGGTGGTGGACGTCGTGCAATCCGTCGGGCGGGTCATGCGCCTCGCTCCCGGCAAGAACTACGGCTACATCATCCTGCCGGTCGCCATCCCCGCCGGTGTGGCGCCCGAAAAGGCGCTCGCCGACAACCAGCGCTTCAAGACGGTGTGGCAGGTCCTGCAGGCGCTGCGCGCCCACGACGACCGCTTCAACGCGACGGTCAACCAGATCGAGCTGAACAAGAACAAGCCCGACAACAAGATCGGGATCGGCAGCATCGGCCCGAACGACGAGTCGGTCGGCGACCGTGACGGATCGAGCACAGCCGGCAGCGCGGAGGCCGCGAAGGCAAAGGAAGCCCAGAGCGCCAAGCACATCCAGGAGGCGCTCTTCTCCGTCTCCGACTGGCGGGAGGCGATCTACGCCCGCATCGTCGACAAGGTCGGCCAGCGGCAGTACTGGGAGGACTGGGCCCGCGACATCGCCCAGATCGCCGACCGTCACGTCACCCGGATCAAGGCCGCCCTGACGCTGCCTGAGAAGCGCAGCGCCTTCGAGGAGTTCCTCAGCGAGCTACGCCTGAACATCAACCCCGGCGTGAACGAGAGTGACGCCATCGACATGTTGGCCCAGCACATCGTCACCAAGCCAGTCTTCGACGCGCTGTTTAAGGACTATGGCTTTGCCGAGCACAATCCGGTCTCCAAGGCTATGCAGCGCATGCTCGACATCCTCGACGACCAGGGACTCGACGCCGAGAGCAAGAAGCTTGACGAGTTCTACCAGTCGGTGCGGGTGCGCGCCGAGGGCATCGACAACCACGAGGGCCGCCAGCGCGTCATCGTCGAGTTGTACGACAAGTTCTTCAAGACCGCTCTGCCGAAGACCGCCGACGCCCTCGGCATCGTCTACACCCCCGTCGAGGTCGTTGATTTCATCATCCGCTCGACCGAGCAGGCGTTGAACAAGCACTTCGGTCGCTCGCTGTCAGACGAGGGCGTCTAGATCATCGACCCGTTCGTAGGCACTGGCACCTTCCCGGTCCGCCTTCTCCAGTCCGGCTTCATCAAGCCAGAAGACCTGCTCCGCAAGTACACGAGTGAACTGCACGCTAACGAGATTGTGCTGCTCGCGTACTACATCGCCGCTGTCAACATCGAAGCCGCGTTCCACGACCTGGCCGGCGGCGAATATCGCCCCTTCGAAGGCATCGTGCTCACCGACACCTTCCAACTCGCCGAGGGCACGGCCAGACTAGACGGGATGGACGTCCTCGAAGGCAACAGCGAGCGCGCCAAGAAACAACAGAAGCAGAAGATTACCGTTGTCATCGGCAACCCGCCCTATTCTGTGGGGCAGGACAGCCAAAACGACAACAATCAAAATCTCAGCTACGAGGTACTAGATCAGCGGATCGCCGACACCTACGTCGCGCGGACGAAAGCTACTAACAAGAGCAAGCTGTACGACTCATACATCCGCTCCATCCGCTGGGCATCGGACCGCATCGACCAAGAAGGAATCGTGGCATATGTGTCCAACGGTGGCTATATCGATGGGACAAGTGCCGACGGACTGCGCAAATGCCTGGTCGACGAGTTCGACGCAATCTACTGCTACAACCTGCGTGGTAATCAGCGCACCGCAGGCGAGCAGTCCCGTAAGGAAGGCGGCAAGATCTTCGGCAGTGGCAGTCGAAATACCGTAGCCATCCTGCTCCTCGTCAAGGGGGGCCCGAAGAACTCCAAAGCCGATGGCTGCACCTTGCACTACCGGGATATCGGGGACTACCTCACCCGTGAGGACAAGCTGAGTGTCCTCGCGTCGCAAAGTCTCGACGCTGTCCCATGGGAGCAGATCAAGCCGAGTCCCGAGGGCGACTGGATTAATCAGCGCAACCAACGATTTGCAGCGTTCCGGGCCATTGGTGAGAAGGACAAGGCTCGGCGGGCCGATGCCCTTTTCGAGATCTACTCCAATGGCCTTCTTTCTTCTCGCGACGCCTGGGTGTACAACTTCTTGGAAGGCCGCCTAGAGCATGGCGTGCGAGCCCTGACGAACTTCTACAACGACCAGGTCGCCGGTTTCGAGGAACATTGCAGGTCGAACGGCATCGTCACGCCCAGCATAAGGGATGCCGAGCGGTGGGTCGCCACCGACTCGGCGAGGATCAGCTGGTCCTCGAGCCTTCTGGCTAAGCTCCTGCAGGGAAAACGCATCGATTTCGACCCGACCCGCATCGTCACCGCCCAGTACCGGCCCTTCTGCCGCCAAGCCGTTTACTTTGATAAGGACTTGATCCATCGACCGGGTCAGCTGCCTCTGATGTTCCCGACCGTCGACTCGCAGAATTTTGGCTTCTACGTGACCGGAGCTGGCTCAGACAAGCCGTTCTCGGTCCACGCGATAGGCTGCCTGCCCGATGTCTCATACTGGGGATCAAGCGTCGGCCAGTTCTTCCCGCGCTACACCTATCGAGACTCGGGCGAGGCAAATGATCTCTTTGCTGTCGCTGGAGACGGCAGTCAACGGTTTCAGCGCGTCGACAATATCAGCGACGCCGCACTAAAGGACTTTAGGCGAGCATACCCAGGCGCTACCGTCAGCAAGGACGACATCTTCTACTACGTCTACGCCCTGCTGCACTCCCCGGAATACCGGGGCCTCTTCTCCTCCGACCTGAAGAAGTCACTTCCTCGCATCCCAAAGGTGAGTCACTTCGGGGACTTCGCGGACGCGGGTCGTAAGCTCACCGACCTCCATATTCGATATGAGCAGATGGATCCGCACCAGGGTGTTGTCGAGACGGTCGCGGGGGATGCGTCTACTACTCCACTTGACGAGCTGTACCGGGTCGGCAAGATGAAGTTTGCCAGGGTCAAGGGCGTGGTGGACCGGTCGACGATCCTCTACAACCACCGAGTGACCCTCAGCAACATCCCTGAGGAGGCGTACCGCTACCAGCTCGGTGCTCGTTCGGCCATCGAGTGGATCATCGATCGGTACCAGGTCAAGACTGACAAGGATTCAGGCATCGTCAACGACCCGAACGATTGGTCCGACGATCCTCGTTATGTGGCCGATCTGCTGAAGCGGGTTGTCACCGTCAGCGTGGAAACCATGAAAATTGTGGACGGCCTACCCTCTATGGAAATTCTTGACTAAACGCTACCGACGGGTCATGTCGTGACACTGCGACGATAGGTCCGGGTCTCGTTGGCGTCGCTACAGGTACGGGCGGTCGCGGCGCTGACAGCGTAGCTGCGACACGCACTTTCGGGTTGACGGATCGCTCGCTGCCATGGGCTGGCCGCCTCGTCTGCGACGAGGGGCCCGGTTCGAACCAGGCCCGGACTTCTGCGCCCGATGAGGGGCGTGGTCTGACCCATGCGCGCCCCCTGCTGCCGCACAAGCCTGAGTTGTCGGTGGGCCTGCTTATGCTGACTCGAGCCACAGCTTGACAGCGAAGGACCAGCGCATGGCGTGGAACAAGCCAGTACGGCGGCATCGACCTATCAGACGCGGGCGGGCTGCGGCACAGTCACCCGCCCTACTGCTGGCGTCGTGATCGGATGCCGAAGCGTAGCGTCCAGCAGCGGGCTGGATACCGGGGCGAGGCCTTCGTCGACAAGGCCGTCTCCGACGCCGGCCACGTGTGGAACGACACCCGGCGCGACTTCGCGATCGACGGCCAGATCGAGTTCGTGGACACCGATCGGGAAGTTACCGGAGTTGCCGTTCTAGCCCAGGTGAAGGCCACGGAAGCTGGGTTCCCGGGCGAGACGCCAACTCAGTTCAGGTTCCCGTGCAAGGCCGACCACATCGACTACTGGTGTCGGCTGGGCAGACCAGTCGTGCTGATCTGCGTGGACCTTCGTAGCCAGCAGGCGTGGTGGAAGCGCGTGGACACCTGGTTCACCGACCCCGAGCGCAGGGCGCGCCGCGTCGTGCAGTTCGACAAGTCGGCGGATCGGTTCGATCCAGACGCCTTCAGCGAGATGTCGGCCCTGGGCGTGCCGGTGGGGGAGCAACTTCCGCGGCTAGAGGGCAGCGAGCGGTTGGTCTCGAACCTGCTCACTGTCGAGGGGTTCGCTCCACTTGTCTTCGAGGCGTCGACGCCGTGCCGTGACCGGGGCGAAGCCTGGGAGCGGATGCGCTCGAACGGCAACAAGTTCGAGGGCGGCTTCCACCTGGCCGCCGGGCGAATCTTCTCACTGTGCCGACTGGACGAGGGCCCGCTGGCCATCCTGTGCGACGGCCCGGTGACCTCCATTCCGACCGAGACCTGGGCGAGCACCGAGGATCCCGACCTCCAGCGCCGCTTCGTGTCCCTGTTGAACTTCACCCTGCGAGCGGCGCATCACCCCGAGCTGGTCTGGCACCTCAAGAAGAAGGTCGTCTACATGCAGGCCCCACCCGACCGCTCCAACCGAAGAATTAAGGGCCGCTATCGGGGCAGCCGCGGGCGCAGCTTCTTCACCCCCTATTTCGGGAAGGACGACGAAACGAAGATCAGCTTCTGTCGTCACTACGCCGCCGGCTTGTACTTCCGCCGGTGGGGTGATCAGTGGTACTTGGAGATTAACCCCACCTACCACTTCACCATCGACGGCTGGCGCGATTCTCTGTACGACTCCGAATACGTCAAGAAGATCAAGCGCATGGAGCGCAACAACGCCGTCTACCAGCTCGTGCGCGCCTGGGCCGACTATCTGCAAGGCGAGGACACCCTGTTTAGCCGCCGAGACGAGCGCATCCGGTTCGGCCAGCTCCTCGAGCTGGACTGCGACGCCACGATCGACGAGACGGTCTGGATTCCGCAGGAGCCGGTCCCGAAGCCGAACGTGAACGGGCTGACAAAGGGGCTGTGGGAGTTGCCACGATGAGAGCGCACGTGCTTCACGAGCCGGAGCTGGAGTTTCGCGCCGGAAATCGGCACATCGACCCGCGCTACGGCATCAGCGTCTTTGGCCCGGCCGACGCCGACTCCCCGGCCGCGCCGCACCAGATCCCGGTCGCCCTGGTAGGCCCCGCCCAAGCCATCGATGGCATCCGGAGCTGGTTGCAGCGCTGCCAGAATCAAATCGACGCAAAAGACACGAAGCCCGGGCAGGAGAACCTCCACCAGCCTTTTCCCGGTTTCAGCATCGATGCGCAGTTCGGCGCCGAGCTCATCTTCGATGACTCCCTCGTCCGCGAGATCCCCGAGCGCCAGCTGCGCCGCCTCGCCCGCGCCGACGTCATCTCCGCAACCGCCGATGCGGTCGAGATCTACGCCGATGCCGCCCGATCGCTCGTCGAGACCGGACGCTGCCGGGTCGTCATCTGCGCCCGTCCGGATGAGCTCAACGACAGGGAGAACCACCCGCCGTCGGTCGAAGGCGCAGCCGAACACGAGGATGACCAGGACGAGCGTGAGGCCGGAGGCGACTTTCATGATCTGCTCAAAGCCACCGCACTCACGCTGCCGGCGCCCCTGCAGCTGATGCGTAGAGAAACCTGGACCGGGGTCCGCGCCAGGACCGGCGGGCAGGCCGCCCGGCCGTTGCAGGACGAAGCCACCAGGGCCTGGAACTTACACACGGCCCTGTACTACAAGGCCGGCGGGACACCCTGGCGCATGCAGCGCCACAGCTCAGACCTCGCCACCTGCTACGTCGGTGTCAGCTTCTACCGCACCCAGAGCGGCCAAGAGCTCCACACTGCCGTCGCCCAGGTATTCAACGAGCGCGGCGACGGCGTCGTTGTACGCGGCGGCACCGCGCAGATCTCCAAGAGCGACCGGCAGCCCCACCTGGCGCTCACTGACGCCCGCCGGCTGCTGCTCGACGCGCTGGCCGAGTACCGCAGCACCCACGGCCACCAGCCCGCGCGCATCGCCGTTCACAAGACCTCGAACTTCACCCCTGGCGAAATTGATGGCTTCCACGAAGCCGCCGACCAGCGCGACATCGACCACGTCGACATGCTGTGGATCCAGCGACGCGGTGCCCCACACCTATACCGCGCCGGGCAACTTCCACCCCTGCGGGGTACCACCGTTCAGATGGATGCGCGCACGCTGCTGCTGTACACCCGCGGATCAGTGCCCTACTTCCGCACCTACCCCGGCATGTACGTCCCGCAGCCGCTGTTAATCCGGTCAGCATCGCCAGGCACCGATCTGCTGGCCGCCGGCGCCGACATACTCGCCCTATCCAAGATGAACTGGAACAACGCCCAACTCGACGAACGCGACCCGCTCACCCTGCGCACCGCCTACAGGGTCGGCTCGATCCTCAAGCATGTTCCGAGCAACGCTCGAATTGCCACGCGTTACGCCTACTACATGTAGAGCTACAGGATGCGGGACACCGAATTCCCTGACGGCGTCATCCTCAGCGTCCTGCGCCATGTGCCGCAGCGTATTGCCCATGAGTTCGTCGACCTGTTCCGGCGGCAAGGCGCAGAGGTGGTGGCGATCGACATCGGGGGAAGCAAGTCGCGGCTGGGCTCGTCGACACGCCGGCCATCCGAGCAATGCCCGTCACAGTAGCTCGACCTGTGACAGCCCGCTGGCGGACGCCCAGCCGCGATTGTCAGCCTGCCGTAGGGGCCCCGATGCTGTAGCGCTCGCCCGCGGACCTACGGAATGATGGATGCTGCGAGATCGCACGTCGAACCGCCGCAGCGGTGGCCCGCTGGTTCGAGTATTGCCCGAGTGCATCCCGAAGTTCCGAGGGTGTCATCGGATCTCCGCTGCGCGCTAGGTAGCGGGCGCAGTGTTCCGTGAGCGTCTCCGTTCGCCAGCGGGGATCTTGCACGATCACCATCGACGACCGGAGTTCGCCGTACTGAACCAGTTCTGCGCCAATCCGCGCCGCGACAGGTTCCAGCGCTTCCCACACGGCGGCGCCGGTGGCCCGAACGCTATCGCGCTTGGCCCACATCGTGCTGGCCAGCCAACCGGCCGCGAGTCCCAGCCCTGGCACGAGCCAGGGCCACCGTCGGCTCAGATACCCGACGGCCGAAACACCGCCCCCCATGAGCCTGGCTGCGAACAGTGCGGAGTGCAGCCGGTCGATGTATCGGCCTTCGAGGTCACCTGCGGTATGGAGGACCTTGGCTCCTTCAGCCCAGTACCCGGCGTTAGCGAAGCCGAGAGCGGCGAACACGCTGTCGGAGGTCACCGTGAATGTGGGACCGAGGAATGCCGCCAGAGCCAAGGTTGGCCAATCATCGGGATCGCCTTCTGGCGGCGGCTGCCGGATGGCGGCAATCTCGGGACGGAGGTACTCCCCGATCGGTAGCTCGACCACTCGCAGCAGCGGGGCGATGTCGGTCCGCCAGACCCGGAACGCCTCTGCCGGATCGATCCTCTGCGACCGACTGATGCGCTCCAGGTGCTCATCCATCTCACCCGGCACGTGATCGGCGACGAAGCAGGGGACACGCTCAGTGGCCACCAGTCGCGTAATCAGCGAGTCGTGTCCGGTCGCCGCCTGCAGACAACACGCGTTGGCCAGGGCGTTGGTGTCTACCACCGCGACCAACTGAGGATGGCTGGACACCACAGTCAGACCTGACTGCCGACGCCACGGCGAGGACGTTCCGGACGCCTTGGGCCGGATCGACGCCGTGGTCTCCGGGGCCAAATTCTGCACAGTCGTCACCTTGGCCAACCTCATCCGCGAGCGAGTTCTCATGAAAGCGTGCGGAGAACAGGGTGACAGGAACGTACGACAGTCCGCGAGGAGGTATCCACAGCCCGCTCTCGCGCTCTCCGCAGCGCCCGCACGTGAATTAGTTCCGCTGGTGAGACCCGTTCTTACAGGTCTCAGGCGTCGACGGACAGAGGCAGTGGTACGTGGACGGCGGCCCCGAGTAAGAGGTCGCTCCGGGTCTATGCTCCAGCACATGAGCCAGAGGCACCCCCGGATCACCGTGACCGCTGAAGTGATCATCGAAGTCACTGACGCGGGGGCCCTCGAACAGGCCGTTCTCGACGATGTGGACGCCACGCCGTTCGACGCGCAGCCGGGGCACAGCGAAGCGGACGCTCGCGCCGAGGCCCGCCAGGATGTCCAAGGCGACCCGGTTGGCGCAGTCGCCTGGATTGCCAACGCGGAGGACATGATCCCGGACTTCCCGGGAATCACCGTCGTCGGGTCCACGCAACGCGTCGCGGATACAGAGGGGGATAATGAGCCTGACGAGCGGCCGGACTTCGCCAAGCTCTTCCCGTTGTGCAATTGCGGCTCAGGCGACTGCGCCGCATGCTCTGAGTTCCAGCTGACCCCGCGGACCGCTGCAGTGCTGTGGGCGGTCGCGCAGATCCTCGCTGACCAGGCCTACGACGACGTGATCGAACACGGCGACGACCTAGTCAATGACGAGGGCGCGTGGGTTCTGTTTGGCGAATACCCGCATATCACCTGGCAGCAGGATGCCGTGTGGCGCCGGCAGGCCGCACGCGCCTTCGATGACCTGACCGCAGACCTTGATGCCGGCAGATGGCCCCGGCCCACCTGCCCAGGTGAGGAGATGGCCTTTCATCTGCTGCTGCGCAACGCGCGGGACGCTCAGGAGGATGGCTGGGGTATGAGGCCCGACGAACTGGCAGTGCTGCCCGAGCATGCCGACGACTACGACTGGGACACGGCGTACGAGGTGCTGCTCCAAGACGACGACATCCTGCAGCTGTTTGACGCGCAGGTTGACGGCATTGAGGACCCGGACAGTGACCAGAACCGCTTCATGAGGATGGGGGACTACCGCCCGGCTGCATGGTTCCGCCCGTTCTCGAACGCCACCCCGCGGGATGGACGACGTCCCTTCCGCCGCTGAGGCAGCCCGAGGGCGTCGCGGTGGCTGATGCAGTTTCAGGCAGGCATCGCCCTACCGCGAGTTGCGATCACCGGTAGTGCAGGTCCAGTGGCCAATCTGCAACCGAGCCTCGTCAACCCGCTACGGACGCTGCTTGCTGTGACAGGGGTTGACGTACAGGGGTGGGCTTGCCATGGACAAGGCTACGACGAGGCGGTGTCGGACTACTTCCAAACCGGTCGTACTGTGTCGCTACGTAGCTGATACCAGAGGTGCCGTAACGGGCGACTGCCTGTGAGGTGAAAACAAAAAACGGAGTGACCGCGTCCAGATAGCGAAGCCACCTTCGGTCCGGAAGATCGCTTCTAGTGGCCGAGCGAGGTGCCCGACGCAATCAGACGTAGGAGGCGGTCAACCAGAAGTGCCACGAGCTCGGTACTGCTGGAAAGCTTGCAGACATCATCGACCGTTACTACGAGAACCCTTAGACCATCGCCTTGAGCCATCGCTACCTTGTGATGAGCGGCGGCCAGGGAATTCGGATCTCCCGTTATCCCGTTCGCCGCAACTAGAATGCCAAGCTCAATCCGACGGTTCCGCATCTTGTCGATGAAGGCGGCGACCGTCGGGGCGTCGACCGGCTTCGCCCAGTTCTTGCATTCAACAAGGAAGAGGTGGGGGAAGCAGGCTAAGCCGTTGTTCGTGCGCGTGTTCGCCACAGCTATATCGATCTCCTCGCTGCGGAAGGGATCGATAGAATTCGGCCGTGAAATCACCCCAGGAACTTTGTTGAGTAGATATTCGAAGAGCTGCTGTAGGGCCATCCCGCGCGCGGTGGTGGAAAGGGTCAGATCCTTGCTGCGGGTGATGAACCCGGATATCTTGACACTTGAATAATCGGCCACGTCGAGCTCACTCAGGGACTTCTGTGAGCTGGTCGGCAATTACACGCCTGAGGTCGTGGCTGCGCAGCCGATGAAGCAGGTCCTGGATTTCGATTGAGATGACCGAGGGAAAGCTGAACTCCGGGAATCGTCGTCCGGAATCGTCGTGGTAGACGAGAAGGCCGAGGCCGACGTTCCTTTCGAGCATCGATTTGTGGAGACGGCGACCGAACCAAGTCAGCTTCTGGCGATCGAGGTCGCCGCTCTTTGCCTGAACCAGCACAATCTCTGGTAATCCCGTCAAGCTGAACGCCGCATCGTAACCAACATCTCCCCTCATAAAATCCGGGGTCTGGACCACGTCGGCACCTTGCTCGCGCAGAAGACTCAGGACAACGTCCTCAAACCGACTCCCGCTAACCACAGCGTTTGAAGCGAGCCACCTAGAAACCTTGTCAAAGCTTTCGGTCGCCCCGTCCCGTGGCCTGCCGCTGCCAGTGCTCCGAGTCGTTCGGGGCTGCGGTCTACGCAAAGTAGCGATGAAAGCCCAAAGGTGAAGCTTGAGTGCGGGAACGTCATCGACCGGGCATGGTGCAACGACAAGCGAAGCGACAGCGGCCGGAGCCGCCAAGGGTGGAGGAGCAACGACGAGAACGGGAATCCCTCGCTCGACAAAACGCCCCAGCCGAAGCATCACATCCTCGTTCGTAAACTCCGGAGACTTGGAGAGACCTGGACGAACTTCCGGGCGGGGCTGATCCCCTCCTTTGCTTGGAGGGCCAAGGATGCCTACGACTGCGCCCGGCTTGCGTTCGGCAAGGGCGTCATCGCTTAGGTGACTCCGCAGTGCTCTTTGCTCTGTCACCCCAACGCTTCTGAGGGCCGATTGCACGGCGCGGATGTCGACCCCCGCTGCGGCGATCACTGTGGCGGATAGGCGACTCCCCCTCTCACGCCGAGCGCCCCTTTGGCGTAACTGGACGCCGCTTTCCGTGAGCACTCGGTGAATGAAGCCGTATGATCTCCCGGTGGAGGCAGCCAGGGCGCGGATGCTTTCGCCCGATGTATAGCGTTTGACTAGGTCCGCCCCAAGACCTCCCTTCCCTGAGTCGTCGTGGGCCGAAACCGTTCGGGGTAGCTGCGACTCGTTGGAGTGGGCATGGCGTGACTCCGGCATCGCGGTCCTCTCGTCCGGTGTGACCACGCTATCGACTCTGCGCGCGAATCCGCGACATGCGCGTGGTCGGCGCCCCGCGTAACCTGCTGCGGCCAGCGTCGCCGCTAGCCTGTGAACAGATCATCGAGAGGACTGCGCAGGTGCTGCCACCCGGCTTCGAGAGCAGTGCGGCATTCGACAGTGAGGCTGTCGAGGTCGTCCTCGGCATCGGTTGGCGCTACCTGCCGCCACCACAGCCAGCCGGTCTCGATCTGGGACCCCGACCAACCAAGGCGACTGGCGTAGGTCTCAAGTTGCTCGGTCATGGTCTTCACAAATGCGTGTCGCTCTGGGTGCTTGGGCTTCTTGACCCGCACGCCCACATACGGCCATGGGTCCGCGTCGGTGAGCAACTCGGCCGGTTTCCACTGCAGGGCGATCGCCGCGTGCACTTCGCCCCGCTGCCAGGACGGCCGCCATAGCTCGAACGTCGGATGGGAGGCGAGATCCATGTCCCAACCGTGCTCAGCCTCCGCGAGAAGGGTCGCGTCGAGAGATCCCGCCGCGGTGTGAACTGCGGCGGTGATCTCTCGCGTCGCACCATCACGCAGGGTGGCCCACTCCGACAGCAGTTGCCAGTGGCGCATGTAGAACTTTGTCTTTTCATCTAGCATCGAAGGCCCTTTACTCCCGTACAGCAGCTGCAGAGTTTCCAGAAAGTCTCGGGCCCCGGCCGACGCGTCGTTCGGCGGTGGGGTCATGAAGCCGGCGATATGCCGCCAGGTGAGCGGCTTCCACGCTGCAGAGCATGGGAGGCCGTCGGGCCCGGTCCCCTCGCGCGTCAGGTAAACCAGTGTGGCCTCCTCGTCGGCCCACAGTCGCGCAAGCCTGGCGCACTGGTCTCCGTGCTGTTTGGCGTTGACCTTCGCCTCGATCAGCACGCAGACCCCTCCGGCGCGGACGATGAGGTCTGCTGGCGTTCGTTTGCCGTCCGAGGTGAACCGCGGCTCCTCCCGGGTCACTCGTACCTGAGCGGTCGGGTCGAACGGTAGACCGAACCTTTCGAAGAGAGCCTTCACGACGCGGTTGCCCAGACCGTGGTGGCCGTCGGGCCGCAGTATCCAGGCCAGGCAGGTGACGAGCTTGCGCTCAAGTTCGTGCATGCCGAGGACCGCCAGCAGGGTGCGAGGGCCGGTTCGCCACTGGCCAGCGGCTTTGATGGCGGCGGCTTCCGACGCTAGAGCACTCAGATGCGTCTCCCAAGGCCCGACCTGTGTCCGTGCCGCTTTGCAATCGGCGGCTGACTTGTCCAGCCAGGGCTCGTCGGCGATCACTACCTGATGCTCGCAGGCCCCTCCGACAACTCTGCGTCCGATGCCAGGCTCTGCTCTGCCCGCGCGCCGGGCTCGTGAACGTCGGGTCGTCCAGGTGGGGCTTCCGCTCACGCTGCGGTTGAATGCCGCGTCGTTCCCGTCGATCAGGCCGATTTTCGTCGTGGCCGCGCGTACCGCGTCCGCCGGGTTCGCATGCCTGGCGCCGCGGGCAACCGGTCGACGATCTGGCGGACAGGCCCGGCGATGGATTGCTCCCGGACGGCGGCGGACATGAGCGCGTCGTCGCATACTTTTGCGACGTCGAAGCGCGGGCCGAGGATGATCAGGTTCCGGAACGCGCGGCGCAGGTAGTCGTACAGCTGCTCGGGCAGCGTCTTGAGGTGCGTGTCCGGCGGCACGTCGCCATGGGCCACCTTCGACCGGATGTGGTAGGCGTGGGTGATGGCGCGACGGATCTCAAGTCGCTCGTCGTCGTCGGTGCCGACGAGGACTGCGGTGCGCTGGGACACCTTGCGGCTCAGTTCGCCGTCTGAGCTTTCGGTGATCACGAGATTTTCGAGGGCCGAGGTGTACCAGAAGATAATCTCGGCGCGGTCGCGTTCGTACAGCACGCCACCGTCGCCGCCGAGGCGTGGACCGAGGGCGAGGAACCGGTGGGCGCTGCGTTGAAGCCGCTCGCTGGCCCTTTTTGTGGCCTTCCTTTGAGACGAGTTGGCGACGTCGTCCCACGTCTGCCATTGCAGCAGGAGGGGCGACATGATGTCAGTGAACATCAGCACGTCAGCCAGTTCCTGCTCGTCCAGCCGACAAGGGCCCCAGCCGGGCTCCTCCCGGTCGTCGATCCCGTCGGATGCGGCGGGCACCAGGTCTAGGCCGGTGCCTCGGACGCGTTCCACCATGCGGCCCGGCTCGATCTCGTACTCGGCGGCGACGATCACGCGTTCGGTTTGGGCAAGGTTGAGCAGCAGCAGAGGCTCCCACGCTGGGATCACGAGTTCTGGTTCGAACAAACTCCGCAGAATGGCGGTGCCCCACACCGACGGATTGCGCGCCTCGAGGTCGTCGCTGGCCCGGCGAAGGACGCAGCAGCCACCGAGCCGCAAGGCCGGATCCCACGGGTCTGCGGCGAACTGGCTGCTCGATGGCAGCGGAGTCACTTCATCGAGGTCGGCGGCGGTGGGCTGCGTCAGCTGCCAGCCACAGATCCCGTGGGAACCCCGCACGGGCAGTCCGGCGTCAATGACCACTAAACGCTCCGACGGCATCGGCGGACCAGCGAGATAGGCGGCCAGGTCGGCAGGAAACTGGTCGGGTATCCCTGGTCGGCGCAGTACTTCAAGGACGCCCAGAGCACGCAGGTTGTTGCGAGTGAGCCGGCGTCCCCAGTGGTCCTCGCCGCCGTCGCCGTAGTACAGGTATCTGTGGACCCTGGCAGCGGCGCCAGCGGCGGTGTTCACCGCCCGGGTCTCCGGCCAGGCGAGGACCAGCTTGGCCAACTCGGCATCGCCCGTGGCGGCGAGCTGGTCACGCACTTTCCCAGCACGTTCGAGGAAAGCGGCGATAGCCGGCATGAGGGCGAGCTCGGTTGAAGAGTCGGTCACCATCACATCGTGCACCCGGGCGGAAGCGAGGGGACGTGTGTTGTCGGCACCGCGACGCCACCGAACGCTAGGCCCTTCCAGCGGATTTTCGATGTCCGGTAGTGACGAGTACGACTTCTATGCGGTGCACTACCAGGACGACCCCGTGTGGTAGCCGGGGTGCGCATCGAGGTGGCTTCTGGCGGAGCTGGCGCCGGAAGCGCTGCGCCGGTTCCGCAGTCAGCTTCGACGCTGGTTGTTGTTTGATCGCGACGTCCTGAGCGCCCGAGACGGCCGCTGCGATCCGGCGCTCGGTGACGACGGGTGAGTTGGCCGCTGCGTGTGGGTGGCCGGCTGGGTCCCGCTGCTGACCGCTCTCGGCTGCCAGCGGCCCGCTCCCGGTGGGTCCGCCTGCATTCCGCCTAGTCGTCCGTCCGTCGCGGTACCTTCGCGACCCTGACTTCCACCACGGAGGACTTCTTTGCTTTAACTTGTTCGGATAGTCGGGCGGCGTCGGACGAAGGCTGGGCGGATGCAACGGACGGAATTGGCAAGGCTATTTTTCGGGCCACCGGATCAGCCGCATCCGTGGGCCACGGGCTGCCCGATCAGCTTCGACACCTGGCTTGAACTAGCCAAGCTCGGAACCAACGGCAGTCCGGCTCGAGGTCGTCTGATCATTTCCGTGGATGAGGAACTCGGGGCCCGTAGTGTTCTCGAAGCGATCCGGGAAGCAGCAGACCCGCCGGGAAGTTTTGTCGCTTCGGGCGGTTTCATCGCGGCGCACATCACCCTCGCTGACTTGATCGTCAGTGTCCTCCCGCTCACCTCCCTCCGTGTGCTGGCCGAGAGGGCTCACAATCTTCTCGTTCAGCACCGCGGGGCGCCTCGGGCGGTCTGGCCCGATCTCCTGGTTGAGACCGGAGGATTGCGGGGTGTAGCTCGCAGACGTGAGAGTGCCGACGAACTGATGTGGTTCATGGACCTGCTGCTGGGGGTGACGGCTGAAATCCTGCCGAGGAGCATCCGCGAGAACGCCAATGCCCGTGGATCTGCGGCGTTCGCGCAGCTTCAGAGACTACTGGAGGCGGCCTCGGATCCGGGACGGCTGGTGGACGAGCTGGGGGTCCTGGATCACCCCCAGTTTCCGATCACTGCGGTCACCCCGAATCGGATCGCGATCGGCGCGGTAACCAGATCCCGTGCCACGATCAAGGCCGACGCCGCCGGGCGCCTGTTCGATGTCGACTGCGGCGACATCGGCTGGGCTGTGCTGGACAGTGGGATCGACGCAAGGCACTCGGCCTTTCGCGATCGCGCCGAGGGCCGACCCGGCTGGTCACGAGTTCGCCGCGCCTTCGACTTCATACAACTTCAGGACATGCTGGAGAGGCACGGCCTCGGCGGCGTCATCGACTGGCCGCAGGTCTTGCCGATGGTGGAGATGGAGGTGCCCCGGCCTTCGAGCGCATCACGGCGAAAGGCCTTGCCGTACCGGCCACCGGGCAACCACCACGGCACGCACGTCGCCGGAGTGCTGGGTGCCAACTGGCCGGAGGAGAAGCTGATCGGGGTATGCCCGACGATCCGGCTCTACGATTTCCGGGTCCTCGACGATCGCGGCAAGGGCGACGAGTTCGCCATCATCACCGCGATGCAGGCCATCCGCCACATCAACGAGGAGGCCGGCCGTCTGGTGATCGCCGGTGCGAACCTGAGCCTGACCATTCCGCATGACGTGGCCGTAGGCTCGTGCGGCTGGACCCCGGTCTGCATCGAGGCCGAACGCTTGGTCCGCTCCGGCGTCGTCGTGGTCGTGGCCGCCGGGAACTCGGGCTATGCCGGGGCGTCCACGCGCACCACCGGCGGTGACCACCGGAGTATCAGCATCTCCGACCCGGGCAATGCCGAAGCCGTCATCACCGTCGGCTCGACCCATTCGCGGCATCCGCACCGGCACGGCGTCAGCTATTTTTCCGGTCGCGGCCCGACCGCCGACGGCCGGACGAAACCCGATCTGCTTGCACCCGGCGAACACATCGAAGGCCCGATCCCCAACGAACAAATTCGCACGATGAACGGCACTAGCCAGGCAGCCCCGCACGTCAGTGGGGCTGCCGCGATACTCATGGCGCGCAACCGCGAGCTGATCGGCCGCCCCGAGCGGATCAAGCAAATCCTCTGCGACACCGCCACCGACCTGGGCCGAGAACGCAGCTTCCAAGGCGCCGGCCTGGTCGACGTCCTCCGCGCCCTGCAATCGGTGTAGACGCCGATGCTGTCCGTGGAGTTCCTCGACGCAGCTCATGGCGACTGCTGCCTGATCCGCTGGCCCGGCCACGCCATGCTGATCGACGGTGGCCCCGCCGGTACCTGGCGCCGCAGCCTGAAACGCCGGCTGAACGACCCCGACGATCCCGTCCGCTCCTTCGACGTGGTGATCGTCACGCACACCGACGACGACCACATTGCCGGGATCCTGGACCTAATGCAGGCCAACGCCGACGCGCACGACGATCATCGGCCGTTGCCTTATGCCATCGGCGAGTTGTGGTTCACATTCCCCACGAAACCGCCCGCCGAGGCGACCCCGAACGAGCAGGACGCCTACGGCGCCAGCCTCAGACAGGGAAACAACCTGGCCGAGCTGGCTCGCAAGCTGCGCATCCGATGGCGCGCCGCCGATCTGGTGCCGGGATGGACGACCGACCTACACGGCCTCGACGTGACGGTTCTCGCCCCACCGGTCGAGGCGACTGAGCGGCTCGCCACGATGTGGAAGTGGGATGCCGAACCCGCCGGATTCACCGGATCTACCCGGAGACCGGACTACGGCCCTTACAATGCGGCGAGTCTCGCCCTCCACCTCGAATACCAGGGCGTCTCGGCGCTGATTTCAGGGGACTCGCGCGGGTCGGTCATCACCAACGGGCTGCTGCGCGCACCGCACCTCACCGCGGACGACGCCCTGACAGTGAACGTGTTGCACGTCCCGCATCACGGAAGTGGCGCCAACTCGCGCCCGGAGTTTTTTGAGCGGATCCGTGCCGACACCTATGTAATCTCCACGGTGGCGACCAACAGACACGGCCACCCGCATCCCGAGGTCCTAGGCTGGATCGTCGGTTCGCGTGCCAAAGAGGAGTCGTACCGGCTGGTCTTCACCAATCCACCAGCCGCGTCGGTCCGGGAGCAGCTGACAGCCCTTCAGCGAGGTCGCTGTTTCCAGATCGTCGAACGTGAGCCCGGCCGTGCGTCCGTCATCGCCTACCCAAGTTCACTCGCTGCCAGCATGCTGCCTTGACTTGGAAGCGCGCTCCTACGGCGAGTTGCATCCGCATATCAGCGAGCAGGTCCGGGACTCAGTCGTGCTGGCTGAGTACGGGCTCATCGCATTCGCGGCTCTGCGCGAGGTCGAGACCAGGGTGCGGGAGCTGGCTAACCCAAGCGAATCCGACACAGGCGTGTGTAGCTCATGCGCCAGGTGTTCGGCGGCACGTCTCTCCTAGCCCGCCGTGAGTCGTCATCTTCGAATTCTCACCGTGGCCGGCTTGCTTGAGCGCGACAAGCGCGGCGCCTGGGCGTACCACCGGCTAGTGGCCGTCGCCGCTCGCCGCGATCGCTGACCTGCTGACGCCGCCTCGGAACGGGCGACGAAGAGCGATCGCCGGCCGGCAGCGGCGCAGGCCGGCGCGAGTGGCGCCGTTAGTGAGACGCCCCTGCCAGAGGAGTAATCCCGAGCGCTCGGATTGACACGTCAGCATAGCCATGCGTCCAGGCTTGATTCCGTGACGACGGGTGAAGCTGTCGGTAGTCACCTGACGGCCTACTTGGCCGCCACGGCGCGCGCCGTGGGCGCGACCGACGGCAATGTCCTGCTACTGCTGGAGTGCGTCATACGCCTCACCAGTCTGCTGGATGTGCTCAGCGATCTCAGTCCACGCCCGTTCTGCTGTGGCCTCGCCGAGCAGCCGCCGCGCCAGGTGCATCTCCGCCACGACCTGCCGCCATATCAGGCGGAACTCCTGGGACCAGGCCGACCGGTAGATGCGTTCAGCGAGTTCGATCAGAATCCTGGTCCGTTCGGGATGGGGGGCGAGGATCTCGGCCGCCAGGCGCGGCGCGCGAGCTTGTTCGTCGACGTGCACCTGCCCGAACTGGTCGAGGAACAGGCCCTCGACCACTCCCTCGCGGTATCCCAGGGGCCAAGTGACTGCGTCCTGGCTCAGCGCGCATGCCTCGACGCCGTCGATGCGTACGGTGAAGGTGTTGCGCGACGCCCGCTGGCCCACGGCCACGCCCAGCTGGCGCTGGTCGGCAGGCTCCAGCTGCGGCAGGTCCGCCGCAGCGAGCCTCGTTGCGAGAGATCCCATGCTGAACGATGCGGTGCCCAGGTCGGCGATCAGCGGCTGCAATGAGCCGAGGAGTACCAGTTGCAGGCGCCGCAATGCCCACCGCGTCCACAGCAGTGCGGCGTCGACGCAGGTCTCCAAAACCTCGTCTTCAAGAACCGGCAGGACGGATCGGCCGTGACCAGTACCGTAGGTATTGCGTAGCTCCCGCAACACCCCGGCAAGCTTGCGGGCTGAAGTGGCCGCCTGGCGGACCGCAGCATCGGCGGCGACTCCGGGCCCGACCTGGTGCTCAATTGCGCGATGGGCATCGCCCAGCACCTTGTCGTACTCCTCGCCGCTTCCGGCGGGGCGCCCACGAGCATCGAGCACCACGCGCGCGGTTGCCTCGATGAGGTCCTTGGCCGAGCCGACTACCAGCGGACGGTCGTTCGCGGTTACTGCCGACCGAAGTCGTTGAAACGGATCTTGAATCGCTGCCCATGCAGCGTGGCCTAACGCCTCCGGTCGGGGAAGCTCTGCCGTCAGCACGTGCGTGGTCATTCAACGATAGTGCCAGCGTGACCAGGCACTCCGGAGATCGCCTCCCGAGTGCTTGCGGCCGCCCAAGGCTTCGATGGCGCGTTGCGAACGACCGGCTTGGAGCGGTCGCTCCGCGAGGCACGGCCATCTCCCGCTGGACTGCCACTGGTTCACCACCACTTCTCGTCATCGCCAGCCGTCGTCGCGACGGGCCGCCGGCACCCGGCAACGGCTGGACGCGGGCTGCTGAGTCGGAGCGAGCGTCTGCCGAGCCGGGGATCAGCGTCGTCGAAGACGCCTCGAGCGTCGCTGCGCCGATGACGTGACGCGGGTGCGACGGCGCTCGCCATACAGCTCGGTCTGGGCTGAAGCGATCTGTTCGGCCTTCTGCACCGGCTCGGTCAGCAGGTCCGCCTCAACGCTGACCGGCCCGCGAGCTTGGCCGTCGCGGTCGGCGAGGTGGTGATCGCGCCAGACTCGGCCTACCGCAGCGCGCACGCCGGCCATGGGCACTCCGCGAAACGTCGCGGCACCTTTGAGGTAGGCGGTCCAGTGTTTCTGGGTGGCGGTGGTCGCGGCGGTGTCGTGGGCGGTGATCAGGTCGGCGGTCGCCGCGGTCATTTACGCCTCGGTCATGGCTATGAGAGTAGTGCGGGCATGGCCCGGGCCAGGTTGTCCCATACGGCGACGGGTGCGGCGAAGCCGGGGTCGGTGCGGTAGACCTCGGCGGTCCGCGGCGATCGTGGCTGCTCGGTGGCTGCTCGGACGTCGGGGAACTGACGCGGACGTACCGCTACGCACGCGGATTCGACGGGAAGCGCGATGCCCGCCGGTCCATCGACGGTCGAGAATGACATGCCCCTGCAGGGCTTGGACCGGCGGGGACGCACCCGAGCTCGGGCGGACTGGGAGGGTTGCGGTCGGACCAGTTTCGTGTAGAGTGCTATTTGTGGGAGTGTGCGATTCGAGCCCCTGACTACGGATCAGAAGGTTAGGGGTTCGAGTCCCTTCGGGCGCGCAAGATCAAGAGGGCCGTGAACTGCGGAAACGCAGTTCACGGCCCTCTTGCTTTTCGTCCCCTGTGGACGGTTGGGTGCTCGGTGGGTGCTCGTGCGACGAGCATCCCTCACGTCCGGGTCTGTCCCGCAGGCGTGTGTCCTGGTCCGGGTGGGTCTTGATCATGGTTCGGCCGGTCGGGCCCAGCGGTTGACCCTTGTGCGTCGCGGGGTGGTGCGAGGGTGCGTTGGACCTTGCGGGGTAGGGGCGGTTAGCGGGTCTGGCTGGCCTGTCCTGCGGCGATGTGTCGTCGTTGGTGGGACAGGTTGGTGTGGTGGTGTCCGCCGGGGTGGCTGTCGGGGTCGGTGTGGACGGTGGCGCTGGTCAGTCTGGGTACGGTGTGGGTGAGTTGGTGTTCGGCGTCAGCGGCGATCTCGTGTGCGGAGATGAGGCTGAGGTTGGCGTCGACGACGAGGTCGGCTTCGGCGTGGAGGCGGTGGCCGATCCAGCGCAGTCGTATCGCGGTGACGTCTTGGACGCCGTTGACGGCGCGGAGGGTGGTTTCGGCCTGGTCGACGAGGTCAGGGTCGATGGCGTCCATGAGTCGGCGGTAGACCTCGCGGGCGGCGTCTTTGAGGACGAAGGTGATGGCCACGGCGATGGCCAGGCCGACGACGGGGTCGGCCCAGCGCCAGCCGAGGGCGGCGCCACCGGCGGCGGCGAGGACGGCGAGGGAGGTGTAGCCGTCGGTGCGGGCGTGCAGGCCGTCGGCGACGAGGGCTGCGGAGCCGATCCGGCGCCCGACGCGGATGCGGTATCGGGCGACCATCTCGTTGCCGGCGAACCCGACGAGGCCGGCAGCGGCGACCCAGGGGAGGTGGGTCACCTCGGTGGGCCGTAGGAGCCGGTCGAGGGCGGTCCAGCCGGCGGCGACGGCGGAGCCGGCGATGACGACCACGATGACGATGCCGGCGAGGTCTTCGGCGCGGCCGTAGCCGTAGGTGTAGGCGCGGGTGGCGGCGCGGCGGCCGAGCAGGAACGCGATGCCCAGCGGGACGGCGGTGAGGGCGTCGGCGACATTGTGCAGGGTGTCGCCGAGTAGTGCGACGGAGCCGGACATCACGACGATGACCGCTTGGGCCAGGGCGGTGATGCCGAGGCCGACCAGCGAGATCCACAGGGCGCGCAGGCCGTCACGGGAGGATTCCAGCGCAGGGTCGATCTTGGCCCGGGAGTCGTGGGAGTGCGGGACGACGGCGTGGGTCAGCCGGTGCCACCAGCCGGGCAGCCGCCCATCGTGGTCGTGGTGATCGTCCGGGTGGCCGTGGTCGTCTTCGTGCCCGTGGTGGTGTGTGTGGTTGTTCACCCGTTCCCCCAGGTCTGGCGGTCGCATCGACGCTGTTCCGGTGACGGCGGCGATAATATGTGCTCATGTACGCACGCGACAATGTTGCAGGTGCCAGTGACCTGCAACAACGACTCCCTGGCGGTCCGGAGGTCGCGGCGGCCACGGACATGCTGCGGATGCTGGCCGACCCCACCCGGCTGCGGCTGATGTGGCTGCTCAGCGAGGGCGAGTACGACGTGACCGCCCTGGTGACGGCGCTGGGAACGGCCCGGCCGGCGGTGTCACAGCACCTGGGCAAGCTGCGGCTGGCCGGGCTGGTCAGCGTCCGGCGCGACGGCCGGCGGGCGGTGTATCAGGCCCGGGGCGGGCACGTACGCCGACTGGTAACCGAGGTGCTGCACGCGGCGTCGCACCGGGTCACCGGCACGCCCGTGCACGACTGATCGGGGCGGCTATTCGATGTGCTGGGAGTGGGGGTCGGCGAACCAGCCACGGGTGAACCGGCCGACCGCGTCGATGTCGACGGCACCGCACCCGGCGGTCTGGTAGGCGTGCACAGCCTTGAGCGCCTTCGTCTGCCCGGGGACGGGGCCACCGACGACCCGACCGACGGCGGGGTCGGTGACGAACGTACGCACCTGGGCGAGCTGGTCGGCGGCGAGATCGGGCCGGTAGGTGACGATGCCGAAACCGGCGCCGATGACATGCCCGGACGAGGTGGCCGGCACGGTCTCTCCGGGTTCGATGAACCGCTCCATCGGCTGCCCGCCCCCGAACGGGAAGCTCTCCGTGCGGTCCCGGACCGTGCAGGCGCCCACCGCAGGATCGGCCCGTACCGGCCGTAGCACCTCACCCGGGGAGGTGAGAGCCAGGACCGACGCGGCCACGACACCGGCGGCCACGAGGACCCCGTGGGACAGGCGTGGGTCACGCAGCTTCGGCAGGTAGTGGCTGAGTACGTCACCGAGCATGAACATGCCGACCACGGCGATGAGCTGCCCGATCTCCACTCCGACGTTGAAGGCCAGCACCCGGGGGATCACGCCGTCCGAGGGCAGGCCCAGATCCTGAAGCCGGGTCGACAGGCCCAGGCCGTGGACCAGGCCGAAGCCGAGCACTACGGCGGCGAACCACGTCCAGTCCTTCGGCCGGCCCCGCAGTCCGACCACGCCGACGAAGACCAGGCTCAACGCCACCACCACGTCGACCAGCACCGGGTTGATGTGCCAGTCCGCGACGGTCGCGGTGAACAAAGTGACACTGTGCCCGAGCGCGAACAGCGAGATCAGCTTCGCCGCCCGCCGCACCTGCCCGGCCAACAGCAGGACCCCGCCGACGAACGCCAGATGATCCCAACCGGCCAGCATGTGCTTGGTACCCAGCCACACGAACCCGCCGACCGTGTCGCTGGACCCACCGACCCCGTGCGCGAAGACCGCCTGCGCTGATCCGAACAGCGTGATCACCAGCGCGGCGCCGACGACCGCACCCCGTCGCACCGTAGCCGGCATCCGCGCCGCCCTCCCTGTGACCTGTGGTGAAACAAGCGCGAAAGCCTGCCCCGTCCCCTGATAGTCGCTTCCGACGCCCCTTCAGTTCCCAACCCGGCGGCCTCTGTCCCAACCTCGTGCAGAGACGCCGATTTACTGGCGATGTGGCTTGGCCCCGGTGTGGCATGCACGCCGACCCGCCTGTCGGGAGAGATCATTTGAGGCAGATGTCGCCGCCGACGTGCACCACCGTGACTCGTGCCAGGAACTTCACGTCAGATGCTCGGTGAGGCGTTGGGCGAGTTCCTCGGGTGTGATGGTTTCGATGCCCAGGGCCTGGGCCCTGGTGGGTTTGCTGCCGGCGTTCTCTCCGGCGACGACGAGGTGGGTGCTGGTGGAGACGCTGAAGGATGCGCGTCCTCCCGTTTTGGTGATCAGCTCGGTCATCTCGGTTCGGGACAGGTGTGAGAGGGGGCCGGTCTGGTTGGCGTTGCGGTCGTTGCCGGACTGAGTCCGCCGGTCGAAGCCCTTGAGGGCGGTCGGGCTGGTCGGGTTCGTCGGGACGGCCGAGTGGATCCGGGCCTTCGCGTCCTGGGTCATCGGGGGAACGGTCCCGGGGCGGGTGCGCCGGGTGCGGGGCTACGAGACCCTGAGCCGGGGACGAGTTCCTACCACTTCCTGATGTTCGCGTTCCGCGTGCGGAGGCTGGCGCTTGCGGCTCGGTCGGGTGCGCGCCCGGGCGACCGTGGCCGCCATGTTCGGTACCCTTCCGCAGCCCACGACGCAGCCCTTGAGCCAGGGCCCCGCTACGGAGCAGGCACTGCTGCAACCTGGTGACCCGGCGGCGACAGGGTGGTCAGTGCGCCGGGCTGGGCTCCTCAGGCGGGCGTCGGGCGGCGTGACGGGCGTCGGCCAGAGCGACACCGAGCAGCGTGAGCGTGGCCACGACGGCAGCGGCCAACGGCGGGGCACGATGCAGGGGTACGGCCGCTGCCGTCAGGACGGCGATGGCGACGACCCGGCGGATCGACAGCCGGTTGAACACGATCCGCTCCAGGCGGATGCGGCCGTAGAGGAACAGGGCCGGACCGCCGAGGATCACCACTAGCCACACCGGTGCCGGCCGGCCACCGGCGTGTTCGATGACGATCTCGTAGCCGACGGCGGTGGCGACGATGCCGATGACCATGACGACGTGGGAGATGCCGGTGGCGCGGCCGGCGGCCAGGCGGTTCCCGGCGGCGGCGACCGCGTCGGCGAGGACCTGGCCGGAGCGGTAGAAGTAGATCCGCCACAGCAGCACCGTCGACAGGTACGCCACCACCAGTGCCGCCCACGTACCGGCGGTGGCCGGCAGGTCGGTGAAGCTGATGCCCACCGCCAGGACGGTTTCCCCGAGGGCGATCAGCAGGAGTTGCTGGTAGCGCTCGGGGAGGTGGTGGCCGCTGTCCATCGCCCATGGGCTGATGACCGGCCGGGCCCGGCCGGGTACCGGCCAGCGCAGTTGCGCGGCGACGATGTCCACCGTCACGGCGATTCCCCACAGGGCGGCCCGGGTGCCGCCGTTGACCAGTGCACCGGTGATCCAGATGACCGCCCCGATCGCGCTCCACAGTGCCGACCGGGCGTAGAGGCCCCGCAGGGCGTGCCCGTGCAGGCTGGGTAGCAGGACCAGCGGCCGGGTGCAGTGCAGGATCACGTACGGCAGTACGAACGCCCAGCCCCGGCCGGTGAACGCGTACGGCAGGGACGATGCCATGACCAGCAGACCGAACGCGCTGGCCAGGACGATCCATTGGATCTTGTGGCGACGGGGATCGAACCAGCTGGTGATGTGCGCGGTGGTGATCCACAACCAGAGCAGTGGCATGGCCAGCACCAGCAGGTACGCCAGTGACCGCCACTGGGTCACCGGGTCGCCGGCGGTGGCGTCCTGCACTACTCGACGGACCACCCCGGACAGGGCGAACACCAGCACGAGATCGACGAAGAGTTCGAGGAAGTTCGCCTGCCGCACGTCCTCGCGACGTTCCAGCAGGTCCCGGCCGCCGTCTCTTCGAAGCCCCATGCCACCCATGCTCGTCCTGCGACACCGTTTCGATGCCGGGTTGGACGCGGTCCATCCGGAGGAAGCCATCCGGCGCCCCGCCCGGGTCCGTTGTCGGGGGTCGGCTGTGGGAAGGCACGCTTCTCCGGACCTGCTGTGGCAGATGGCGCCATGGCGGCATCATCTCTGCGCCAATATGGCTTCCCTGTGGTGCCATCAGTGTGCCAGAATGATGCCATGGACTTGACCTCGTATGTGAGCAACCTCGGGCGTGAGTTCGCCACGCTTGCAGAAGTCGGCGGGGAGGAGGCGCGTGCGCTGGTCGAGCGTCTGACCGGGTCGCTCGAATCGGCGATCCGGATGGCGATGCTGGATGCGCTGTCGGCCGCTGCCGACGAGATCACCCGGGACCTGGCTCCGGGCTCCGTGGAACTGCGCCTCCGCGGACGCGATCCGGACTTCGTCGTCAACCTGCCGCCCGCCGAGCCGCCCCGCGCGGCCGAGGGTGCTGCCCTGATGGTCGACGGTACGCCGGAGACGGACCTGTCGTTCGCCGAGGACGGCCCGGTCGCCCGGATCAACGTACGCCTACCCGAGCAGCTCAAGGCTGCGATCGAGGAAGCTGCGGGCAAGGAGGGGCGCTCGGTCAACGCCTGGCTGGTCCGGGCGGCGGCTGCCGCCGTGCAGCGCTCCGATCGCGATCAGCGCCCCGAGCCGCGCGGCAGCGGGAAACGCAGCCAGCAGAGCTTCACCGGCTGGGTGCGTTAAGCCGCACCGCACCTTTCGTCCACCGCACCTTCCGCCCACCGCGTCCCCGACCTGCGGGGACGGCTCACCTACCCATGATGTGGGGACAACCATGCCAAAATTCGAGACGCCCGAGCCGATCTCCGTCATCCTCGAACTCCGCGTCGGCGACGTGCGGATCACCGGGAGCGACCGGACCGCCACCGTCGTCGAGGTCCGTCCGAGCGATCCAGCGGACGAGTCCGACGTGAAAGCCGCTCAGCAGGTACGGGTCGACTACACCAACGGCACACTCCGGGTCACCGGCCCGAAGGCGCGCGCCCTCGACTTCTCCCGCAGGACCAGGTCGGTCGACGTGTCGATCGAACTGCCCAGCGGCTCCCAGGTCTCCGCCCAGATGCAGGTGGGCGACGTCCGCTGTACCGGTCGGCTCGGCGCGTGCCGGCTGAGGACCTCCGCCGGCAACGTCTGGCTCGAACGGACGGGCCCGCTGCGCCTGTCCACCGGGGCCGGCCACGTCACCGCCGACAGCGTCGCCGGCAACGCCGAGATCTCCACCGGCACCGGCAAGATCCAGATCGGCGAGGTCGAGGGCGCCGCGGTGGTCAGGAACTCCAACGGCGAGACCTCGATCGACTCGGTCACCGGCGACGTGCGGGTACGCGCGGCCAGCGGCGACATCCGGGTCGAGCGGGCCGGCGCCGGTGTCGACGCGAAGACGTCCAGCGGCAGCATCCACCTCGGCGAGGTGACCCGTGGCTCGGTCGTGCTCGGCACCTCGATGGGCGACCTGGAGATCGGCATCGCCGAGGGCACCGCCGCCTGGCTGGAGGTGAACACCGGATTCGGGCAGGTACGCAACCTGATGGAGAACGCTGCCCGCCCCGACGGGACCAGCGAGACCGTCGAGGTATGTGGCCGTACCTCCTACGGCGACATCACCATCCGTCGATCCTGATCCACTCCGCAACGGAGAAGGGAAGCCATGACCAGCACGCAATCCCGGCCGGCGATTGCCGTGACCGGGCTACGGAAGTCGTTCGGCGACCACGTCGTACTCGACGGTCTCGATCTGCACGTGCCCCGGGGAACGGTCTTCTCGCTGCTCGGCGCGAACGGCGCGGGGAAGACCACCACGGTCCGGATTCTGTCCACCCTGGTGGCAGCCGACGCCGGTGAGGTCCGGGTCGCCGGGCACGACCTCGCCCGCGAACCGGACGCGGTACGGGCCGCGATCGGTGTCACCGGCCAGTTCTCGGCGCTGGACAACCTGCTCACCGGCGAGGAGAACCTGCTGCTGATGGCGGATCTGCACCACCTCGGCCGGCGCGAGGGCCGGCGGCGTACCGCCCGACTGCTTGAGGAGTTCGACCTGACCGAGGCGGCCCGGAAGCCGGCATCGACCTACTCCGGGGGCATGCGGCGGCGGCTCGACCTGGCGATGACCCTGGTCGGCAGCCCGCAAGTGATCTTCCTCGACGAGCCGACCACCGGGCTGGACCCGCGCAGCCGGCGGAACATGTGGCAGCTGGTCCGGGACCTGGTGGCCGGTGGCGTCACCATCTTCCTGACCACCCAGTACCTGGAGGAAGCCGACGAACTGGCGGACCGGATCGCGGTCCTCGACCATGGCCGGGTGGTCGCCGAGGGAACGGCGGAGGAACTGAAGCGCCGCATTCCCGGCGGGCACGTCCGCCTGCGGTTCGCCGACCCGCAGGGCCTCGACGCGGCCGTACGGGTGCTGGGGCAGGCCACGCCCGACCACGACGCGCTCGCCCTGCGGGTACCCAGCGACGGCAGCCTGCGCTCGCTCCGGACCCTGATCGGCCGGCTCGACGACGGGGCCGTCGAGGTCGACGAACTGTCCGTGCACACCCCCGATCTCGACGACGTCTTCCTCGCCCTCACCGGCGACTCCTCCGACGGGAAGGTCACCACCCGATGAGCACCCCGGCCCTCACCGGCGCGACGCCGGCAGGTCTCCGCCTCCATCCGCTACGCGACTCGGCGACGATGCTGCGCCGCAACCTCAGGCGCATGCTGCGGTACCCGTCGATGACCGTGACGCTCGTCGGGATGCCGGTCGTCTTCCTGCTGCTGTTCGTCTACGTACTCGGCGGCACGCTCGGCGCCGGGCTCAGCGGGGCGGCGCAGGTCGGCGCGGCCGGCGGGCGCGCGGCGTACGCCAACTACGTGACGCCCGCGATCATCCTGATGACCGTGACGGCCACGGTCCAGGGAACGGCGATCTCGATCGCCATGGACATGACCGAGGGCATCATCAGCCGGTTCCGGACGATGAACATCGCCCGCGTCTCGGTACTGACCGGACACGTCCTGGGCAGCATGATCCAGGCGGTGTTCAGCCTGGTGGCCGTGATCGGCGTGGCGCTGCTGGTCGGCTTCCGACCCACCGCGTCGCCGGGTGCGTGGCTGGCCACGGCCGGTTTCCTGGCGGCGGTCACCTTTGCGCTCGTCTGGTTGTCCGTCGCGCTCGGTCAGGTGAGCGGGAGCGTCGAGACCGCGAGCAACCTGCCCATGCCGCTCGTCCTGCTGCCCTTCCTCGGCAGCGGGTTCGTCCCCACCGACTCGATGCCGGCCGGTCTGCGCTGGTTCGCCGAGTACCAGCCGTTCACGCCGATCATCGAGACCCTGCGCGGCCTGCTGACCGGCGGGCCGATCGGGAACAACGCGTGGATCTCGCTCGCCTGGTGTGCGGCCATCGCGCTCGGCGGGTACCTCTGGTCGAGGCGACTGTTCAACCGTGAGCCGGCGCGCTGATCCTGGCGGCGAGCGGAGCGGGCAGCGGGTAGACGTGCTCGACGGGCAGGTGGCCCGCTGCCGCCTGCCCGTCGCCGGCCCGCAGCAGTTCCCGGATGCGGTGCACGGTGGGCGTGACGTCGGTGACGGCGACCACCCAGTCGTCGACGTACCGGTCGACGGCCTCGCCGGACAACCCCACCTGAAGTGACCGGTACGGCAGCGCCGTCAGATGCAGTGACCGTTCCGGATCCCACTGCACCCGCACCGGGCTGGTCTTCAGCATCCGCGACCAGGTTGCCCTGTCGCCGTGCAGGTCACGGTCGTAGTGGCTGAGACAGGCACGCGCCAGCGCCCACTCGAACCCCTCCCGGGTGATGTCGATCGCCAGCACGTGCTCCTGTCCCGGCTTCGTCGCCCAGCCGCAGCGGTACATCATCCACAGGAACGAAGGCTTGATCCAGGTCATCCGGTCCCGCTTGAAGGGGGCCACGAACCGACCGGCGGCCACCGCCGGCCGCGCAATCTGCGGTGAGTACGCCTGGTACACGGTGATGGTGTCGGCCGAGTAGTGGGCGCGGACCTGACGGGCGGGGACGGTCACCCTCCGATCCTCGCCGACCGGACCCCGCGTGATCCAACGAGATTCCATCTCCCACCGGATCCCACCTCTCCCACCGCGGTGACCGGGTGCGGCACTGACGGGTCGGCGTCAGCCGCTGGCGGTTCCGTCCACTCAGGTCGATGATCGAACCCGTGACCCGGTCCACGACCACAGAGGAGCCACCGGCATGACCGCGCCGACCATCACTCCCGTCGACGCCGCGCTCGTCGCGGTCCGCGCCGAACTGGGCCGGGTCGACAACAAGGCGACCGCACTCATGGGTTTCGCCGGAGCCGGACTCTCCGGTGGTCTCGCGGTTCTCGGCTCCGGGCGGCTCGGCGGGGCCGCTACCGTCTCCGCCTGGGTGGGTATCGCCGCGCTGCTCCTGGGGGTGATCCTGCTCGGCCTCGCCATGCGGCCCCGGCTGAGTGTCGGGTGGGGTTTCATGGCCTGGGCGGGTCAGGAGCCGGCGGAGGTGCTCCAGGTGCTCGGTGCCGAGGAGGCCCAGCGTGCCGCGCACGAGCTGTGCACCCTGTCTCGATCGGTGCTCGCGAAGTACCGGCGGGTCCAGGCGGGCATGGCGTTCCTCGGGCTCGCGCTGATCGACGCGGTGGTCACCGCTGCACTGGTCTGACGACTGCGGTTCCCGGAGGGCGACCCGCTACGACCGGGCGGAGACCACCGTGCCCTGGGCGATCGCGCACAGCGTCTCCTCGCCGTCCTGTACCGCGAAGATCTCGCACTGGCAGACCGCCTGGCGCTTTCCGACGTGCGTCGCGACGGACCGGCCGACCAGGGTGCTCCCGACGGCCGGCCGCAGGTAGTTGATTTTGAACTCGGAGGTCAGCGCGTTGCCGCCGAGCGCGAGCCCACCGGCGAAGGTGATCGAGTTGTCGGCGAGATAGCTGATCACACCGCCGTGGACGTACCCGTGCTGCTGCTTCAGTTGGTCGGTGATGGGTACGGTCAGTTCCGCGCTGTCGGGGCCCACGTTGGTGAGCCTGGCGCCGATGTACCGGCTGAACGGCTGCCCGTCGAACACGTCGTGCGCGAACTGCTCAAGGCCCATCCGTTCCTCCGATTGTCCCGGGCCTGACAGTGGCCGCGTTGACAGGATGTGCACATCGGCGATAATCAGTGAAGTTGCTACTCTCCGCACGGATTCTAACAGGGTCCACCGATCTGTCGAGTACCGGTCGATCCGGTTGCTGTCACCTCGTCCACCGGCCCGACGACCATCACGTTACCGAAAGCATTTCGTCCGCAGAGCAGTCCATACTGGATCTAAGGAACATTACCGATGAACCACCAGGAACAGGTAGACATTCTGAAGGGCCTACTGGCGCTGCGCGAACAGGGGCGCGATCAGGAAATGCTCGGTAGGGTCGTCCGGGTTCCGGTGCGCAACTATACCGACCCGCACATCCTCGACCGTGAACTCGCGAGCGTGTTCACCGACCACCCGCTGGTGGCGGGCCACGTCTCGAACGTCCCGGAGCCCGGTTCGTACCTGCTGAGCGACTGGAACCGCATCCCCTACGTGGTGACCCGCGACCGGCAGGGCCGACTGCGGGCCTTTCTCAACCAGTGCCGGCACCGGGGTGCCCGGCTGGTCAAGGGCGACGAGAAGCAGCTCAAGGCATTCGTGTGCCCGTTCCACAACTGGGTGTACGACCTGGACGGTTCGTTGCGGGCCATCACCCGGCAGGAGGACTTCCCGGGGGTCGACGCGGCCGAGTACGGCCTGAAGGAACTGCCCGTCGCGGAGGCGGGCGGGCTGATCTGGATCCACCCGGACCCCGACGGCACCCTCGACCTGCGATCGTACCTGGGCAGGATGCTGGACGACCTGGTGGAATTCGACATCGAGAAACTCGTGCGGTACCGCAAGACCAAGGTGGTCAAGAACGCCAACTGGAAGTTGCTGATCAAAACCTACCTTGAGGGTTACCACGTTCCGTACCTGCACCGGACCACGCTGTCGAAGGCTTTTCGGAAAGGCGTACTGGCCCATTTCGAGGACGGACCGCACATCCGAATGTCCGCCGCCCGGTCGAACATCGACGAGATCCTGGAAACCGACCCCGAATCGTGGCGGATCCTCGATTACGCGTCCGTCTACTACGTGCTGTTCCCGAACACGTTCTTCATCATGCATCCGGACTACGTCTCGATCAACATCTTCTACCCGTTGGCACCGGACCGCACGATCTGGACCCACGAGATGCTGTACCGGAAGGACGACTTCCCGGGGGAGGAGGGCGAGGCCGCACTCGCCAAACGTTTCGACTTCACCAACGACGTCGTGTTCGACGGCGAGGATTTCGCAGTCGCCGAGGACGTCCAGGAGAACCTCCGGTACGGCGCCAACGACTTCCACACCCTCGGTCTCGCGGAGGGGCTGCTCGCCATGTTCCAGCAGAGCATCGACGACCGCCTGCGCTGATCCGGACGGCGGCCGTGCCCGGACACACGTGAGGCCCGCTCTCCCCGACCGGGGACAGCGGGCCTCAGGCGCTGATCAGGTGAGGTCAGCAGCCACCGGCAACGGTGACCACGATGCTCAGCACGCACCACGGGGTGCTCGGCGACTCCTCGTCGCCGTGCTGGTCGAACGTGAGCTCCTCGGCGTCGGTGTAGGCCTGGTAGCCGTCGATCAGCTGCTCGTCAGCCATCGGGATCTCCTTCTTCGGAATTGTCGCCCCAGGTTCGGGGGCAGGGAGATCCTGTGAGCCGGCCGTCGAGCGGAACAAGGGCGATGGCCGGATGGCGACAACGGTAGGCATGATGGCGTCACCGAATGCGCGGTGCCCCGTCACCGGCAATACGTTCCCGGGCATGCTGGCAAAGGTGGAGCCGCGCCCCTCGTCCCTGTCCGACTTCCCGGAAGTGAATGAGTTTCTGATCGAACTCGGTCTGGGTCAGCTGGACCCGGACGGGGTACGCGCCCGCACCGGCCGGAACACCAACTGGCTGGGGCACACGAGCACGGGCGCAGCCGTGTTCGTCAAACGACTCGACGGCGACCCGACCGACGCGAAGCGCCGGTACGCCCGGATCGTCGACCTCGACGCGCGGGCCCCCGGCATCTCCGGCGCGCTGCGGTTCCCCACCCTGCTGGGCGCCGACGCGGACCGGCGGCTGGTCGTGTTCGAGTGGCTCGAAGACGCACGCTCCGCCGCCGAACTGGCCGCCGACGGACACTTCGACGAGGACCTCTGCCACCGGGCCGGACGTGCGGTGGGGGAGCTGCACCGCAGCGGCGACGCCCTCGACCGGTCGTCGCATCCACTGCCCCCGACGTCGGTCCTGCGGGCCATGCCGCTGGCGATGTTCCAGCAGGCGCGGGGCCCGGAGCTCAGGTTCTGGCGGATCCTCCAGCAGGACGACCAGCTCGTTGCGGCGCTCGACCGGCTCAGGGCGGCCGAACAGACCTCCTCGCCGGGCCGGCCGTGCCACTGTGACCTGCGGTTCGACCAGTTCCTGCGCGACGGTGACCTGCTCTACCTGCTTGACGGTGAGGAGTTCCGGATGGCCGACCCGGCACGTGACGTCGGGTCGTTCGCGGGTGAATGGCTGCACACCGCGATCCGGCAGGTCAACGCCGACCTCGGGGAACAGGGCCGGCTCACCCACGATCAGGTCGTCGCCCGGGGCACCGCCGAGATCGCGCGGGTCCGCCCGCTGGTGACCAGCTTCTGGACGGGCTACCGGGACAGCGGGGTACCGGTCGATCCGACCCTCGCGGAACGCGCCACGGCGTACGCCGGATGGCATCTGCTCGACCGACTGCTCGCCGCCGCCAGCGCCCGGCCCCGGCTCCGCGCGGTGGACCTGGCGGCGGCGGGAGTGGGGCGTACCGCACTGCTGAGCCCGGCGTCGTTCATCGGCACCCTCGGCCTCGCCGACTGAGGAGGCCGCAGCGGACGCCGACCGCCGGCCGGAGACCGGAGACCGGAGACCGCCGACCCGAGACCGCCAGTCGCCAGCCGCTGACCCGAGACCGCGACCGGTCCCGGACACGACGAAACGGCCCGTTGTCCCACCGGGACAACGGGCCGGAAACTCGCTATGTCAGCAGCCGAGTGCCCAGGTGAAGGCGATACTCACCGGAGTGGTCGGGAACTCGCTGTCACTGTTCTCGTCGAAATCGAGCTCTTCGGCGTCGGTGTAGGACTGGTATCCGTCCACCAGGATCTCGTCGGTCATCGGGTGCTCCATTCCGCAGATCGGGATGACCGCCATCGTGGTGAGGGCTGCGGCACCGGACAATGACGGTGGCACGAGACGGCCACCGGTTCGCAGCTAGGTGCCAGCCCGGTTCGCCCGAGACGATCATGCGCCTAGCGTCGCCGGGGTGATGGTCGCGGAGAGTTCCACCGTCGTACCGGAGTCGCCGGTCGACGACACGTTGCTGGCGGCCCTGACGTCGGTCGGGGTGGTGTCGGCCGCCCGGGTCTACGTCGGCGACGAACTGGTCGAGGCAGCCGGTCCCCGGGCACTGGTCCCCGCGCTCGGTGCCGCCCTCTACTCGGCGCTGCACGTCGGCAGGGCGTACGACGGTTCCATCCGGCCGACCCTGCGGGACCTGCCCCTGGAGGGCCGGCTCGCCGCAGCCCTGCCGCACCGGCGTACCCCCGTCCGCGCCCCGGTGGTCGAGGACGGGAACGACGACTGTGTCGTCGAACTGTCGGGCGTACGGGTGCGGGTACCCGCCGGCCGGGTCGGCGCCCGGGACGACGACGGGACGGCGACGGTCTCCCTCGACGCGGCCCGTCCCACCCTGTCCCCGGGGTTCTACCTGTGCGACGGATCTGCCGGCTCGATCACCGGCGCCGGGCCGATCCTCCGGCTCTACCTGCACCTGGCGACGGCCGACCACGCACCCGGGGCGCTGGCCGCCGGGCTCGGGGTGCTGGAGTCCCGACAGGTGCCGTACCGCGCGAAGATCCTCTCGCTCCCCGGCTCGTACCCCCGCCGCGACGCCATGGTCGTCTACCTGGAGCAACCGGCCTGGCCGGTGCTCGACGACCTGGTCGAGGCGCTCTCCGGCGTGCCCGGCCTGGTCGACGAGACGTCCCCGTTCGCCCGTCGGGTCGCCCCGGGGATCGCGGTCGCCTGGGACCCGGCGGACGGCCGGCCGGGAATGCGGGCGCTGAGCTTCGGGGAACACCGGGCCCGGATGACCGCCGAAGCCGTGGTCGACCACGCGGTACGCGGCATCCCCCTCGCCGAGGCCGTCGCAGCCGCCTTCCTCCGGGGCGGCGCGGACCCCGCAGCCCCGTTCCGGAACACCACGTCCCCCCGACTGCCCTGGCCGGACCGGCCGTGAAGGTCTCCGTCCTCTACCCCGGCCAGCCCGAGTCCCCGTCGGCCGTCGCGCCGTACGCCCGGTTCGTCGGCCAGGGCGGCGCGACCCGGCTCTGGCTGGGCCAGTCGCTGCGTACCGAGCCGCACCAGGTGGCCGCCTACCTGGCCGGCGCCGGCTCGGCGGTACCCGTCGGCACCTCGGTGACCCTGATGCCGCTGCGCGGTGCGTACGAGGCGGCGTTGCAGGCGAGGTCGGTGGCCGCGCTGACCGGCCATCCCTACGTGGCCGGCTTCGGCGCGTCGACCCCCGACGTGGTGCGGGCGCTGACCGGCCGGCCGTACGACCGGCCGGCCTCGACCCTCGGCGGGTACCTGACCACCATCCGCAGCCTGCTGCGCGACGAAACCGTGCACGGCCTGCGACTCGCCCCGCTGCGGCACCCCGGGGTCGAGGTCGGCGCCGGTGTGCTCCGGCCCGGGATGGCCCGGGTGGCGGGGGCCACCGCGGACGTCGCCGTCACCTGGATGACCTCACCGGACTATCTCCGCACGGTGGTCGTACCGGCACTGCGGGCCGGGGCGGGCGACGAGCGGCCGGTACCCCGGATCGTCACCGTCGTGCACGTCGCCACCGGCAGACCCGACCGGAACCCGGCACGGCTCGCGTACCTGGCCGCCGGCCAGCACCTGCGGGCCGCCCACTACGTCGACATGCTGTGCCGCGCCGGGCTGTCCGTGTCGACCGCCGACCCGAAGGGCGGTGCGCGGGCGCTGGTCGGGTCGGGGCTGTTCGCGTACGCCACCCCGGACGGGATCGTCGAGCGGCTGGCCGGGTACGCCGCCGCCGGTGTCGACGAGGTGGTCCTCAACCCGTGCGGGGTGCTGCTGGCCGAGGGCGAGCAGGCCGCCGTCGACGATCTCGCGGCGATCCTCACCGCATGGAAGGCGTAGGGAACGTGTCCGGTACCCCCGAATTCCCGGAGTTCGCCGGCCGGCGGCTCCTCGTCGTGGTCAGTGGTGCGGTCTCCGCCGCCTTCCTGCCGGGCTGGCTCAACTGGCTCCGCCTCGGGTACCCGGACCTGACCGTCCAGGCCGTGGCGACCCGCAGCGCCCAGCAGTTCGTCACGCTCGGCACGTTGAGCACGTGCACCGGACGGCCGGCGATGTCGGACGAGTGGCCCGAACAGCTCACCGGTGGCGCACCCCACGTCGAGTTGGCCGAGTGGGCCGACTCGATCATCGTCTACCCGGCCTGCCTGAACTTCCTCGCCCGACTGGCCCTCGGCCTCGCTGACACCCCGGCGATGCTCGCCCTCCAGTGTGCGCCGGCACCGGTCGCGCTGGCCCCGGCCCTGCCGCCACACGGACTGGAGAGTCCGGCGTACCGCAGCCACCGGGCCGCCCTGGAACAGCGCCCGAACGTCGTGATCGCACCCCCCGACAGGGGGCTCAGTGCCTCCACCGGACGCCTCGACGCGTCCGTCGCCGCGCCGATGCCCACGGTGGTCCGGCTGCTGGAGCAACGCCGACGGGCGCTGATGCCGACATGACCGCCGCCCCCACCCTGCACCGCTTCGCGACGTCGTTGCTGGCGATCTCGGTACGGCGCACCCCGGACGGCTACCTCTGGGTCCGGGAGCCCGGCCCGTCGTACCGGCCGCCGACCCCGGTGCCGGACGGACTCCTCGACCGGGTGGGCCGGCTGCACCCGGCGATCCGCACCCCCGCGACGGACGGTCGCGCCTTCCACTACCCGACCGCCGGCCCGTTCTCGGCGGCGATGCTGCTCTCGGCGCTCCGGGCCGACCCCGTGCGGGTGCCGACCGATCCCGTGCGGGTGCCGACCGACCACACCGAGCCGGACAACCCTTCGCGGGTCGCGCCGGCCCGCCCCCTCAGGGCGACGGCCGGGCCGGACCGGCGCGCGCTGCTCGCCGACGGGCTGCGCGCGGCGGGCGCCGCCCTCGCCGCCCTGCACCGCCATCCGCTCCCCGCCCAGGTGGTCGACGAGCATCCCGGCCCCGCACGGCTGGGCCGCTGGTTGGCCGGAAACCCGGACCCGGCCACGCCCGTCGGACGGCTGCGCGCGGAGGCGTACCCCCGGCTCGGCGCGGCCCGCTGGGCGCGGCTGGACGCCGCGCTGCGTGCCCTGACCGCCGTGGCGGGCGGCGACCGGCCCGCCCTCCTGCACGGCGCGGCCAGCCTCTCCGTGATCGTCCCGCAGTCACGGGGTCGGAGCGTGCTGTTGACCGGGGAGGCGTTCGCACGCGGACCTTGGTGGCTGGACCTCGGATGGCTGGTCGCGGAGCTGCACGAGGTGCGGGCCGCCGCCGCCGTCGGCCTGCCGGCGGCGCCCGACGGTGACCTGGACGACCTGCACCGGGCCCTCGTCGAGGGGTACGGCCGGCCGGTCGACCCCGACGTCGTCGCGGTGCTCGCGGCGGCACGGGTGCTGACCCACGCCCACGACTTCGCCGCCTACGTGGGGTGGCACGACCAGCTCCTCGACTACCTCGACATCACCGCCGACCTCGTGGACCGGCTACCCGGAGGTGCCTGAGATGCCCAGCTATCGGCCGGAGGTGCCTGAGATGCCCGGCTGTCCGCCGGAGGTGCCTGAGATGCCCGGCTATCCGGCGGCGCCCCGCGCCGACGTGGTGGACGTGCTGCACGGCCATCACGTCGCCGACCCGTACCGCTGGCTGGAGGATGCCACGAGCCCGGCGAGCCGGGAGTGGATCGCCGCCCAGGAGGCCCTGTTCCGGTCGTACGCCGACCGGCTGCCCGACGTCGAAGCCTTCCGGGAACGGCTGTCCGCCCTGGAGTCGGTGGGCATGGTCGGCCCGCCCAGCACCCACGGCGGCCGGCAGTTCTTCATGCGTCGGGAACCCGGCCAGGAGCACATGGTCCTGCACGTGGCGGAGGCCGACGGCAGCCGGCGGGTACTGCTCGACCCGGTGGCCCTGGACCCGTCCGGTCGGACGGTCGTCGACGTCTGGCAGGTGTCCCCGGACGGCGCCCGGCTCACCTACCTGCTCTCGGTCGGTGGCACCGAGGAGTCGGTGCTGTACGTCATGGACGTCGCGACGGGCGGCACCGTCGACGGTCCCATCGACCGGTGCCGTAACTCGACGATCGCCTGGGTACCCGACTCCAGCGCCTTCTACTACGTCCGCCGGCTGCCGCCCGGAGCGGTACCGGCCGACGAGACCCAGTACCACCGGCGTATCTACCTGCACGTCGTGGGCAAGAGCGCGGACGACGACGTACTGGTCTTCGGTGCCGGCCGGGACAGGGCGACCCACTATCGGGTGCAGTCCGAGCGGGGCTGGCTCACCGTCTCGGCCACCCGGGGCCGGCAACCCGGCAACGACCTCTGGGTGGCCGACCTGACCACCGCCCCCTGGGACGCCCCCGCGTTCCAGCCCGTCCAGGAGGGCGTACCGGCCAGTACCTCGCTGCGGGTCGGTGTCGACGGACGCGCCTACCTGCTGACCGCCCGGGACGCCCCCCGGGGGCGGGTCGTCGTCACCGGGCTGCGCGATCCCGGGTACGACAACTGGCGGGAAATCGTCCCGGAGGACCCGTACGCCGTACTCGCCGACGTGGCGGTGCTGGACGGCGCCCTCGTCGTCGCCTGGCGGCGGGACGGGGCCAGCGAACTGACCCTGCACGACCGGCGGACCGGTGTCCGGCTCGGCGCCGTGGACCTGCCCGGGGTGGGTACCGTCGGCGGGTTGAGCGCGCACGGTGACACCCTGTCGTTCGCGTACACCGACCTGACCACCCCGCTGTGTGCGCTGCGCTTCGACCGGGTCACCGGGCGGACCGGGGTCCTCGC